>PLES01000011.1:0-1812 GCA_003137075.1 Solirubrobacterales bacterium
TCGAACTCCTGACCCCTTGCATGCCATCGACCAAAGCCGAGTCTCGGCGAGTCCCTGTGAATTGGGAATACAGGAAGCGTCAGATGTCTGCCACTTTTTGAGATCACCAAAATTCGCCGCAGTTCACAGAAATTGCTGACTTGTTTGCTGACTACGTATCACAACCATTTCGTGCAAGTGAGCCGAATCCAACACGACGTCCGGAACAACGGCCGACATATTCACTACTCAAGAAAATTCTCAGAGCGCTTTGGCTTCCAAGGCGATGTCGAAGCCGGCGCCGTTGTTTGCCAGACCAACCAGAAGGATGCCGGCCCATTCAAGGACGTAGGTCATTGCGAGCCCTCCTGCGTCAAGGGGCCGCATGTCCAAGCTCTCCAGAAACGCCGCGACGCGGGCCTTCGCCTCGGGGCCGTCGCCGGCGAAGAACACGTCCACGGGCTTCTCTTGAGCTAGGACGTCATGCAAAATTGTGTTGAATGCCTTCACGACGTGTACGCCCACGGGGGCAGCGGCGGCGATCTGCTGGGACACCGAGTTGCCCTCGGTAGTCACCAATCCGCTTGCGTCGGCGTTGAACGGGTTAGTGATGTCGACGAGGATCTTTCCGGTCAGCGCATCGCCGTAGCGCGCGACCACGTCAACTGCGCGGGCGAACAGGACGGCCACGATGACGATGTCACCCGCCGGCCTTGCGCCGAAGGTGCCGACGGTGGCTCCGTTGCCGATTTGGTCGGCAAGCGCCTGAGCCTTAGCGGTGTTGCGGCTCATGAACTCGATGGTGTGGCCGTGATTTGCCGCCCGGGCGCCGATGGCTCTTGCCATGTTGCCCGAGCCGATGATGCTGATGGTGGTCATGTCGTGTTTTCCTTTGTTTGTGTATGGGTCAGTTGGTCGTTGGAACTTGCTTGCTTGCTGGGCCGACGTGTCGAGGTTCGCTTAGATCACTGTGGCGCCGCCGTCGACAACCAGCTCCATGCCATTGACGTAGCTCGAGTCGTCCGAGGCGAGGAACAACGCGACCGACGCGATCTCCTCTGGGCGGCCCATCTCTCGCCGCGGGATCACGGACTCGAACTGCGCCTTCATCTCCGCGTCCATCACCTGGTCGAGCATCGGGGAGGCGACCTGGCCCGGGGTCAGCACGTTCACCCGGATCTTCCTGTCCCTCAGCTCGGACACCCACACCCGTGCGTAAGCGGGCAACACGGCCTTGCTTGCTGCATATACGCCCCAGTTGGGGTATCCCCTGAGCGAAGCGTTTGACCCGGTCATGAAGATCGAGCCTCCGTCTTTGAACAGTGGTAGTGCCTTCTGGACCGTGAACAGCGTGCCGCGCGCGTTCACCGAGAACGCGGCATCGAACTGCTCCTCGGTGATCTCGCCGAGCTTGCTCTGCTCGCCCGCCCCGGCACTTGCCCACAACACGTCAACTGCGCCCTTTTCCTGCTTGACCGTCTCGAACAAACGATCCAGATCGGCGAGGTTGGCAGAATCAGCCTGCACACCGGTCACGCTCCGACCGATCAGCTCAACGGCTTCGTCCACGGCGTCCTTCCGCCGGCCCGAGATGAAGACGTGAGCTCCTTCCTCAACGAATAACTTTGCACCGGCCAGCGCCATACCACTGGTCCCACCTGTGATCACCGCGACCTTGCCATCGAGCTTTCCCATAACTACTCCATTCGATTGGTAGCCGATGCTATGTACACCGATCTGAGTGCTTACCGTAACAGATGATCGCGCTATGCACACCGATCGGTCCCACGTGAGCTACGCTAGGCCTATGACGGAGTTGGAGAAGGGGCCGCG
>PLES01000011.1:1898-2020 GCA_003137075.1 Solirubrobacterales bacterium
CACCTGCGGCGATTCGATCCCGAAGTTCTGCCCGAGGTGTTCGACCGCGCCGACCTCACACCGCGTGAACGACTCCTAGCCGCCTTCGACATCCAGCCGCCGCTGTGCCCGTTCATCGCAGC
>PLES01000011.1:2045-11193 GCA_003137075.1 Solirubrobacterales bacterium
GATGGCGCCTCGGCCCGCAGCCGGCTCCTCAACACCTCAACCTTCTCCACCGCCGCCGCCATCGCAGCGGTCCTCATCGAGAACGCCATCCCCACTGCAGCGGCACCGCCCGGCGCAGGCTGATCGACATCGGGTTCGAGGGGTCCGTGGTCACCCGAGCCGGCCCTGACGACATGGTCGATTACCCCCCGGCGTGGCGCCAGGCCAGCGTCTTTTAGGAGTCGCGTGCAATCCTAATTGCGGCCTAAAGCCGAGAGCGCAATATGACGATGAAGGAGTTGACCATGTTGAACTCATTCATCGCACGCCTCCATTGCGCCGTGTGTCAAGCACTGGACTCTGACGAGGGTCAGGGCCTCACCGAGTACGCCCTGATNNGCAAGCCCCCTCGCGGCAGAGCCTGAGTTTGAGGACGCCGCGAGGCTGGGCGCCGCCGACGGCCCCCGGGTCAGCCGTGGTCGGGGCTTCGCGTTCCATTGGGACGGGTCGAGGCTCAAATTGGGACGGGTCGAGGCTCAATAATCTGGCTCACCCGCTCGGGCATCCTCGTTCCCGTCTATGAGCCCATGGCTTGCCGCCCAATGCGTCACCTCGTGGCGTGAGGTGAGTTGCAGCTTCCGTAGACCGCACCAACATGTTGCAGCCTCAGCGAACGCATGGTTCCTGGATCCGTGAGTTTACAAAGGCCTCCTGGTCGCCGTTCAGGCGCGCCTGCAGAACCGATGTCGGAGCGCCTTCTTGCAACAGCATTACCAGGAGATCGTGGCCGCTGAAACGCCCATGACCCGAGGGCTCGCGGCGCTTGAGAAGCGGAACCAGAGCTCGGCTGGCACCCAGCACCAGTGACTTGTGATCCATCGGAATAGCCGGTGCGTATTGATTCACAACACACTCGCAACGTATAAGCCAGCAACTCCCGATAGGCACACGGGTTTCTTTATCCGATGCATTCGAAGACTCGCCTCAACACAGAAAGCAGTACGCCCCTGGCGCCAGACCCGCGTCCGATGCCGATCGAAAGCGTTGCCTCGATGCGGGAACTCGACTACCGGTTCGTTAACGGACTCCAGGTGCAGCTCTGGTGGGATTCGGAGACGAGTGGCGTCTGGGTGTCGGTTCGTGACGCCCGCACTGAGAGCCAGTTCCTCATCGAGGTCAGCGAGGGCGAGCGGCCGCTGGACGTCTTCCACCACCCCTTCGCCTACATCCCCCGTCAGCTAGTCGAGGCTGTTCTCGACTGCCCGCGCCTCGCGCCTTAGGAACGCGCCGGTCCCGACCACGCCTATTTGGTTAGCTCGACGCCGTCGCGGTCAGCCCATTCGATCAGCGGGGTTATGTCGAAACTCGTCTCATCGATCCCGGCGTGCAGGTCACCGAGCTTCGCAAAGCGGGCAGGCACGGTCGAGATCGTGAACTCCGAGGGGTCCACCGTTTCCAGTTCCTCCCAGGCGATCGGCGTCGAGACCCGACCGGACGAGACGCCGCGTACCGAGTACGCGCACGCGATCGTGTGATCGCGTGCGTTTTGGTTGAAGTCGACGAAGACCTTTTCCGGATCGCGGTCCTTTCTCCACCAGATGGTCGTCGCGTCGTCGGGAGCGCGTCGTTCTATCTCTTGAGCAAACGCGAGCGCTGCGCGTCGCAGCTGACCAAAACCCCACCGCGGCGGGATTCGAACATAGATGTGCAACCCGTCCCCGCCACTTGTCTTGATGAAGCCTATGGCTCCCAGTTCAACGAGTACCTCGCGAACGACAAGCGCAACGTGTTTCACCCGTTCCATCGGGCAACGCGGCATCGGGTCGATGTCGATGCGCCACTCATCCGGCTTCTCCACGTCCGCGCGCCTGGAATTCCACGGATGGAACTCAACTGTTGACATCTGCACCGCCCAAATGACGCTTGCAAGCTCAGTCACGCANNCCCTTCGGAATGCGCTTCTGGTGGACCTTCTCCCCCTCCACCCCGGTCGGGAAGCGATGGAGCATGCACGGTCGCTCACGCAATGCGCGCACGATCCCATCGCCGACGCTCATGTAGTAGCACGCGAGATCCAGCTTGGTGGCGTTGCCCTGCGCAAAGTAGATCCGGTCGGGGTTCGAGATCCGCACGGCACGCGCGCCGACCTGCAGTTCCACGGCGTCGCTCATCGGTCTGTCGACAGTTCTCGCGAGCGGCCGGCTGAAGGTTGGGCGCCACAGCGACCACAGGCTCGTAGGCTCATTGTGCGTCCCTCGCTGTACCCCGCAGTTGCATTCTGATCTCCCGGCGGAATCTCAGAGCACCATTGTGGCGGGAGCGTTCCGGTGACGGCAAGTTCGGGCGGTCCGCCGCCCATCCAAACACCGCGGCGGCTACCTCCGAGCTGTTGTGCTTGCATGAAAAGCTGCGATGGATCGCCCCAAGCTGACTGCTGCAGCGCGCGCCGTGGTTTTTGCGCTGCTGGCCCTGACCGCGGTTGCAGCGCCCGCGAGCGCGAGGGTCAGGACCACAACGACAACCATGTCTTCGCGCGTCGCATCACGGTTCTACATCAGCGGTGCCGGATTCGGCCATGGCGTGGGCATGAGTCAGTACGGCGCCGCCGGTTTCGCGCTGCACGGTTACAAGTACGAGCAGATCCTCGCCCACTACTACTCGGGTACCACCCTCGGCAAGATCAAGCCGAAGCGGACGGTGACCGTGCTGCTGCACGAAGGCGGGGCTGTTTTCCAGGGCGCCACTGCGATCGTCGGGTCCCCAAAGAAGCTCAGCCACGAACGCAAGTACCGCGTCCTCCCCGACGGTTCGAAACTGCGCATCTTCACCGGCCGACGTTTGGTCGGCACCTTTATCCCACCCGTGACCGTGCACGGCGGGCGTGCGCCACTGACCCTCGTCGGCCAAGGTGCGTACGACGGCACATTCGTCCTTCGCCTCGATGGCAAGGGCGGAGTGATGACCGTGAACTCGGTACCGATCGATGACTACGTCCGCGGCGTAGTTACCGAGGAGATGCCGTCCCGTTGGCCGGCACAGGCACTCGAGGCGCAGGCCGTGGCGGCGCGCACCTACGCGATAGCCGCGCCGGCGGTGGCGCCTGATTTCGATCTCTACGACGACACGCGCTCGCAGATGTACGGCCCCGTCAGCAAGGAGACCGCGACCGGCATTGCCGCTGTCTCGGCGACTTCGGGAACGGTCGTTGAGTACCAGGGCCACCCGGCGGTCACCTACTTCTTTGCGAGTTCGGGCGGCTCTACGGAGAGCATTCAGAACGTTTGGTACAACTTCGCGCCCGAGCCCTGGCTGCGCGGCGTGGCGGATCCCTACGACAACGCCTACAGCAACCCGTACTACCGCTGGATGGACTCCTACGCCCTGACGGCGGCCGAGCACAAGCTCGGCACGCTCTGCAAAGGGGCGCTCGAGGGCATCAAGATCACACAAGTCGGCGTCTCCCCCCGCGTGGTTCGCGCCTTGGTCGTGGGCACGGACGGCGCCAGCACCGTGACTGGGATACAGCTCCAACAGCTGTTCGAGACACGCAGCACCTACATGTCATTCGCGACACTAACGGAGAAAGGTGACCGCACCAAGACCGTAGTCAGCAACCCCAAGAAGGTGACGATTCAGCTCTCGCTGCAGGGCACCATTTATCCCGCCAAGCGGGGCCAGACCGTCACTGCCCAGCGCTACGGTGATGCAGGCTGGCGCTCGGTCAGTCGCGGGCATCTGACCGCCAGCGGCAGCTACGCGGTTGTGGTGAGGACCCCCGGTACCTACCGCATCGTCTACCGAGGACTCGACGGTCCGAACGTCAGGGTGTCGTAACCGCGAAGAACGGGTGGCGACTCGCTGTCACAGCGGACCGGCGCCCGTTGTCAGGCTTCGTAGAACCGGTTCCTGCGGCGCCCGTCACACCCGCCGCAGCGCGATCGCCTCGATCTCGATCATCAGTTCGGGTCGGGAGAGCGCGGTCACCTCAACCACGCTGTCCGCCGGAAACGGCTCACTGAAATACCTGCGGCGAAGTGTCACCAACTCGGGCAGCCGGCTCATGTCCGTCAGGAAGACCGTGACCTTGGCTACGTCTGCCAATGACGAGCCGCCCGCTTGGAGCACTCGGTCGAGATTCGCGAACGTCTGCTGGCCCTGTGCTTCGAAGTCACCGGTGCCGACGGTTTTACCCTGGTCGTCGACCGATGACTGCCCGGCGACGAACAGCAGGTTCCCGATCGCAATCGCGGGCGAATACGCGTACTTGCTGAACCTATCCGGCTCTATTGCAACTGCCTCAAGCCCGTCTGTGCTCATGCTCGTTCCTCCGAATCGTCGATGTGTAGTGCACCCTCGGCGCTGATTACGGCGCTGCCTACCAGCGTCACCGTGTCGCCGTCGACATCAACGGCGATCGTGCTCGGCCGGCCAAGCGCATGTCCCTGCTCCACCAGCACGGTCGCGCGGCCGCGCTGGCCGCGCGAGAGCAGCCAGGCAAGCGGCCCGGCCGCACTGCCCGTAGCTGGGTCCTCGAACAATCCCACGGTCGGGTTGAAGAAACGCGCATACGCACGCCCTGTCCCCTCCACGGCGTAGAGGTAGGCGCCTTGGCCGCCGCATCGCGCCAATTTGGCTGCAAGATCCCCGGCGTTCGGCTCGGCAGCGTCGACCGCCTGACGGTCACGGGCCGCAATCAGCAGGTGCGGTGTGCCGGTCGAGATGACCTGAGCGTTGCCGCCGTCGAGCCGGTCGGCGCCGATACCCAGTGCGGGCGCCAGCTCGCCGGCTGGAAGCTCCGCACCGGCGATCGGCGCGGCTTGGCGCATCCGCACCTCGAGCGCATTGCCGATTCGAGTCACGTCCAGGTCAAGCAGGCGCCCTCCCAGCTCCTGACGCAGGTGACCGGCCGTCTCGTGACCGGAGTTGACCAGCCACCACCACGCTCCCAGCGCGTTGTGCCCGGCCCCCGCGACCTCGGCGCCGCTGGCAGTGAATGACCGCAACCGCCGTCGAGCGCCGGCTTGGCGCGGTCTCATCACGAACGTCGTCTCTGACTGGTTGAACTCATGAGCGATCGCCTGCAGCTGCGTATCTGCAAGTTCGTCGGCGTCCATCACCACGGCAAGTGGGTTGCCAGAGAGCGGCTTCGACGCGAACACGTCAACGATTGCGAACGGAAGGATTGTCATGGCCACAGCCTGCCTGCTTGAGACCGCTCTTGCCACCGGGATTCGGGACGACTAGCGTTAAGCGCAACTTGAAGCTCGACCAGCAACGGCTCGCGATCTTTCTCGCTGTGACGGAAGCCGGCTCGATGTCTCGGGCCGCGGTGGAACTGCGCTTCTCGCCGGCGGCGGTCAGCCAGCATGTGGCCGCACTTGAACGTCAGGTCGGCGTGCCGCTATTGATCCGCCACGCCCGGGGTGTGCGCACGACCGCGGCCGGTGATCTCCTGGCTCGCCGGGCAGCGGAACTTGCGCAGCATCTGGATCGCATCGAGCGCGAGCTTGAGGACCTGGTACTTGGCGCCGGTGATCAGATCCGGCTCGGCATCTTCACAAGCGCCACGATCGGCCTGCTTCCCCGGGTGCTCGAAACCTTCGCTATACAGAGCCGTGCGCAGGTGCTGGTGCATGAGCTCGACGCGCACCTGAGCGCAGATGGACTCCGCCACGGGCGACTGGATGTCGCGGTCGTCTTTGACGACGTCAGCAGCCCTGAGTTGGATGTTCGCGATCTGATGCTGAGCNNGAGCGAGATTGGCGCCGACCCGTTCGACGTGATGCTGCCGGCCGATCACCGTCTGGCCGCGCAACCGCTAGTGGCGCTTAGCGACCTGTATGCAGAGCGCTGGATCCTGCCGCATGGTGACGTCTGTGCACGGCTCGTGCGCCGCAGCTGCCGCGCGGCTGGCTTTGAGCCGCTGCTCGGCACAAGCAGCGATGACTTCACCGCCGTCCGGCGACTGACCGCCTCACACTTGGGCGTCGCCGCGGTGCCGCGCCTTGCGGGACATCACACCGATCTGGACGTCGTAGTTGTGCCACTGGATCCCGCTCCCACCCGCACCCTCTACCTCGCGGTTGGGAGTCTGCAGGACGCCCCCGCCGCGGTTCGCGCCCTGCGCGAGGCGTTCCTGGCAAAGCGCCAGCCCCTAGAGGCGCTAAGCCCTTAGGTTCAAGTGATGCCTCGCGCCCACCCGGCACCGCGTGCGTAGCTCGCTCGCCGGCCGGGCCATTTGCCTCTAGCCTGCGATCCGTGCTCGGCGATCTCGAAGCATGACGCGCACCAGCCGCAGGTTCCTGGCTGCTGTTGTCACCATGGTTGCGGCGGCGGCGATCTGCGTGAGCCTGCTGGCCTACTACGCGAACCATGTTCTTGCGAACTCAGCCGGCTTTTCTGGTCGCGCGGTGAACGTCGTGCTCAGCAATGGCGTTGAGTCGTTGATTGTCGACCGTGTCACGGATCGCGTGACCGAAGTCGTCGGCAACGAGAGCAGTGTTCAACCTCAGATCGACGACGCGGTGCGCGGGGCCCTGTCGAACCGGCAGGTCAGCGCGGAGATTCGTGAAGCCGCCGAGTCGCTGCAGAGTCAGCTGACGTCTGGAGACGCGAATTCGCTGACGTTGACGCTGCCTGACCTCGGCTCGTCGCTGGCATCGAGCGTCGAGTCGACAAGCCCGGAACTCGCCGATGAGCTCAGAGGCATCGGCACGGTCACGGTGCTTGATGTCCCGATTCCCGCGGCAGACGCAAGTGCCTTTCACGACTTGTCGACCGCCGGAAGTGACTCCTCGCTACTGCTCGTCCTGACATCAGCACTGGCCGTGTTGGCGTTGGTGATCTCGCCAGACCGCAGGCGGACCATCCTTGCGCTCGGTCTCGGCGCCTTTCTCAGCGGGCTGCTCGCGGCGGCCATCTATCTCGTCGGGCGCGGATTCGTCGTCCATGAATTCTCCGGGCCGGATGCCCGCACGGCCGCGCGCGCAGTCTGGAGCGTGTACCTAGGTGGTCTTGAAACCTGGGGTCTTGTGCTCGCCGCGATCGGGGCAACCGTCAGCGTCGTCGCGGCTTTGGTCCGATCCGGAAGAGCCGACCCGCAGGCCCACCGGGCCGCCGGGCTCGACCGAAAAGGAAGGTTCTGATCTGATGCAGAGCCCACTCCAACCGTTCGCAGACGGCCTGCTCGAGGTTGAGCCGGGGGTTCAGATCTATTGGGAGCAGAGCGGCAATCCAACCGGTGAGCCCGTGCTCTACCTGCATGGCGGCCCAGGCGACGGTTTGGGTAAAGGTGACTGGCGACGTCTGTACGTCACCGGCCGGACGCGCGTGGTTGCGCTCGATCAGCGCGGCTGTGGCCGCAGCCGTCCCTTGGTGAGCGACGCGCCGGCGAGCCTGGCGACAAACACGACTCAGACGCTGATCGCTGACTTGGAAGCGTTACGCGAGCATCTGGGGATCACGTGCTGGCTCGTGTCGGGGATTTCCTGGGGCACGACTCTGGCTCTGGCTTACGCGCTGGCTCACCCAGAACGCGTCACGGGGCTGGCTCTGGCGGCCGTCATGACGACTTCGCGGGAGGAAGTCGCTTGGCTCACTGAGGCGATGGGCAACATATTTCCCGAGGCATGGGAAGGTTTCGCCTCCTCCTCCGGGCTTCGCGCCGGTGAGCGCATCGTTGATGCCTACGCCAGACGCCTCGCGGGCGGAGATTCCGAGGATCGCGCGGCCGCGGCCTTGGCTTGGGACAGCTGGGAGAACACGCACCTGAGCCTCGCGCCAGGCCGCCCCCAGCGCAAGCTCTTGCACGAAGATCCCATCGAACGTCTGGTGTTCGCCACGCTCGTGACCCACTACTGGTCTCATGACGCTTTCCTTCCGGGTGAGCAGGCACTGCTCACCCGGGCCTCGGAGCTGACCGGGATCCCGCTGGCGATGGTCCACGGGCGCCACGACATCAGCTGCCCCGTGATCACCGCGTGGCGGATCCAGCAGGCGCTGCCCGGCAGCATGCTGGTGGTTGTTGAGGATGCCGGACACGGCGGTGCGGGGATCTACCGGCAACTGCGTCAGGCCCTGATCGCGATGCTCTGACGAGCCCGGCACACCGTCGCGGCTCACGCTGCGGTTCTCGCCACCGAAAGGTGCCGGCACGCGCAGCGGGGGCCCCATAACTGGGGCCCCCGCTGTGTACTGCATCACGTCACCGACGCGTGTCGAACTTCTATGGAGCGCCCAGCCTCTTCTCCGCGGCGTAAAAGGCGCGCTCACCCACCACGATCCTTGCGGCCGGATGTGCGTCGCGTACGGAGAGCAAACTCGTCGAGGCGGCTGTCTCGCTAAGCACCTTGTAAACCTCGAAACGACTGGTCACAAGGGTCTTTCCATAACGGGTTACGGACTTGATCGGATAGAGGGTCCTTGCAGAGAACCAATATGTGGTTTGGTTCTGCCCGCTGATCTCAATCGCTGATTGACCGTAGAGACGCACCTTTAACCCGCGTGTCTTCAAACCAGTGACCCAGGCTGCGGGAACCTCAGGGCGCCCGTATCCGGTGATGTTGGATTCAGTCCCAACCGTTGGTCCAGTCAAGATCGAGAAGTCTTGCCGTGAGGGGTAGGAGTCGTCGGGCTGCTCATAGACGACATCCTTCGAACCACTTCGCAGCTCACGCGCCTGCGCGTCGGAAATCGTCAGCCGTTCGTCGCCTCGCAATGCGGGAGGCAGTCTCTTCGGCAGCTCCGTATAGAGCACCGCACGTGGGACCGTCAGCGTCCACGTACCTGCACGAGGGCCGGCGGTCAGCCTCCAAGTTGGCTTGGCCACGGGCTCGTAGATCGTGTTCCGGGAAGGGTCGTAGAGCTGGATGACGTCTTGTGCGGTCGTTCCTTCCGAGAAGTTCTGGAACGCGCTCTGGGTTGAGTTGCTGCTTGTCATCGTGACGAGCTCCCGATATGGCGAGTTGGTGCTCTCCCACTGGCTCTGAGACCACGTGTACGCGGGCGCTGGTGAGGTCTGGTGGCTAACGACCTTGAACTCGATGATTTCGTCGGGCCCGAAGTGCGTGAGCTGCCTTTGAACACGGGCGATGATCTGCGCTGCACGAGCCGGGCTGACCAGCACGCCGGTCTGATTGAGCACGTTCGACACCCCCCCGCTGCCGCCTGG
>PLES01000101.1 GCA_003137075.1 Solirubrobacterales bacterium
GTGCCGAAGTGCATGATCGCCGGGCCGACCCAGTTGACGCCCATGTATTGAGCGCCACGCGGTTCGTGATGCGCCCAGAACTCCTCGCGCAGCGCGGTCTGTTCCCAGATGCTCGCGCCGGCGCCGCCGTACTCCTGCGGCCAGGCGATGCCCGCCCAGCCGCCTTCCCACTGGGTGCGCTGCCAGCCAAGGTCGTACTCCCGCATGCCGCCGTCGTAGGAGNNGTCTCCTGCCATTGCTCGTCGACGACGAACCGACGCAAGAACTCCGGGGGCAGCTCAGAGTTGATCAGCTCCCGAATCCGCTGGCGCAGCTGGCCAATCTCTTCGGTGTCCTCAAATGTCATAGGAGAGCCGGTCACGAGCTAAATAATATAGATCAATTGTTATCTCGGCAGCCCGAGAAGCTTTTCGCCGATGATGTTGCGCTGGACCTCGGAGGTGCCGCCGTAGATCGTCGCGCCAAGGCCCTCGATCTCGCCCAACACGATCTCTCCGTCGAACGGCGCGGACTCCCCGAGCAGGACCGCCTCGTCGCCCGTCGCGCGGGCCGCGAGATCGAACGCGCGCTGCGCCGCCTCGGTCGAGAAGAGCTTGAGGACCGGCGTCTCCGCATCCGGCCTACCCGTGAGCCGATGACCGAGCCCGCGCAGGCCGGTCAGGCAGATAGAGTCGGCGTCCGCTCGCATACGCTCGAGCTCGACACTCAGGGCCGCGTTCGGCCGCCGCTCGAGTGAATACGCCGTCAGCTCCAGCGCTCGCTCGAGCTCGACCAGGTTCATGATCCAGATCATGTCCCGCTCGAACGAGAGTGACTCCATGGCGACCTTCCAGCCACCGTTGAGCGGGCCGAGCATCGCGCTTGCGGGCAGCAGCACGTCGTCCAGAAAGACCTCGCAGAACTCCTCGTCGCCGGCGCCGATCTTCTCGATCGCCCGCACGCTGACACCCTTGGTGTCCATCGGAATCACGAACGCCGTGACGCCACGGTGGCGTGTCTCGAGCTTGTCGGTACGCGTGAAGCAGATGCAGTGGGTCGAGTCGCGTGCGTGCGATGTCCAGACCTTCTGGCCGTTAAGCAGGTAGCCACCGTCGACCGGTTCAGCCGTGGTTCGCAGCGACGCGAGGTCAGATCCGGCCTGCGGCTCTGACATGCCCAGGCACCACCAGGTATCGCCGCGCACGACCGAGCGCACATGCGACTGCTGCTCCTCGGTCCCGAAGGTGAGCAGCGCCGGCGCGATCACGCCGGGACCCTGAACGTTCGGCAGCTTGGGGCAGTTGAGGCGCGCGAAATTGAGCTTGATCCAGAGCTCGGCCTCCTCCTCCGCCGAGTGACCACCGAGTTCAGGACCCCAGCTCGGCATCAGCCAACCGGCATCGAACGCCGCGGCCTGATAGGCGCTGCGGAACTTCAGGTCGAGGCGGTAGTCCCCGATGCGGTCGTTGTAGTCGGCCGGCAGCCACGACTTCAGCCAAGCCGTCGCCTCCTCGCAGAGCGCTGCCTCTGCTCCCTCAGGTTCAAGCCTCATTGCGCTTCCTTCCTTTGCTCGGTCCACCGCTCGACGGTCGCGAGCTGCTGTTGTCCCAACCACTTCAGCGCACGCCGATCGATCTTGCCCATCGAGTTGCGCGGCAGGCCTTCAACGACAGCCACCAGTTCGGGCACCTTGTAACGCGCCAGCTGCTCCAGGCAGTGGCTGACCAGGCCGTCGACGTCCGGAGCGCGCCCCGGCTTGAACTGGACGAGCATTCCGATCCGCTCCCCCAGCCGCTCGTCCGGGACGCCGAGCACCGCGCACGAATCGACCGGGTCGAAGCTGAGCACCACTCGCTCAACCTCAGCCGGGTAGACGTTTGCGCCACCGCGGTTCAACACCAGGTTGATGCGATCGGAGACGATCAGATTGCCGTCGGGATCGAGCGAGCCGGCGTCGCCGGTGTGCATGACGCCGCCACTCATCACGTCCTCGCTCTGCTGGGCCTTGTTCCAGTAGCCCAGCATCGGCACGTAGAGCGGCAGTTCACCCTCGGTCTCAACGCCCCAGTCCTCGCGGAAACGCTCGGCTATCTGAGATTGCTGGCGGACGCCGACGCAGATCTCACCGACGGCACCGAGCGGCAGCTCGACACCGTCAGAATCACGGATCGTGACCTCGAGGTGCGGCAGCACCCTGCCGCTCGATCCGGCGACGTGTGGCTCGTCCAAGGTCTCCAAGGTCACGCAGGTGGGCGCCTCGGTCAGCCCATATGTGCCATAGATCCGTGCCGGGAACTTCGCCTCGAAGGCTCCACGAATCGCATCCGGAAGGTCGGCGCCGCCGCTCCAGACCTCACGCATCGTGGCCAGGTCGCTCGGCTGGATCTGCTCGTCGTGAGCCATCGTGTAGAGCACAGGTGGCGGCCCGTTCCAGACTGTCACTCGCTCGTCACGGATCCAGGCCGCGACCCCGCGCGCGCTGAGGCTGTCCATGATGATCGCGGTCCCGAGCGCCTGTGAGGTCGTCAGCGTGGTCAGCACGATCATGTTGAGGATCGTCAGCGGAAAGGCGTCGCCCTTGCGCAGGTCAGCGTCGTAGCGACGTGTCGCCACCAGGTATGCGCCCGGCAGCAGCAGGCTGATGTGCGAGTGCACCGCACCCTTGGGATAGCCGGTGGTACCGCTCGTGTAGGCGATCGCAGCGGGCGCGAGCGGATCGATCTCAACATCGAGGGGTGTGGTCTCCTGCTTCGCCGTCAGCCCCTTCCAGCTGGTCGGCGAGGCCGGTTCCTCGGGAGCACCGACGCTGACGATCGCTCGCAGCTGCGGCAGGCGCGCCTGTTCGGCGCTCATCTGAGCCGCGGTTTCGGGGTCGAACAGCGCGAGGCTCGCGCCGCTGTCGTTGAGGATGTAGGCCTGCTCGGGGGCGGCCAGTGCCTTGGTGACGCCGACCCAGACGGCCGCGAGGCGCATCGTGCCGTGGAACGCCACCAAGATGTCGATGTCGTTTGGCAGGCAGGCGGCGACGCGGTCCCCGCTCTTGACGCCGAGCTCACGCAGCGCGCGAGCCGCCTGGTTGGCCAAGGCGTCGAGTTCGGCGTAAGTCACCGACCCTGAGCGCGTGATCACCGCCACCTTGTCCGGTGTCTCTTCGAGCGCGCGATTCAGCACTTGGCTGACGTCGCGCGCGAGCTTCACCTCAACAGGACCCGACAGGTTCGAGACCGAACTCATCACAGCGCTTCGTAGTACGCCGTGTGGTTCTTGCTGCGGTCGAGCGCGTCGCTCAGCGGCATGCTCCCGTCCTCGACTCCCTGCCTGATCGCGGCCGGGATCTTTGTGATGTCGTTGGTTTNNGGGTGGCCGTCCTGCGGCGGGTCCATCGGCGCCAGTTTGAAGCGACGCGCGGCGGTGATGCCCTCAATCTTGAGCACGTCCGCGACGTGCACGTCGGAGTACCACCGGTTGTACTCATCGTCCTGCCCTTCAACCGGCTCGGTGAATACCACGAAGACATACTTAGCCATGTCGCTCTCCTCGTTTTGCGCCGGCGGCCGCGGTCACGCCGCCGGGT
>PLES01000056.1 GCA_003137075.1 Solirubrobacterales bacterium
GCGCTGAGCGTATGGTCCCTTAGACGGTTTCCTGACAGCGAACCCTGCTTGATCAGGCTGTCACCGCTGACGAGTTTGCCTGCGGCCATCGCTGTGCCTGAGGCCGCCAACACAAGCGCAACGATCGAGATCACAAGCGCCGGAGACGGCCTCCGTCGGAATAACTTGCTCATTAGAACGGCACTCCCCTTTTGTTTACTCGGACGCCTCCACTGGCCTCCGACGCAGCGCAGGCTACTGGAGACCGCGGGAGCCATCGGCTCGATGCATTCACCCCGGTTTCCCAGACGATCTGCGCGACCGCTCTAAGTCACGTCGGGGAGTGACGCCGGCAGCGTGGTTAAAGCACCGCGAGCGGCTGATGCCCGATGTCGGTCGTCAGCTCCTGCCGGTCACGTGCGTCCAGCACCTCTGAGAGCGCGACGACGACGACGGCGTCGAACTGTGCGCCGGCACACCGTCGCAGTTCCAACAGCGCGTCGGAGTGGGAGAGGGCCGACCGGTACGGGCGGGCCTCGAGTAGGGCGACATAGGTCGCGCACGCGGAGATGACGCGCGCCTCGAGCGGGATCGCCTCGCCTGCGAGCTCGCCAGGGTGGCCCGAGCCGTCAAATGCCTCTCCGATCGAAGCGATGATTTTCGCCTCTTGGCGCAGGGAGGGAGCGCCGCTGAGCACGCGCGATGCGACGAGCGAGTGACCGTTGAGGAACCCCCGCTCATCTTCGGTCAGCGGCTCTCGCTTCTGCAAAATTGACGCAGGGACGGCTAGTAGCCCGACCCTGTGGAGCAAGGTGGCACGCCTTAGATGCTCCAGTGATTCTGGGTCCATGGACATCAGCCGGCCGACCTCCTCTGCGAGTTCGCAGACGCGCCGGCCAAAGCCCTCCTGACCCGGCTCGCGCTCTTCGAGCAGCCGCAAGACCACGTCTGTGACCTGGCCTCCCGCGGACGACCGGTTCCGCGCCTTCTGCTTGTACATGCGTTCATCAGCGAGTCGCAGCGCAGCGGCTGCGGTGTTCGCTTCGCCCGGAAGGCTTACCGCACCCCAGGAGGGGGTGATCGCAAAGCCGGAGCCGCTCTCACTGAGTGCGGACTCGGCCCAGGCCCCGGTGGCTGCCTCCGAGGAGTAGGCCGCGAGTACGCAAAACTCGTCGCCGCCGAGCCGGTACGCGGTGGCATGCCGTCGGCGTGCGTGCGTCTGGAGCTGGAGGCCGACCCGGCGCAGCAGGTTATCCCCGGCTTCATGGCCGAACGAATCATTGAACGCCTTGAAGCCGTTGAGGTCGAGCAGTACGAGTACATGCTCGAAACTCGACGACGCCTTGAGGCAGCGTTCGAGGTCGAACAGAAGCCGGCGGCGGTTTGGAAGCTCTGTGAGAGCGTCTGTTCCGGCCAAAGCCTCCAGACGCCCCGACGAAAGGCGCATCCCGACCGCCGCCAGCACCAATAGGACGATCCCGCCCAGCAGCAGTCCGACCACGAGGCTGTCGGCCGATCCAAGCCAGGTCGGGACTGCGTGGGCTCTGGTCGCGGTGACGACCCAGGTTCCGACCGCACCCGAAAGTGCGCTGCCGATGATCGATGGCTGGACGAACGCCGTCATCGCGCGGCCGCTGACCGCGCTGCCAGAGGCCTGCGTGGTCTCCATTGCGCGTCGAAGCTTGCGGAACGGCGCCGGCGCAACGTTGTCGCCAACCGAGCTGATGACGACACTGCCGCTGTTCGACTGCACCAGATCAAGTGCCGGGCCGGATTGCCCGGCTTGCAGTGGCCAGAGCAGCGCGCTCACGGGAACCTCGATAAATACGAACGCATCGTCCTCAGCGTTGGTGGGCATCGTGAATGCGACCACGGAGCGTTGGTTCGGACCCGATGCGAACGGTTCCGAGGACCCCATGTCGCCGAACTCGACAGCGGCGGAAAGATGAACCAAGAGCGGGACCCGGATCGAAGCAGGGGAAACCACGCGGCCGTCTTCGCGCAGGAAGGTGGCGTTGCCGGACGGGCCGGTGATCCCTTCGAGCAACGGCGTCGTGCCCAGCGAACCGTCGAGTGTCTTGAAGGCCGCGTCCGCCGCCTGCAGGGTGCCTGGACGCCGTTGACCGGTCGATAGCGAGCGAACCACCGGTAGCCCGGCTGTCGTGCCAAGCTCTGCTCTGACACTCGCGTAGTACGAGAACATCGAGTCCGAGCTCTTCTGGGCAGCCGCCGTCAGTGTCGCGCGGGCTGTGTTCTCGGCCTGCTGATGTCGGGTGGCGAGCAACACTCCCGAGGCGCAAATTGCGACCACGCTGAGCAGGACGGAACCGATTGAGACAATGCGCATAAGTCCTCATCGGCGGCCGACCGGGAGGGCTTTAGAGGCGCAAGTTCGGCGTCTAGGCAGGCCGAAATCAGGTGAGGCCCTGCGCTCAGGCGCCGGTGACCGCCTGGCGAACTTCGTCATAGAAGCCCTCCAGATGGTGCTCTGTCGGAACCAGCACACCGTGGTGCGCGTAGGTCCGGCTTGCCGCGCCGAGCTGGCAGCGCTCGCAGGCCTCGAAGTCCTGGAGATTAACGCGATCGAAGAGCTCAACGGTGGCGTCGATGTCCGCGCCCGCGGCAAGCGCCTCCGGGGCGAAGAGCCAGTCGCACACGAGGGTCGTGCGGTCGACCGAGACCGGAACGATGCGATGGATGATCGCGTGGTCGCCTACGAGGTTGAAGAAGGCAGTGGGCCGGATCGTCATCCCGAAGTAGCGACGGCGGTCTTCCTCGGGCACGAGCGGCAGCGGCTCGAGCCCNNTGGTAGCACTCCATGAAGTTCTCAATCAGATGCTTCCAGTTGGCGGCGATGTCGTACAGGATCCGCCGCCCGGTCTGAAGCCGGTCCAGCTCCCAGGCGTCGATCCGTGCGGAGTCGCCCATCCGGCTATCGATCTGAGCACCGATATCGTCGTCCCAAGAGACGCCACCCGGATCGAGGTTGACCCATAGGCAGCCGTACTGCTCATGCACTGCAACGGTCTGCAGCCCGAGCGACTCCTGATCGTCGTTGACCCACTCGCGCAGGTTCGGTGCTCCACGCAGCGACCCGTCGAAGCCATACGCCCAGGCGTGATAGGGGCAGCGGATCACGCGGTTGCAGACACCGTGGTCGTCGAGCAGGATCCGAGCTCCACGGTGGCGGCAGACGTTCAGCATCGCCGCCGCGCTGCCGTCCTCTTTGCGCACCACGATCACGTTGTCATCGGCGACCGTGACCGTGAGGTACGCACCAGCCTCGGCGATCTCGGAGCTGCGGCCGGCGAGCATCCAGCGCTTGGCGAAGATCGTCTCCTGCTCAGCGGCGAAGATCTGGGGATCGACATACCACGAGCGGTCCAACGCTGGCAGCAGACTGCCCCGATCGGCCCCGGGTGGTGCGGTCATGATTGCCTCCTAGTCGCTCGAAGTTCTGGTCTTGGCGCCGTTTGCGTCATCGGAGTGTCGCTGCGGCCGTGTGCTGGGTGCCCACGCGCGCATCCTGCTTGACCATATCTGCACATTTCTCGCCGACCATCATCGTCGTGATGCACGGGTTGATCGCCGGCAGGAACGGCAGGATCGATGCATCGGCCACCCGCAGCCCCTCGATCCCGCGGACCCGCAGCCGCGGGTCGACCACGGCCAGTGGGTCGGAGGCGGGGCCCATCTTGTTCGTGCTGGCGGGGTGGTAGACCGTGTTGTGGGTCCTGTGCATGTAGTCGACCAGCTCCTCGTCGGTCTGCGCCGCGGGCCCCGGTGCGAGTTCCGCTCCGGCCCAGCTCGCGAGCGCCGGCTGTGCCGCGATCTTGCGGGCCAGGCGGATACCGAAGGCCATCACGCGTTCGTCGTGGCCCTCAGGATCGGTGAAGTAGCGCGGGTCGACGCGGGCGCGGTCCCGGTAGTCCGGCGAGCGCAGTTTGACGGTGCCGCGGGACTTGCCACGACAGACATTGGGGGTGAGGCAGAAGCCGTTCTCGGTGGTCGGATAACCCCAGCGAGCGGTGTTCATGTCGAACGGCACTGATCCGTAATGCATCATCAGATCCGGCCGGTCGAGGCGCGGCTCAGAGGTCGCGAACAGGCCGATCTCCCAGAACTGGGTCGAGCTGCGGACCATCTGCTGGGTGGCGTCCCACTGAACGATGCCCTCGACATGGTCGTCAAGGTTGGACCCGACGCCGGCAAGGTCGACCAGCGTCTCTATCCCGAACTCTTGCAACTGCTCGCCAGGTCCGATGCCGGAGAGCATCAGCAGCTTGGGGCTATCGATCGCACCGGCCGAGAGGATCACCTCGTGGCGCGCCTTGACCGACGCGTGCGTCAGCAAGTCCGGCGTCAGGTACTCGACGGCGACTGCGCGCCGGTCCTGCACCACCAGACGCTCGATCCAACAGCCGGTGCGGATCTCCAGGTTCGGGCGTGAACCGAGGATGGGATGCAGGTAGGCGTGCGAGGACGACATCCGCGTGTTGTCCGCGGCGGCATTGATCTGGAACCAGCCGGCGCCATTGCGCACGGTCTTGCCCGCATTGAAGGCGCTGGTCGGCAGGCCTGCCTGGGCGGCCGCTTCCAAGAGGGCGACGCCGCACGGATCGACAGGCGCGATCGTGCGGATCTCAACCGGGCCGCTGCGGCCGTGGTGGGCGCCGGGAGCGTCGTTGTTCTCAAGCCGAGCGATCAGCGGCCAGCAGTCGGCTGCGCTCCAGCCGGCGCAGCCCATCGCCGCCCACTCGTCGAGGTCCTCCTGCGGGGTCCAGAAGGCGATGCAGGAGTTGTGCGACGAGCAGCCGCCCAGCACCTTCGCCCGCGCATGACGCAGGAAGCTGTTGCCTCGCTCCTGCGGCTCGACCGGGTAGTCCCAGTCGTAGCCCGAGTCGAGCAGATACATCCAGTCTTCGAGCCGCAGGATCTGAGGGTCGTCGACATCAGAGGGTCCTGCCTCAATCAGACAGACGCTGACGGTTGGGTCCTCGGACAGGCGTGCGGCGATCACGCAGCCGGCTGTGCCGCCGCCGGCAATTATGTAGTCGAACTCGCCGGCATCGATCAACTGATCATCTCGCGGGGCTATCGTCGCCGAAGCGAGCTTTCGCGTCTATGGTTGCCATCGATCGAGATCCCCTTTCGACGCCCGGCCCATGTGGCTTGCTGTTATATATCAGTTGTGTAACTGTGTCAACGCAAGGAGCCCGATGGCTATCGGCAGCGCGCAGGAGATGTTGATCGGCGGCAGCTGGGTTCCGAGCGCCAGCGGTGAGACGTTCGACGCCATCAGCCCGGCCACCGGCGAGCTGATCGCAGCTGTGCCCCAGGGTGATCGCGGCGACGCCCGTCTAGCGATCACGGCCGCCCGTGAGGCGGCCGACGGATGGGCGCGGCTGACCGCGTTTGAGCGAGCGGCGAAGATGCACGCGGTCGGCGACATCATCGCGTCCCGCCGTGAGCTGCTCGCCCGGACCCTCACGCTTGACCAAGGCAAGCCGTTGCACGCCGAAGCCTACGACGAGGTTGACGAACTGGTCGAGTATTGGCGGATGGCGGCTGAGGACGCGAAGCGGCTTGGCGGCGAGCTACCGAACTCAGTCTCGGCCGGCAAGCGCGTGATGCTGGTAAGGCGCGCGCGGGGGGTGATCGGCGTGATCAGCCCCTGGAACTGGCCTTACACGATGCCCGCCGAGCTGATCGCGCCAGCACTGGCCAGCGGCAACACGGTCGTCTGGACCCCGGCGCCCACGACCGCCTTCTGCGGGATCGAGCTGGCGCGCTGTATCGCCGACGCCGATCTGCCGGCGGGCGTCTTCAACATCGTCACCGGACCGGGCCCGGTCGTCGGGGATGAGATCGCGCGCAACCCCGGAACCGATGGCGTTGCCTTCATCGGCTCGACTGCGACCGGGCGTCTTGTGGGGCAGGCCGCGGCCGGCAAGGCGGTGTTGCTGGAGATGGGCGGTAACGGGCCGCTCGTGGTGATGGACGACGCCGACCTTGACGCGGCGGTCGATGCGACGCTCACCGCCTGCTTCTTGTGCGCCGGACAGAGCTGCACCGCCGGCGAGCGGATTCTCGTTCAGCACGGCATCCGTGACCAGTTCGTGGAGCTGCTGGGGGCGGCGGTCACCGAGCGGATCCGGCTCGGAGATCCATTCGATCCGGCGACGACTATGGGGCCGCTGAACAACGAGCCGGTCGCCGCCAAGATGGACGCGCACGTGAGCGACGCTGTCAACCGCGGCGCTACCGTCGTGGCCGGTGGCCAGCGGGCCAGCGGTCACGCAACCGACCTTTACTGGCAACCGACTGTCTTGAGCGACGTGCCCGCCGACGCAAGCGTCGCCGTCGAGGAGACCTTCGGTCCGATCGCGCCGATCGTCGCGATCGACTCGCTGCGGGAGGCGATCTCACTTACCAACGCCGGCCCGTATGGGCTGCTGGCCGCGATCTTCACGGCCGACCTGCAGGTCGGACTAGAGTTCGCCGACCGGGTGCGAGCGGGCTGGGTCAACATCAACGAGTCCAGCAACTACTGGGAGCCCCAACTGCCGTTCGGTGGCCGCGCCGGGACGGGCAGCGGCATCGGCCGGGTCGGTGGCGCGCACGTGATGGAGTCGTTCACCGAACTTCAGACGGTTGTTATCACGCCGGATCGCCGACGCTGAACACTGTCAGAGCACCGCGCGAATCTCACGTTCGAAGGTCGCGACGTGCTCGGCCAGCACAGCCCGCGCGCGCTCAGCGTCCCCGGCCGCGATCGCAGCGAGCGCCTCGTCGTGCTCGTCGACGCGGGCGGATAGATCCGGAAGTCGGCCGAGCGCGAGGTACCAGATCCGCCGCGAGAGGTTGAAGTAGCCCTCGAGTGTGGCCGTGAGGTAGGGGTTGCCGGCGCAGGCGTAGATGAAGCGGTGGACGCGGGCGTCCAGCTCCATCAGCGCGTCGATGCCCTCGCTGCCCTGGCTGAGGGCGAGCTCTGCCCGCAACTGCTGTAGCTCGACCAGCTGGGGCTCGGTCAGCCGCTGCGCTGCGAGGTAGGCCGCGTGGCCCTCAAGCTGGCCGCGCACGTCGGATATGTGGGTCAGGTCGGTGATGTTGATATCTGCGGCGAAGGTTCCGCGGCGCGGGAACACGACGACCAGGTTCTCGAGCACGAGCCGCTTGATCGCCTCGCGTACGGGCGTGCGTCCGATCGCCAGTTGCTGCCCGAGCGAGTCCTCGTCGATCGGAGCGCCCGGCTCGATCTGGAGCTTGACGATGCGATCGCGCAGCTCGACGTAGGCGCGCTCTGCGAGCAGTTGCCCGGAGCTGTCTGTTGCGGAGGAGGGGCGCGCCATGACGAGGCTAGGAGCGGATCCGTGTGTTCTCGGGATCGAACAGCGGTGTCGAGTCGTTCGTCGCGACGGTCACCGGGTAACGCTCGCCCATGTACTCGACCGCGAGCTGCGTGCCGACTACGGCGTATTGCTCCGGCAGGTGAGCCATCAGGATGTACTTGCCGATCGATGGCCCCGAGCCGGCGCTGGTTACGTAGGAGCGACGGCCGCGTGAGTCGATCAGCGGTGTCCCGTCACGGCTGACGATCGGTTCGCGGCCGAGCATGTACCGCTTCACCCCGGAGGCCGAGCGGTGGTCGTCGACGGTGAGCGTGCACATCGTCGCGACAGGTTGCTCGTCGCGGTGGCGCAGATGCGCTTCCTTACCGACGAAAGGCTGCTCCTTGACCTTGCCCCAGGCCATGCCGGCCTCTACGACGTTGTAGTGGAAGTCGAGCTCGGCACCGTAGGCGCGGTAGCACTTCTCAAGGCGGCCGGTGGTGCCGTAGACGCCGATGCCGGCGGGAACGATGCCGTGCGGTGCGCCCGCTTCGGCGACGATGTCCCACAGTCGCGCGCCTTGCTCGATCGGTGCATACAGTTCCCAGCCGAGGTCGCCGACGTACGAGATCCGCGAGGCCAGGAGCTGCAGCGGGCCGACCTCGATCGTCTTGCATGTGCCGAACGCGAAGCCGGCCGACGAGACGTCGTCTGAGGTGATGCTCGCAAGGATGTCGCGGGCGCGCGGACCCCACAGCCCGAGTGTGCACCAGGAGCTGCTGAGATCGTGGACCTGGGCTGAGCCATCGGCCGGCATGTGATCTGCGAACCACTTGATGTCAGACATGCCGTGGGCGCCGCCGGTCACTACGCGGAACACGTCTTCAGCCAGGCGCATGATCGTCAGGTCGGCCCGGAAGCTGCCGCTCGGCGTGAGGATCGGGGTGTAAATGACCCGGCCGATCGCCACGTCGACTTGTCGCATCGCGAGGTGCTGAAGTGCGTCAACCGCACCCGGGCCGGTGACGTCGAACACGCAGAACGCCGTCAGGTCGATCATCGCCGCTCGGTCTCGCATCGCTAGGTGCTCGGCGTTGATGATCGGCGACCACCAACGCGATTCCCATTCGGCCTCACGGACCGGAATCTGCTCCCGATACTGCTCAAGCAGCGGCGTGTTCGACTCGTACCAGTTTGGACGCTCCCAGCCGACCGTCTCAATGAAGCTGGCGCCAAGCGCCTGTTCACGCTCGTAGAAAGGGGAGAGGCGAATGCCGCGCTCGGACGCCCACTGCTCCGCCGGGTGGACGATCCCGTACATCTTTTGAAAGCCCTCGGAGGCGCGGGCGACGACATGGTGCGCGGTCTTCTCATGCGGGTGAGCGCGGGCGACGTCAAAGGAGTGGGTGTCGATCTCGGACTCGCCGTGCAGCATCAGCTCGGCGATCGTCTTGCCCGTGGCCGGTCCTTCTCTGACCCAGACGGCAGCCGCCGACCAGAGCCCGCTGATCTCCGGGGTCTCGCCGAGCAGCGGCATCCCGTCGAAGGTCACCGAAAGCACGCCGTTGATCGCGTGCTGGACGGTCACGGCCGAGTCTGCGAAGACCTCCGGCATCAGCTCGCGGGCAATCGCCATCTGCGGAGCGAAATCGTCCTCTGTGAGCGGCAGCTCGGTCGGGCGCCCGTTCGACTCGGCCAGCGACGGGATCTGCTCAGGCGTGAGCGTCATCGGGCGGTGGGCGTATGAGCCGATCTCCATCTGGTCGAACTTCTGGTGCTCATACATGCTGTTGTCCATGTCACGCACGATCGGCCACTCGATCTGCCTGGCGTGGCCGGCAAAGTGCGGCACCGGCCCAACCTTGACCTTCTGGTGGATCATCGGCGTCAGCGGGATCCTGGCGCCGAGCATCCGAATGAGCTTGGGGCTCCAGACACCGCAGGCGATGACCACACGCTCGGCATTGAAGTCTCCGCGCGTGGTATCGACGCCGCGCACGCGTCCAGCCTCGACGCGGATCGCCAGCACCTCGGTGTCGCCCGCGACTTTCAGTCCCGCCGCGATCGCGCGTTCGCGCATGATCTCGGCTGCGCGGACCGATTCGACAACTCCGGCCTCGGCGCTGAAGCAGCCGCCAAGCAGCGGCGTCACGTCGACGTATGGCACGAGCCGCTGAATCTCGTCGGGCGTGATCATCTCCACCGGCTCGATGCCCCAGGCGCGGGCGGAGGTGATGCGGCGCTGCAATTCCTGCATCCGCGCCGGCGTGCGCGCCACCTCGATCCCACCGCTGCGGTGGAATACACCGAGCGCGTCGTACTGGCGCACGCTCTCGGTTATCAGCGCGCTGAGGTCCCTGGAGTGATCTACGGGGAAGATGAAGTTCGACGCATGGCTCGTGGAGCCGCCAGGGTTAGCCAGAGGCCCCTTATCCAGCAGCAGCACGTCTGTCTCACCGAGCTGGGTCAGGTGGTAGGCAAGGCTGTTGCCGACGATCCCCGCGCCGATGATCACGACCTTGGCGCCCGTGGGCAGCTCTTGCGAGGACTCTGCGAGGAGGGACATCGCTCCTGATATATCAGATGTGGGTCAGTAGCGCCAGCGCGCCGACTGCTTGGCGCCGCGGCGGCTACTCTCCCGCGTCGGCCACCGTGGTCGATTCGGCGAGGATCCGCAGCCCAACACGTTGGCCGATGCTCGCGGCGTCGGCGTGGCTGGGCTCTTCCACCAGCACCAGCTGACCGTCGTCGAGCTTCACCGACATCCGTACCGATGCGCCGAGGAAGGTCCGCTCGACGACCTCACCGCTGCCGGCGGAGTCGGGAACAGCAGCAATAGCCTCGGGTCGCAGCATCGCGATCACGGCGGTCCCCGCGGGGCGCTCATTGCGGTTGCGCAGTTTCAGGCGCTGGCCGAGCACTTGAACCTCATCACCGTCGCCGACGCGGCCTGGCAGACGGTTCATGGCGCCGACGAACTCGGCGACAAAAGCGGTCGCCGGATGCCGGTAAATGTTCTCTGGAGTGTCGAGCTGCTCGAGACGTCCAGCGTGCATCACGCCCACGCGGTCAGCGATCGAGAGCGCCTCGGACTGGTCGTGGGTGACAAACAGGGTGGTGATGCCAAGCCGCAGCTGCAGGCTGCGGATCTCGGCGCGAAGCTGGTGGCGAACCTGGGCGTCAAGCGCAGAGAGCGGCTCGTCGAGCAACAGCACGGTCGGCTCGATAGCCAATGCACGCGCGATCGCCACCCGTTGCTGTTGGCCGCCGGAGAGCTGGAACGGGTAACGGTCGGCGGTCTGTGAAAGCCCGACCAGAGCCAACAGCTCGTCGGCGCGCTTACCCCGGACCGTCTTGTCCTGCTTGCGCATCCGCAGTCCGAACGCCACGTTGTCGCGCACGTTCATGTTCGGGAAAAGGCTGTAGGCCTGGAAGACCATGCCCATGTCGCGTTTATTGGCGGGCACCTTGGTCAGGTCGCGGTCCCCGACGATCACCTGTCCGGCATCCGGGTGATCGAAGCCGCCAAGGATCCTCAGCGCGGTGGTCTTGCCACAGCCCGAGGGGCCGAGCAGCGCGATCAGCTCACCGGGATGGATCTCGAGATCCAGGCCGGCTAGCGCGGCAACGTCACCGAAGTGACGCTGGACTCCCTTGAAGTTGACGCCGACGCTGGCACGGGCGGCCACGGCGGCCGCGATCCCAACGTCCTGCGCAGACGGGTCCGCGAGCGGAGTGCTTTCAGTACTCATCAGATCAGCCTTGTCGAGGTCGCGCCGCGCTTGCGCCCGGCTAGGAAGGAGAGTGCAAACAACAATCCGAAAACGAACAGCAGGCTCAGGATCGACACCGCGACCTGGACGCCTGGTCCAGTCTCCTGGCCCACCTGAATGATCTCGACGGGGAAGGTGACATAGAGCAGGATGTTCGCGATCACGACCTCTCCGAGACAGAGCGCCACGGTCAGGAAGACGGCTCCGAGCACGGCGGTCTGGACGTTCGGCAGGATCACGCGTGTCAACGTCGAGAACGATGAGCTGCCAAGGCTGCGCGAAGCGTCGACGAGCGTGCGCAGGTCAATCGCCCGGACGCCGGTATCGATTGCGCGATACGAGAATGGCAGCGCCAGGATCACGTAGAACGGGGTGAGGCCGGTGAGGGCGTGGTTGAAGACGAGGCTCACGAGCCACTGCGGCGAATGGCCTTCCAACTGTTCCAAGCCGGCAGCCAGCACGACCGGCGGGATCACGATCGGCAGGATCGTGATCCCCTCCAGCAGCAGCGTCAGCTTCGGCGCGCGTAGGCGAATCCAGACGACCGTGGGTAGCACCAGCACGACGACGACCACCGCGGTGATCGCCGAGATCTCAAGCGACGTGAAGAGCGCGTCGCGCAAGGCCGAGTTCTGAACGATCTGTCCATAGTTGCCGAGCCCGTACTTGCCGCTGCTGAGCACGAGACTGAACTTGAAGGCAGCGAGCTGCGGTCCGATGAAGTAGATCGCCGCAAGCACGAAGATCGTGACGCGCCACAGCCGCGGACGCCTGCGCCTCGACGCGCGGCGTTTCTTTCTGTCAGGTGCAGGTTCGATAGCGCCGAGGCCGCGGGCGGCCAGGCCGAGGTTGCCGCCAGTCGCGCTCATTGCAGCCACCTTCTCGCGCGGCTCTGGACCATCCAGTAGCCGATCATGACGAATGCCACCACGACGATCATCTCAACGCCCAGCGCGAGGCCGACGCGGTCCTGGTTGGCGATCACATTCCCGTTCAACGCCTCGTTGATCTGGGTCGGGACGATCGCGATCGTCCCGCCCGTCAGTGCCAGGGCGGTCGCGTAGGCGGAAAACGCGTTACCGAAAAGGATCAAGGTGGCGCCGACGAACGCGGGTGTCAGCACGGGGATGGCGACGTGGCGCATGTACGAGAGCTTCGAGGCACCGAGACTCTGGGCAGCCTCCTCCCACTGCGGACGCAGGCCCTCGAGTGCGGGCGTGATCAGGATCACCATCAGCGGGATCTGAAAGTAGGTGTAGGCGAGCGCGAGGCCGGTCAGCGACGCGATCGTGAAGCCGCCGCTGTAAAGGTTGATGCCGATGTGCTGCAGCAGCACCGTGGCGACGCCGGTGGAACCGAGCGTCGCGATCCAGGCGAACGCCAACGGCACACCCGCAAAGTACGCCAGCACGCCGGAGGCGCTGGAGACGACCCGTTGCACCAAGCCGCCAGGATTGCCGGCGAGCACCGCCGCCGCCAGCCATGTCCCGAGGCCCGCACCGAGCAGGGCCGTCCAGAGCCCGATCAGCAGGCTGTTCTTAAACGCGGACATGTCGGCCGCACTCGAGAAGGTGGTGCTGAAGTTCTGGAACGTCAGGACACCACCGTCGGTGGTGAACGCACCATGGATCACGGAGTAGAGCGGCAGTCCCAGGAAGATCACTACATAGATCAGGAACGGGGCTACGCCGATCCACTGGCCCCGTCCGTTACCCGCACGTACACGAATCCCGCGGCGCCGAGGCGCCGCGGGACCGTTTACCGCAGGAACTGCTTCCGATACGGCTATAGCGAGGTCCAGCCAGACGCGATAGCGGTTCCGGCTGCCGTCGCCTGGGCGACGGTTGGGAACTTGGCTACGTTCTTGACTGCCGGGAGGGCCGCGTAAGCGGTCTTGTTCTCGGTGCCGGCCTTGACCATCGCCGGCAGCTCAATCGGACGCGCGCCACCCTCAAGCCAGATGTTCTGGCCTGCGGCTGAGTACAGGTACTCCTCCCAGAGCCGCGCTGCGGCGGGGTCCGGCGCGTACTTGCTGATCGCCTGCGCGTAGTACGCGGCGAACGATGCGCCGGTTGGATCGACGACCTTCCACTTGAGCGAGGCGGGCAGATCGTATGCGGCCGCCGAGTTCAGGTAATCCCAGTTGATCAGGATCGGGCACTGACCTGACGCAACGATCGTGGAGCTGTTGCAGTTGGTGGCGTTGAGGTTGCCACTCGACTTCAGCGTCGAGAAGAACGCCAGGCCAGGGGCGACGTTCGAGAATGACCCGCCGTTGTTCAGAGCGGCAGCCCAGACGGCGGACGTCGCGGCCGAGGCCTCGCCGGGAACGCCGTTGAGGGAGACATCGTTCTTGTACTGCGAACCCTCGAGAGCCTTCCAGCTCGTCGGGCAGACGCTGACGATGTTCATATCGCAGCCGAACGAGATGTACCCGCCGTAGTCGTTGAACCAGAGGCCGCTCACGTTCTTGTTGGCCACCGGGATGCTGCTCCACGTCGCGACCTTGTACGGCGCAAAGTCGGCCTTGTCGGCGACCGCAAAGGACTCTCCAACGTCAACAACATCCGGGGCGGAGCTGCGACTCTTGAGCTGCGTGAGCGCAGTGATCTCCTCAGCACTCGAATCGTCGGGCGCCTCGCTGGTGATCTTGATCCCGTACTTCTTCTCGAAGCTCGAGATCTCCTTGCCGTAGTTGGCCCAGTCGCTCGGCAGAGCGATCACGTTCAGCTTGCCTTCCTTCTTGGCAGCGGCAACCAGTGCCGTCATTCCGCCTCCGGCGGTTGCCGACGTGGCCGTGGCCCAGCTCGTGCTTGCGCTGGCGGTCGCGGCGATGCCGAGACTGGCAGCTAGCGCGACCGCAGCAGCGGCCGCTACGGGCGCAGCAAAGCGCGCGCCGGACTGCCCTAGCCGCGAACCAACACGACGATAACGAGTAGTCATGGTTCTCCTGAGGAAGGATTTGTATTTCGCCCGGCGTGCCCTGGTCCAACAAACCTCCGCGGGCCACACCTGGGGTCCACGCATCCTAAGGGCGTCACGAGGAGATTCGAGACGTCAATTGTTACGTATTTGTTGCGTCGATGTGAAGCGCGTGTCTCGGAGAAGTTCATTCCAAGGAGCGCTGTTTTTGTCAGCGCGCGGGACTGCGCGTCGACAATCGACAGGTGCCACTCAGTTGCGGTTAGCGTCGACCCTCGGCGGAAGCGAGTCGTCAGGGAGTGCTTGGGGGCGTCACACCGGGGGCATGGCCAGGCGGGTCGCCGGCCCTGGCACGCGGCGGCTTCGGCGTCGAGGCGTCGGTGAATTCCTGCAGCTCAGTAGTGACGAGGAAAGCTGCCTGTTCTGCGATGTCGACGGCGTTGTCCCCGATGCGCTCAAGGCTGCGCGCGATCAGCACGTGCCTGAGTGCCAATTCTCTTTGGTCCGGGCCCGCGTCGAGCTCGAGCGTTGCCTCGAAAACATCGCGATTGAGGCGGTCAATCGCGTCATCTTGGCTGTCGATGGCTCGCGCCGATTCAAGGTCCAGTGACGCAAACGCGCTGAGCGCGTGATCGAGCTGGATGGCGGCGAGGCGAGCCATCTCGGCCAGTCGCACGGCCGTCTGTCCGCGATCGGACACGCTGGCATCGATGTCGGTCAGCTGTTCACTGATCAGCTCGAATTGATTCGCGATCAGCGCACCGCGCTGCGCGAGCTGGATCAGCGCGACCAGCAGCCGCAGCTCTTCCGAGACTGGCACCCCGGCTGCAGTGAGGGCGAGCAGATCGATGTCGATGGTACGGCTGAAGGTTCGAAGCGCCCGCGCCTTTTTCGTAAGCGCGACAGCGCCCTCAGGACTCGGCGAAATGACCGCGCCGGCGATCTCAGAGAGCGTCACCGGCGCCGTGGCGAGCTCTTGGAGTAACCGCTCCTGTACCTCATTGAGTTGGCTCGCGAAGGCATCCGCCATGGACCTATTCCTACCACCCGGGGCCGAAGACGGTGCGGACCGACGGTGCAGGCCGCTGCCCTGGCATCGTTTCGCGAAGCTAAGCGCCAGGGGAGCTTGCGTCTTGATTCAGGTCGGCCAGCTCCCGTTCGCGGTGCCGGAGCTCTTTGCGTTCCTTGCGAGTGAGCTTCGGTCCGCGGCGGACTTCGGCGCCGCCCAGGATCGAGACGATCCGTAGGTGCACAGTCGGTCCGCCTGGATCCGGTCGCTCGTCGCCAAGGTCGATCTCGTTGCCGCCGAGGATTGCAAGTTCGGAGATCTCGACGTTGAGTCCGGGCGGCACCGTGACCTCGGCGCCGCCCAGCACCGTGAACAGCTTCAGCTCGACATGCTCGGCCGCGAGTTCTGCGCCGCTGAGGTCGAGCTCGCTGCCTCCGAGCACCGTTACCACTGAGCAGACAGGTCCCAGGCGCCAGCGTCCCTTGCGCTCGCTGGCACCGAGGATCGAGAGGATCTTGCGGGCGCCGTTCTCGCCGTGACGAACCGGCAGGCGGTCAATCGCGGTGACGCTTGCGGGCGTGGCGAGCGGATGGAGGTCGGCGTGAGGAACGAGCACGTCGTTCACGAGACGCTCTAACTCGGGACGCGTCTTGGCCGCGAACGTCAACCGCAGGCGCTCGTCGAGCTCCTCGACGTTCAGTCGCCCGCTCGTCATCGCCTCGCGTAGAAATTCCGCTGCACGGTCTCGCTCTGCGTCGGACGCTCGCAAGCCGTCGAACCCTTCAGCTTCATTCATGTGCGTGAGCTTATGAGAATCGCTGGTAGCTTGGCTTCGGTGCCGCCTGCCAACCGTCCCAGGTCCAGAAAGCGATGGCTCCCGGTGGCCGCGCTTGCGCTCGTCGTGATTGTGGTGCTGATCATCGTGCTCAGCGGCTCATCGCCGAGCGCCGGTTACGACGTCTCCTACCCGCAGTGCTCAGCTTCATACCCATCGAACCAGGTGTTCGGGATCGTCGGCGTGAACGGCGGGCGCTCGAACACCGCCAACCCCTGTCTCAGCGGAGAGCTGGGGTGGGCGCGCGACGCGCCGGGGCAGAAGCTGCCGGAGCAGCCACCGCTCTCGCTGTACATCGATACCGGAAACCCCGGGGCCCATCACCTCCCTGACTGGCCCCGCGGCGGCAAGGCACCGGTCTACGGCTCCTGCAACGGCTTGCTGACCAACGCCTGCTCGTATGTCTACGGTGAGCAGCGCTCCGCCTACTCCTACCGCCTCGTGGCGGCGCTCGACCCGGCCTCCGCCAAGACCGCGCCGTGGTGGCTCGACGTTGAGCTCACGGCGAGCTGGGCCGGGACCTACGAGCTCAACATCGCCGCGCTCCAGGGCTTCATCGCCGGCCTGCGCAGCGCCGGTTCGACCGGATCCATCGGGATCTACTCAACCGCTGCCCAGTGGAAGGACATCACCGGCCTGACGGCACAGACGACCGAGGCGGCGCTCAAAGGTCAATTCCCTGACTGGCTGGCCGGCACCGAGGTCGCTGCCGCGCAAGCGCGGCAGTACTGCGCGACCGGTGGCTTCACGGGCGTAGCGCCGGCGCTGGCGCAGTACCGGCTCGGCGGCTTCGACGCCGACCTGCGCTGCCCGGGCACACACTGAACCCAGCCCTGGCCTGGCGGGGTGGCACCGCTTAGCTGCTAGGACAGCCGGTAATGCCGATTTTGGCCAGATCGCTGCGAGCCTCGTTCTCGCGCGCCACGATGATTCCCGCCGTCACCGAGACATTTCCGGCACGGCCGGCCTTCGGCGGCTTCACGATCAGCGTGTACCACTTGCTCATGTCAAGGAGCATCGAGGCTGCATGCGTGACCGAGGGGACCAGCGGAGAGCTATTCGCGATCATCGGCGTTAGTGACGCGATTCCGCCGTGGCGCACCGTGCGGCCGTCGGGAGCACGGACGGGGGTTCCGTACACAAGGGCCAGCACCGTCGCGTTTCCGGCATTGGCTGCGTTGGTGATCGCGACCTTGCTTGCAGACGGGTTGATTGGAACCACGGCAGGCGTCTTTGAGCAAAGCAGCTTGAGCGCCGCCACAAATCCCGCATCACCCGCGGGGTCAGGCTTTGGTGCAGATACGGCGTTGCAGCCTGTCAGCAGGGCGGCTGCGATCAGTGCTACGAAGGGAGTCGCGAAACGCATCGCGCTGAGTATGCCCAGGCCGAGCTTAAGGCTGCATACCGCTCGTCAGGTGCCGCTAGCCTGGCGCCCTGTCGCGCTCGCCGTGTTGGGCGAGGCGCTGAAGTTGTCGTGCGTGTACGCCGGGCAGAAAATCCTTGCCGTAAGCCGACGGGTCGAGCCGACGGTCACTAAGAACCTGGGAGTCACGCAAAGCGTGCAGGTATGCGCGGTCCTGGTCGATCCGTGCGCGCAACTGATCAGCGCCACCAAACGACCCATGGCCGGGGATGAAGACGCCGACGTCAGCCGTCATGCCCTCAAGCAGCCGCAGGCCGGCGAGGTAGTCCTCGATCGGGTCCGTGGTCGCGTTCAAGTCGAGCAACGGAATCAAGACATCAGAAAGCATGTCGCCGGCGACGAGAACTCCGCGTTTTTCGATCAACAGCGCCGCGTGGCCCGGGGCATGCGCTTGGTGCTCGACAACCCGGACTTGAGGGCCATCCCAAGGAATCAGCGCCGTCTCCGCGGCCAAAGCGGTAACGAGGCCGAGCAGGTCCAGCGGGATCTGCTCGGGGATCCCGAGCCGGCGGGCGTCGATCCCGCCAGACAGCCGATCACGGACAGTCGCCGCACAGCGCGCGGTGCTGTAACGGGGCGCCGCACCGAGCCTCGCGTGCCAGAGCAGGTGATCCCAATGAGGATGCGTCGAGAAGCCTGCAACTACGGGCTGGCCCAACGCGGACAGGTCGTTCGCCAGGCAGACCAGTTCCTCACCGTGCACTCCAGGGTCGATCAATAACACGCCGGTCGGGCCTTGCACGACAACGGCGTTGGTCTGCATGAACTCGCTTTGGTGGACCAGCACACCCTCCGCGACCGGCCTCAGCATGGGCGCAAGGCTACGCCCCGCTTACCGCTTGATGCTCGAGCTCGACGAGTAGGCGTCTGCCAAGTCCGATCCCACGGGCTCCTGAATGAACCCACAGGTGCCTGATTTCCGCGTAGCCCACCGAGGGTGTCAGCAAGACCCCGCAGCCGACGGGGTCTGCGCTCTCCATCGCGACGAGAGAAACTCCCGCCGGTTCGCGCGCGTCCGCCGCCGTAATCAGATCGCCCGCCGCGTACCCCTCTGGGAATCGAACGGCCAATTCATCCACGTATGCCATCAGGCACTCACGTGCCTGCGGTGCTTCGGGATCGATGATTGCGGTCTCGATCGCCGAGAGGCGGAGGGGGTGCCTGACTGGCATCGTGGCTTCAAGTATCTCGTACTGTGGCTCGCGGCTCAGGAGTTAGCTAACGGGGCTGTTTTGGTACGCGGCGACGAACCACTGGTCGCCTCGCCTGTTCAGAACCCAGGTCGCTCGCACCAGACGTTCCGATGGAACTTCGGCTTGACCCGCCATCAGAACGCCGCCCTCGGTTATCACGATGGCCACGTCAGACCCGAGCAGCCTGACGCTCTGTGGTTCGTCGACTACTCGTGAGCCCTTGAGCGGGCCGGCGAACGCGGCCGCCATTGTGGTCCGGATCGTCTCGTTGTCCTTCTTATGGACGCCCGGCTGGACCACGGTCGCGTCTTCGGTGTAGAGCGCAGCGAAGGCGTCGGCGTCGTTGTCCGCCCAAGCCTCATACACGGCTTGTATTACGCTCAGAACGCTGTCGGTTGGGGTGGTGGTCGTCATGGTGTGCCTTCCTTGTTGATGTGGCTCCGCGTCGCCACGAGTGGGCTCCGTCGCCGGTTTGATCGAGGCTTACAGCGGTACCTACCGCTCCGGGCGGCGAAACTCATCGCCGATGGGTCGATTACTTTTGGCCCGCGGTCTGGTAGGTACTGGCATGCAGGACGCGAAGGAGCAGTAGTGACCCCAGCCAGCCAGGACTTCGATCGTCGCGCCGATCCGTTCCGCCGTGAGCTGCTCGCGCACTGCTATCGGATGGTCGGATCGGCNNCCTGGCTCTACCGGATCGCCACCAACGTATGCCTGACGGCGCTGGAGGGCGCGCGCCGCCGCCCACTGCCTTCAGGACTCGGTGCGCCAGGCGTTGATCCCGAACAGCCCTTGACCCCGGCGTTCGATATTCCATGGCTTGAGCCGATCCCCGACAGGCTGCTCGGCGTGATGACCGTCGGCGATCCAGCGACGAGGGTCTCGGTTCACGGCAGCGTGCGCCTGGCGTTTGTGGCGGCCGTGCAATACCTACCGGCGCGCCAGCGTGCGGTTCTGATCCTGCGTGATGTGCTCGAGTTCTCGGCGCTCGAAGTGGCCGAGATGCTGGCGACAACCACAGCAGCGGTGAACAGTGCTCTACAGCGCGCCCGCGCACGCCTGGAGGACCTCTCAGCCACAGAAGAGCAGATCGAAGAACCGGCCAGCGCCGCCAACCGTGAGCTCATAGACCGCTACATCGACGCCTTCGAAAGGGCCGACGTTCCCGCCATCGCCCAACTGCTCGCCCAGGAGGTGGTGCTGGAGATGCCGCCTGTCCCGCTTTGGTTCCGCGGGACCGAGCATTACAGCCAATTCATTGCTCGCGTCTTCCGGTTACGCGGTCCACACTGGCGGATGATTCAGACGGCTGCCAACGGCCAACCGGCGGTCGGCGCCTACGCCCGCGACGCGGACGGCATCTTCCGGGCCCACACGCTGCAGGTGTTCAGCGTCAGTAACTCGGCGATCGACCGCACCGTCGTATTCCAGCTTCCCGAGCTCTTTGAGCTGTTCGATCTACCCCTGACTCTGTAAGCCCTGGGAGCAGCGCGAAGGCACGGCCACGCAGCCGCGACGGCCGATACAGTGCGCGTCGATGCGTACATTGTCGCTACTGCGGGCGGCGGGTCCGCTGGGGGCGATCTTGGCGCTCGCAGCTGCCGCGCCGGCCTCCGCCGTGACCAGCTCGCAGTCGTACGCAACCGCCGGCGAACACGCTTTCGTTGTTCCGGCAGGCGTCAGCAGCGTGCAGGTGACGCTTGTCGGCGGCAACGGCGGCGCAGGATCTGGAGCCCAGCCGGGCGGGCTGCCGGCGACGGTGAACGCCACGCTCGCCGTGACACCTGGCGAGACGCTTTACGCCGAGGTCGCGGGTGACGGCCAGACGGCTGCCGGGGTGGGGGAGTTCGCCGCCGGTGGATACGGCGGTGGTGGACCGGGTGGCGGACGCGGCTTCTTGACCACGACGCCGTCCGGCGGGGGCGGGGGCGGAGCGTCGGACGTTCGCACCTGCTCGGAGAGCTCCTCCCAATGCTCGTCGCTCGCCTCACGGCTGGTCGTCGCCTCTGGCGGCGGTGGCGGCGGTGGTGAAGGGACCGGCTCCGGGACCCCCGACGTGCCGGGTGGCGCCGGAGGGGGCTATGGCGACGCTTCCGGTTTCGCCGGCACGGAGGACATCGACACGGATCCGCCGGGGGAAGGCGGGTCGCGAGGGAGCGCGGGCGCCGGAGGCGCGTTCGGATCCGGCGTGAATGCGGTTCCATCACTGGAAACCGGAGCGCTTGGGATCGGAGGCGACGGTGGGGCGAGCGGCGAAACCGGCGGTGGCGGTGGGGGTGGGGGCGGCGGATAATTATGGGCGCAGCCGATGCCGGCGAGAAGAAGCGTGGAGGCGAAGGCGAGTGTGAGGCGATTGAGTTTCATCGTGGGCTCCTGATTTCTTGAGCGGCTGGGTGC
>PLES01000092.1 GCA_003137075.1 Solirubrobacterales bacterium
CCACCACGCCCACGACCACCACGACGACGCCCACACCGACGACCGCGACCGCCGCCGGAGCGGTTACCGCGATCGCATCGGACGATTCCAGCTTCACGATCCAGTCATCAACCGGGGTCGCGATGACCTTCGACGTGACCGCCGGCAGCAGCGTCGCCCAGCAGTTCGTCTCTGGCCAGATCGCGGTGAACGCGGTGGTCGCCGTGACCTACACGAGCACGCCGCATGAGACCACCACAACGCCCGGCTCAACCACCGTCAGTCAGCCGACCGCGACGCTGACGGCGGTCTCGGTTGTGGTCAACGCTCCACCGCCGCCCGCGACCGGCGGCAGCAACATCAGCGGCTGACCACAGCTTGCGGTTCCCTGCCCGGTCTAGCCGGACCGGGCAGGACCACAACGCTTGCGGCGGGCCTAATGAGCCGGCAGGCCCTCGACAGGTGGCGTTCCGTACGTATGGAAGGTGTGAACCGTCTCGTTGTGCCAGGCCTGGCCCTTCTTGCGGTCTTCCTCAGTCCAGATCACGCAGGGCTCGTCGGGCGCGTACACGAGCCGCCCACCGCTGGTGACCTCGATGCGGTTGCCGCCGGGCTCGTAGCCGTAGAGGAAGAAGCCCTGGGCGACGTTGTGCTTCGACGGCGCGAACTCGACGAAGACATCGTTTTCGATCCAGATGTCGGCTGCGCGCAGGCACTCCTCACGCGTGTCGACCCAGAACGCCGCGTGGTGCAGGCGCCCGTGGGCACCTTGCGGGGCGTAGGCATCCTTCGTATAGATGAGCTCGTGCGCGGCGATCGTGACCGACATCCATGATCCGCCCAGCGTGCCGTCGTTCAGCTCGATCCGCTCGTACTCGCGGTAGCCGAGCGCGTCGACGCAGAAATCACGCTGGGCCTTGATGTCGCCGGCCAGGATGTTCAGGTGGTCAAAGCGCTTGACGGCGATCGCCTTATTCGGCTGCTTGCCGTGGATGTTCTTGAAGTCGGTTAGCTTGTCGGCCGGCTTCACGTACCGCTCGACCTCGTTGTAGATCTTGAAGCGGTGGCCGTCAGGGTCCTCGAAGCTGTAGCTGCGGCCCACGCCGAAGTCGCCGTCGTCCTGCCAACCCTTGCCGAGACCGGTCGCCTCGATCAGCGCCACACGGCGCTCCAGCGCCTCCGTGCTCCAGGCGCGATAGCCGCAATATCCCATGCCCGACTGGGGTGCCTCGGTTAGCTTCAAGCACCAGATCTGGTAGTCGTCCCAGCCGCGCAGATAGACCGACTGAGCTTCCCGGTGCTGGATCTCCATGCCCATCATCTCGGTGAAGAACTCGAGGCTCTCCTGCGGCTTCGGCGTCAGCAGCTCGATCGGGCCAAGGTGGGCGATGTCCGGTGGCCTGAGCTCACTCATCGCTGCGCCTCGACCACTGCCCGCAGGCCATCCAGGTCGTAGGAGTTGAGCCCCGACTGCAGCTTCGCGCGCTTCAGCGCTTCCTTCTGCTCGCGTGCGAGTGAGGCGCTGAGCACCTCCTCGACGCGATCCTCTGGCACCACCGCAACACCGTCAGCATCGAGTACCAAGACGTCTCCCGGGTTGATCAGCGCACCACCGACGGTGACCGGGACGTTGAGCTCGCCGGCCGTGTCCTTGGCCGCGCCCTTGACGCGTACGAAACGGGCCCAGATCGGAAGCCCCATCTCGGCGAGCTCCTGCGTGTCACGGATCGAGGCGTCGATCAGGATCGCCGCCGCGCCGGCCACCTGTGCTTGCGTCGCGAGCAGATCTCCGACCAGCGCCACCGCGCGTGGCTCGGGCATCGTGAGCACGATCACGTCGCCCGGTTGGACCTCCGGCATGACCGCATGGACCATCAGGTTGTCGTCCTGGGCACAGCGGACCGTGCGGGCCGGTCCGGCTGCCCGGCTGCCCGGTACCGCTTGAAAGAGGTCGGCGTCGACATAGCCGCCGCGCCCGCCTGCCTCGTAGACCGTCGCCGAGCCGAGCCGAGCGAGCTCTGCATGCTGCTCTGGGGTGCTCACAGCTCGCCCACCACCTGCGGCACGATGCGCTGGAAGGCCTCGGCGTAGCGGACCTCCTGAAGGCCACTGGCCCGGCGTGCGTGATTGGCGCGGTGCCCGGCCCGTTCGGCGTAGTAGGTCTGCAGGTACGCCTGGGCCTTCATGTGGCCCATCGCCGCCTGCTTCTTGTCAAAGACCGAGGTGATGTCGACGAACGTAGTCGGCATGAAGTTGCAGAGCTCCGGCTGATGCGGCTCGAACAGAAACAGCGCCGGCGGCTTCACGGTCGCGAACGCGCTCTGCACGCCGGCGCCGGCGGCGAGGCTGCGTGCGCGGTCCACGGCGCGGTAGGCGACCGGGTGGTCCGGGTTGAACGGATCGGTGTCCGTGTGTGTGACCAGTACGTCGGGTGCGAACGAGCGGATCACGTCGGCGATCAGCTCCAGCTCCGGCTTTCCGATCTCAAGCGGATAGTCGCCGAGGTCGAGGCAGCGGAAGCTCGCGCCCAGCGCTGCGGCCGCCGCGTCTGCTTCGGCGTGGCGGAGCTTCTTGACGTTCTCGATCGTCTGGTCGGGCTGCTTCCAGAGCTCACCGGATTCCCCGCGCTCACCGTAGGAGAGCGCGATCACCTCGGCCTCACCGCCAAGTTCGACCGTCTTCGCAATCGCGCCTCCGGCGCGCCAGACGAAGTCAGCCGAGTGCGCGCCGATCACCTGGATGCGGCGGCTCACAGGTCCTTCACTCCAGCCAACCTGCGGGTGTTCTTGACAGCCATCGTGTGGACCTCCTCCTCAGTGAAACCGGCCTGCAGAAACTGGTCGGCGAACAGTGCCAGACCGTCTTCCACCGGCGGGTTGAATACCTGTCCGAGGTCGGTTGAGAGCACGTTGTGCTCGACCCCGGTGTGGCGCACGCCGTCAAAGACCTGTTGCCACGGCACCTTGCCGGTGAACGGTGTGGTGAAGCAGCGCTCGAGCAGAGCGCCCTGCTCGGCGAGTGCGAGCTGCTCCTCGAGCGACAGGTTCTGCGACGGGAACTCGGGGTGCGTGACGACCACGTCGTTGATTCCGGCGCGCAGGGCGCCGTCCACGACGGCGAAGATCTCGTCACGATTGAGGTGGCCCGTTGCCAGTACCAGTTGATGACGCGCCGCGACCGTGAAAACCGCGCGTGTCTCCGGCAGCAGGGCACCGTCAGCGTCGACGACCAACACCGGCTCGGGCGCGACGCCGGCGGTGCGCAGCTCAAGCTCGAACTTCATCCATACCGGCAGCGGCGCGCCCGGCGCAAAGCTGTGGACCTCATGGATCTCGTTGGCGGAGTGGACTGTCGGCATCCATACGGTGCGAGCCCCCTCACGCGCGGCGATCTCGACGGCCAGAGCGTTGATCCCGCCGACCGCCTGGTTGAGCACGATCGCGCCGATCGCATGCACGCCCGGCACGGCAGCGTTGACGGTCCGCGCCCGCTCGGCCGTCGCCGTGTAGTGCGACTTCATCTGGAAACCGGCAAGGCCCAGCTCGAGGCAGCGGTGAGCGAGCGAGATGTCGTCGATGATCCGCGGCACGAAATCCGGGTCAATGTGCACGTGCATGTCGTAAGCACCGCGCAGCAGCTCGCGGGCGCGCGGTGATGGCGTGGGGTGTGTACTCATCGCAGCAATTGTCCGTCCCGCCAGCTCATGTCGCCAACATTGTCACCAATTCTGGCGATCAACGTTGACCGCCAGCGCAGCGCGGCTAACGCTGGCAGGCGGACGTCAGGAGCAGGGCGCCGGCGCGGCAGCGGCTGTCGGTCACGTCGCTCACGGCCTGCGGGCGGCCGATGAAGAAGCCCTGTCCAAAATCTACGCCCAGCTCTCGCAGCGCCGCCAAAGCCGCGCTCGACTCGATGCCTTCGGCGATCGTCTGTTGCCCGAACTTCTCAGCCAACTGGACGATGCTGCTGACGATCGCCTGCGATCGCCAGTTGCTGGTCACGTCGGCGACGAACTCACGATCTATCTTCAGGTAGTGAATCGGGAAGCGTTTCAGGTACGTGAGCGACGCGTACCCGGTCCCGAAATCGTCGATCGAGAGCTTGCAGCCGAGCGCCTCGAGTTGGCCCGCCGCGCGGGCGGCGTGATCACAGTCCGGCGTAACCGCCGTCTCGGTGAGCTCGAATGTCATCAGCGCGGGGTCGGCAGCGCAGAGATCGAGCATCTCGGCCACGCACGCGGAGTAGTCGCCTTCCCCGAGTGTGCGACCGGATACGTTGACGGAGACGGCGCGGCCGGTGGCCGCCAGCTGCGCCGCTCGTGCGAGCACCCAGCGATCAAGATCGCCGATCGCGTGGCGCGTCTCTGCCTGCTTCAGAAGCTCGACCGGCGACTCTGGAACGCCGCCCGGGCCGACGACTCGCAAGAGCAGCTCGTCCATGATCGCAGCGGAGGTCGAGAGATCGACTATTGGCTGCGCCGCAATTGAGAGCTGACCGTCATCGATCACGGTCCGCAGTGGATCGCCCATGATCCTAGGATCGGTCAAGCGGGCGAATTTCCCCTCATCAGATTCGATGATTTGCGTGCATGCGCTCGCGACTCGAGCAAGCCTCGGGGGGGCGCCGGTGGGTCAATGACGCGTCGCCCTAGGCGCTGGCGGCCAGCGCCGGGGCCTGCGCGACGGCGGGGTCGAGCAGCCCGGTCGCGATCGCCCGCGCGACCAGCTGAGCCTGCGAGCGGGTGCCGAGCTTCACCATCGCCTTACGCACGTGCGTCTGCACAGTCGCCGGTGAGATGAACAGTTCGGCCGCGATCTCATGTACCCGGTAGCCCATCGCGATACGCGAGATCACCTCTAGCTCGCGCCGCGTGGGCATCGCCAGGCACTCACCGGAGTTACTGCATGTGACCGGGCGCAGGTGCTGTTCCAGAATCACGTAGAGCACCAGCTTGCGGCCGGTGAGGATCTCGCGGCGGCCCGCGAACTGGACGTCGACCCGGCGTCCGTCCGCGCGAATGAGTTCGCGCGTGCTCGTGATCTCACCCTCGCGCTGCACGGTCCGCCAGTCGGACTCGAGCCGGCGCCAAGACTGCGGTGCGACGAAGCGGTCCCATCCGGCGCCGACCATCTGATCGCGGTCGTAGCCCATCAACCGGAGCGCGGCGTCGTTGACGTCGACGATCTTGCGGCCATCGCCGAGCAGCACCATCGCGTTCGAGGATTTCTCGAACGCCATCCAGAAAAACCCCGACGCGCCGCTCTCCTCACTCATGTTCCGTATCGTGCCCCGCGGCGAAGGTGGCGTCAAGTCAGGTTCGCAAAGCGCTCAGGCACCGCTGAGCTCCTCGAGCCGGCGCATCAGATAGCGACGCTCGGTTTCAGATGGGGCGAGTGCCAGCGCTCGCTGGTAAGCCGTGGTGGCCTGTGCCGTGTCACCGCGCCGGCGCAGCAGATCGGCGCGGGTCGCATCGAGCAGGTAGTAGTTCTGCAGTCTGCCGTCGGCGGACAGTTCCTCGACGATCGCGAGGCCGCCGTCGAGGTCACCCCCCATCGCGACGGCGACCGCGCGGTTGAGTCGCACCACGGGGGAGGGTGAGTTGGCTTCGAGCAGGCCGTAGAGCGCCGCGATCTGCTGCCAGTCGGTATCAGCGGCGGTCGCCGCCTGGGCATGGCATGCGGCAACCGCTGCCTGGAGCTGGTACGTCCCAGCATGGCCGCGCCGCAGCGCCGCCTCGAGCAGCTCGGTGCCTTGCTGAATCTCGGCCGCGTTCCAGCGGCTGCGATCCTGGTGCTCGAGCGTCACCAGCTCGCCATCGGCGCTGACCCGCGCGGCACGCCGGGCGTGCTGCAGCAGCATCAGCGCCAGCAGCCCGCTCACCTCCGGTTCGTCTGGCATCAACTCGCGCAGCGCCCGGGTCACGCGGATCGCCTCCTGACAGAGCCCGACGCGAATCAGGTCATCCCCGGAAGAAGCGCCGTAGCCCTCGTTGAACATCAGGTACAGCACGACGAGTACGCCTGAAGTCCGTTCTGGCAGCAGGTGGGCGGGCGGAACCCGATAAGGGATCCGTGCCGCCGTGATCTTGTTCTTGGCCCGCGTCAGCCGCTTGGCCATGGTCGCTTCGGGTACCAGGAACGCCTTGGCTATCTCTGCCGTGGTGAGGCCGGTGAGCGACCGCAGCGTCAACGCGACCCGGCCCTCCAGCGGGAGGGCCGGGTGGCAGCAGGTAAACAGCAGCCGTAGTCGGTCGTCCTCGATCTCGTCGGTCTCTGTGAAGAGCTCGTCCATCACGTCCTCGTCGGCAGCGTGGGTTGCATTGGCGTCGTGGCCGGTTTCGGCGAGCAGCTCGGAGCCACGCTTCGCACGCCGAAGGCGGTCGATCGCGCGGTTGCCGGCCACGGTCGTGAGCCAAGCGCCGGGCTTTTGCGGAACGCCATCCTCTGGCCAGTGGCGCAGGGCCTCGGTGAATGCCTCCTGGGCACACTCCTCGGCCAGGTCCCAGTCGCCGGTGCGGCGGATCAGCGCGGCGACGACGCGGCCCCATTCCTCACGGAAGGCCGCGTCGACAGCGCGCTGCACGATCGGATCGGTCACATCTCCCAGAACGGTCGAATCTCGATCATCCTGATGGCGGCGACCGGGTGGATAGCGGCGATCTCGACCGCCGCTTCGCGCGTCTCGCAAGAGAGCACGTCAAAGCCGGCGATGAACTCCTTCGTCTCGGCGAACGGTCCGTCGCTGACCAGGGTCTCGCCATCCCGGACGCGCACCATCTTCGCGGTCTCTGGGCCCTGCAGACTGTGCCCGACCAGCCACGAGTTACGACGCTTGTGCTCTGCGATAAGCGCGGGCAGGCCGGCCTCGAACGTGGCCAGCTCGGCCTCGCTGTAGGGCTGGTCGTTGCCGATCACCAAGAACATGAACTTCATCTGGCTCTGATCCTCGACCAGCGGCATCGGGCCGAGGCGGTCACCATCGAGCGGGCGTACCTCAATCGAGTGAAACCAGGACAAGGGGTGTTTGGCCGCGACCTCGACAGCCTGATCGATGTCTGCGCACTCCAGCAGGTCAAAACCGGCCACCCACTCTTTGGTTTCCACGAACGGCCCGTCGGTGACCAGCGTCTTGCCATCCTGCACGCGGACGGTTGTCGCCTTCGAGGTGGGGTGAAGTTGGTTGCCACCTTTGTAGTTGCCGCTGGCGATGATTGATTGCGTGAACTCGCGGAATTCCTTGATCATGTTCGCGTTTTCCGCCTCGCTGAGCGCGTCCCAATTGCTTTCAGCGTTGTAGATCAGTAGAAGATATTGCATGGTTTCCAGGCCTCCTCTTGCCTGTTCTGCATTCTAATCGAACGGGAAATCGGATTTTCGACACCAGTCCAACAAAAAATCTCTCCGGGAGCGAAGAAAGTCCGATCCTCACCCGTGCTGTGCGCTGCGTCCTGCCGGCGCATCTGCCGCCCCCGTTATAATCGCTCCTGTCATGGAAACCACGGGTTGCGGTACGGCGATCGTAACGCCTTTCACGGCGGACGGCTCGATTGATGAGGCGGCGCTGCGTGCGCTGGTGAACTGGCAGATCGACTCCGGCATCGACTTCATCGTCGCTTGCGGCTCGACCGGCGAAGCGGCCACGCTGGACGAAGACGAGTGGCTGCTGGCCGTCGGAATCGTCGCCGAGGCGGCGGCAGGCCGCGTTCCTGTCTGGGCAGGCTGCACCCATAACGCGACACGTACCCTCGTCCGGCTCGCCGGCCGCCTGCGCCAGATTCCCGGCGTCGACGCCGTGCTCTCCGCCAACCCCTACTACAACAAGCCTTCGCA
>PLES01000096.1 GCA_003137075.1 Solirubrobacterales bacterium
GGTTCGGCTGTTCGCCGATTAAAGTGGTACGTGAGCTGGGTTTAGAACATCGTGAGACAGTTCGGTCCCTATCTGCCGTGGGCGTTGGAGATTTGAGAGGATTCGTCCCTAGTACGAGAGGACCGGGATGAACGCACCTCTGGTGTATCAGTTGTCGTGCTAACGGCACTGCTGATTAGCTACGTGCGGATCGGATAACCGCTGAAAGCATCTAAGCGGGAAGCCGGCCTCAAGATGAGATCTCCCATCCACTAGATGGAGTAAGAGCCCTGGAAGACCACCAGGTTGATAGGCCAGATCTGGAAGAGCGGTAACGCTTGTAGGAGACTGGTACTAATTGCTCGAGGGCTTGACGGTATTTTGATACCACGTGCATTGGCGCTGTGCAGTTTTGAAGGCCCGTGAGGGGCCGGTCTCTCACCGATTTCCGGTGGCTATGGCGAGGGGGAAACACCTCTTCCCTTTCCGAACAGAGCAGTTAAGCCCCTCAGCGCCGATGGTACTTGGCCCGCAAGGGCCTGGGAGAGTAGGTCGCCGCCGGTTTTTTACTTAGTCAGATCGCCGTCCCCGCTTGCGAGCGAGGGCGGCGATTTGTCGTTAACCCGCGGTTTTGGCTGCTCGCGCTCCGTAAACGAGCTCACCTGCGGCGCGTAGCGGGCATTCGCGGCTCTGGCGCAGCTGGTTGGTTACCCGGTGTTTGGGTTCGCTGGAGCCGATGACTCGGTGGTTCGCTCCGGAGGGCGTCGCCGTACGCGCGCGTACACGGCGCTGGGGACGCCGACGCCAGCTCGCTCGCGCCACAGCAGCGCCGCAGCGGCCGCGCTCGGGTACACCGGGCGGATACGTCGGTGGCTGCTGGCTAGTCGCTGGGTCTGGACACGAGGATCCGCGTGGCATCGAACGCGGCTACGAGTAGAAGCAGGTTGCGTATCACGAGCATCAGGGCCGTGCCCGTCGTAGGCGCCAGGGTGCCGGCGTACGTGTGCGCATAGAGCTGGCCGGCGTGCTGGATCACGACGCAGGTAAGGGCGATCGTCACCAGGAGCAGCAGCAGCGGACGTCCCATGCGCGTTTCGCGCGAGCAGATCAGCAACGAACCGAGGCCCATCAGCCAGATGAAGTACTGAGGGCTCAGCACAGGACTGATCACCAGGTACCAGACGACAGCCACCAGTACCGCGTCGCGGGCTTCAGCCGCCGCGGTCTCGCGCCGGCGGCGCATCCGCCTCACCCACAAGCCGGCGACGGCGAAGGCGCCGAGGACCATCAGCACGCGTAACCCGGACGCCACTGTGTTGGCTGTGGCGCCGGCGAGATCGGTGGCGCCCGACCCGTAGCGGAACGGCAGTGGCTTCTGGGTGAAAGCGTCCCGAAGAAACCAGGGGGAGGCGGCGACCGCCTCTACTTCCAGGCCGCGGTGGGCCTGGTTGGATATGAATCCGAGCGTGTTCCCGAAATACACAGAGGCCGCACCGGTTACGACCACGACCGTCGCTGCACACCAAAGCCCGGCGCGTACGAGCTCTCGCCAGCTTCGTGCGGCCACAAGCGCCAGCAGCGGCCAAACCTTCAGCAGCACCCCGGCGCCGATCAGCGCGCCGAAGAGGTTGAGCCGGCGGCCGGTCCAGAGCACAGCCAGAGCCACGACAAGTGCCAGCGTGGGCGCAAGGTCAAAGCGGAGCAGCATGATCGGGCCGAATGTGGTCGTCAGCAAGAGCCAAACCCAGGCACCACGAAAGCGGCGCTCGCGGTAGGCGACCGTCGCGATCGTCACTGTGATGCCCAGATCACACGCGTACATGAGCAGGCAGAAGCTGGCGTCGTAGTGAATGGGCCCGACATCAGCCAGTAGAAAGAGCACGGCAGCACCGACCGGGTACTGCCACGTACTGCCCGTCGGGAGCTGATGTGTGTGCAGCATGCTGAGCGCCCAGGCGTGATAACTACCGACGTCTTCATAGTCCGTGCGGCTGCCTAACCATCCGAGGTCGCGAGCCATCAGCAGCCGTGTCAGCAGCCAGACGAACGCGACCAGGAGCAGCTGCCCGCGCGGCGAGCGCCAGCCACCCGCCCCTGGGTGGACGGCAGGCTCCGGTCGCTGTCGGACAGCGTCTCTAGCCTGGCTCAGATGTGCGTCCCGCACCAACCTGTCTCCGATCGTGCCCTGATGGCGGCGAGTATCACAGCCGTGGACGTCGGCATCCGACGGCTGGCCATGCCAGCGCGACGCTAATCAGTCGATCAGCGTCGCGCGCATGCGGCGGGCGTCAGCGCTGCGAGCGCCGGCGCGTTGCACTGGCGCCGCACGATTGCGGTGCGGAGCTCGATACGGCAGGGGTGTTTGCGGTCGTAGTCAACGTCGGCGTAAACGCCGGACTCGTCTTCAACAAAGTCAAAGTCTCCGACGAGCATCTCATCGATGACGTCGGCTACGCGAGCTGCGAGGCGTATGGCTGTGGGACGGAACATATGTTCGTAAGACTACGGACCCGGTCGGACGGAATGCGCCATTTTGCTGCAATTTCTGTTGCAGGCCCACTGGATCCCAGCCGCGCTGGCCTTAGCCAAGCGAGGACCAGACCTCTTGCTTGGTGGCGATCCGCTCGATCACTGCTGTCGTGAAGTCGGTGGTGCCGGCGTCGCCGCCCAGATCGAAGGTCTTGACTCCGGAGGCGACCGTCTCGAGCGCCGCTTCGTAGACAGCGCGTGAGACCCGGTCGAGCGCGGGACCATGTTTCTCCGATGCGTAGTGGAGCACGGCGCCACAGGCGAGGATCATCGCTAGGGGGTTCGCGAGATCTTTGCCCTGTAGCGACGGCGCGGTACCGTGCGGCGCTTCCGCCATCGCGACCATCGTGTTGTAGTCGTCGTCGAATGAGAGCAGGATTGATTCCGCCCCGGCAATCGAGCCGTACATCGGCAATACGAGGTCAGAGAGGCAGTCGCCGTCGCGGTTGAGCGCCGGAATCACGAGCGTTTTGTCGGTCGCCCCGGAAAGTAGGCCGGCGTAGGTGGCGTCTATGAGTACGGGCTTGTACTCAACATCTGGATGACGCGCCGCGGCCGCGTCCATCTCCTCCTTCAGCATGCCCTCATAGATCGCGGAGACAGTCCACTTTGGGCCGCCGTAGACGCGAGCCTCCATGCGCTTGGCGGTCCGGAACGCGAACTCAGAGACGGCCTTGCAGGTCGACCGGGTGATGTGCTCGGTGCGATAGGCGACCTCGTCGTCGGCACCAGGCTCGCCTTCTCGCCACTGCTTGGCGCCATACGCATCCTCAACGGCCATGCGTACGACTGAAATTGGGTAATGCACGCCGGCCATCGGCGCGATGCCCGGCAGACGCCTGCCGGTGCGCACGATGACCTTGCCGCCGATGCCTTCGCGCACGATCGCGTTGGGGGTACCGACGTCTTGCTTGCCCTCAGGCGTGATCGTCGCGGCCTTGATCCCGAGACCAGCCTCACGCATCGCCGCGGCGGCTTCGTGTACGACGGCGTTCTCAGTGGCTCGCCGGTTCTCAAGCGAGAGATCGAAATGCTCGAGCTGAATCTCGTGCCCGAGCAGCTCCGAGTCCAACACTCGGAGGGACTGTTCGAGCAGCTCCTGCCCGGTCTCGTCCCCGTCCAATACGACAATTCTGATTGGGTCGGCCATGGCTCGGACGATAACCGAGTCACAGGCGTCAGGACCCGTCAGGCTGGTATCAGAGCGTCCGATTCGGCCGCGAGCGCTGCGATCACGTTCTCCACGTGCTCGTCGAACTCGATCCCGAGCGCCTCGGCGCCGTGGATCATGTCGTCGCGTCCCACCGCCGCCGCGAAACTCGGCTGCTTCATCTTCTTCTTGACGGATTTGGGCGTCATGCCCTGGAGTCGCTCCGGCCGCACGTACGCCACGGCCAGCACAAAGCCAGAGAGCTCGTCCACCGCGTAAAGCGCCTTCTCCATGTCGCTCTCGCGCGAAACCTCCATGAAGTCCGCGTGGGAGGCGACAGCTCGGATCAGTTCCTCTGGGTAGCCTCGCCGCCGCAACTCGGTCAAGGCCGTGCGCGGATGCCCGGACTGCGCATCATCGAGATCCGGATACCGCTCGTAGTCGAGGTCGTGCAGCAGGCCGGTGAGACCCCAGAGTTCGACGTCGCCGCCGAAACGCGGGGCGTATGCGCGCATCGCAGCCTCCACGGCAAGCATGTGGCGGCGCAGGGAGTCGCTCTCGGTCCACTCGCAGACAAGCGCCCAGGCGTCTGCTCTTGAGAGCTCGCCGGCGGGCATGGGATCGGTATTGCTCGACATGCCGTTACCTTAACCGAGCGCATGCAAAAGTTCGTCATCGAAGGGGGAGTACCGCTCTCCGGCACTGTGGTACCGGCTGGCAACAAGAACGGCGCCCTGCCGATCCTTGCCGCCTGCCTGCTCACGGATAAGGAGGTCGTGCTCCACAACGTCCCGCGGATCAGTGACGTGGACGCGATGATCGGGTTGCTCGCTTCGCTCGGCGCCGAGGTGACGTGGAGTACAGCCGGTGAGCTCGTGGTCAACGCCGGCAGCGTTGACCACACCGATGTTGACCAGGAGCTCGGCGAGCGGATCCGCGCCTCCTTCCTGCTGGCCGGGCCGTTGCTCGCCCGTTTTGGACGCGCGGTGATGCCACCGCCGGGAGGCGACGTGATCGGGCGCCGGCGCCTGGACCCTCACCTTGACGCTTTCAGGGCGCTCGGCGCGACTGTCGTGCACGGCCGCAACATCGAAATCACCGCGCCGGCGCAGGGGCTCGCGCCCTGTGACTTCCTGATGGACGAGCCGTCGGTGATGGCGACCGAGAACGCACTGCTCGCCGCGGTATTGACTCCGGGCACCACCGTTATCCGCAACGCGGCATCGGAGCCGCACGTCCAGGATCTGGCGCGCATGCTGACGGCGATGGGTGCCGAGATCGGCGGGATCGGATCGAACGTGCTGACTGTGCACGGTGTCGATCGGCTGCATGGCTGCGAGCACACGATCGCACCCGACCACATTGAGATCGGCTCGTTCATGGCGCTGGCCGGCGTNNGGGCTGCGCAGCGAGTTGGTCGGCAACGACGTGATCGTGCCTGGCAACCAGACCCTCGAGGTGCGCAACGACGCCGGCGGTTACACGCCCAAGATCCAGGACGGGCCTTGGCCCGCATTTCCCGCAGACCTGACGAGCGTTGCGCTCGCGCTGGCCACCCAGGCCGCCGG
>PLES01000157.1 GCA_003137075.1 Solirubrobacterales bacterium
ACTGTCAGCAGTAGACCTGGCCGAGCGTTCGCTCAGTTACGCCGAGAAGCGGCGCGTCCTCATATTCGCACGCACCTGCAACGACGTCGATTCGAAGCTGCGTGAGCTGTTTGCCGCAGCCGGCCTCGACGTGTCGGTAGCTGACGGCGACGGCTATGGCGCGATGATGCAGTACGTCCAGCACTCAGTCGCCCCTCTCGCCGCGATCTCCGACTCAATCGCCTGGCTTGCCGACAGCCCCATCGACTCGCCGCTACCGCCAGCGCCAACCCGCGCGTCCGGGAGCCAATCGGACGTACTGAATCTCACGAGCGACGGGGTTGCTATCAGAGAGCGGCCGTTCGTGACAGAGATCCGAGGGAGGAAGATCAGAGGCATTCTTACTGAGCCGGTCGGAGTGGAGTCCTCCAGGGTTTGCGCCCTCTTCTTCAGCGGCGGCTCCGATCGAAGGCTCGGTCCCAACCGGATGTGGGTTGACACCAGCCGCCGGTGGGCGGCTCAGGGAGTCTCGTCGTTGCGAGCCGATCCGCCCGGGATCGGCGATTCAGACGGCCATGCGCAGTTCTGGGGGAAGCTGCGCGCTCATTACGATCCAACCCACGTCGACGACACGATCAAACTTCTAGATGTGCTTGAGGAGGAGATCTCCCCGAGCAGATTCGTGTTGAGCGGATTCTGCTCAGGCGCGAATCGATCGTTCCAGGTGGCGCTCGCCGATGATCGCGTCTCAGGTGTCTTTGCGATCGCGATGCCGTTCTTCTTTTGGAACTGGTGGACGGCCCATGTCCGAGACTGGTGGGTGGCGGATTGGGTGCCCAGCAGCGTGGATCGGTGGAAGAAGACGGCAGCAGTCCGGGTCATTCAGCGCTTCCTCTTGGTCCTCACCAAGGCGCGCAGGATCGCCCTCCTGACCACACGTCGCCGTCCGACCCGCGCAGAAACCGCAGTCCGCCAGCTTTCTGAGCGCGGCACGGAGTTTCTGCTCGTATTTAAACCGGACTCGCACGAGCTCAACGAGCTGACTGCGGAGGGCCGTTTGGAACCGCTCGACGCCATGCGAGGCGTCGAGGTGGCGCGGATACCGGGGCGCGACATGCGTTTCCGGCCGCTTGCACTGCAGAATTTCGTCAATCGCGAGATCGACGACGCGCTGGCGCGCGTTCTGCGCTCGAGCGGCTCGGCGCCGGCTTCACCCGCGGGCACTGGGCCATTGCTTCTGCAGCAGAACTGCAGCGCCGAACTGGTCTGACGGTCACGGACCAACGACCACCGAGCGCGGCGGCCCGTTCGGGCGTCTAACATCCGCGGGGCGCGCCGCGACATCGAAGCTGCGGCATCGACGAGGCCCTTCTTACTGAGTGAAGTCGTCCGAGCAACAGCACACCCAGCCCATACGGGTGGTGGTCGTAGAGGATCACGACCTTTTCCGGACGGGCATCTGCGTCTTCCTCGGCTCCGTGCCTGACATCGAGGTGGTTGGCCAGGCGTCGGGCGGGCGGATGGGTATCCGCCTGGTGAGCGAGCTGACGCCGGATGTTGTGCTGATGGACCTCAGCACNNCCCGGGAGATCCTCGCGACCCTGCCGCAGACCAAGGTGGTGGTGCTGACGATCAGCACTGCCGACAGCGACATATCGGCCGCGATCAACGCCGGCGCATGCGCATTTGTCGCCAAGGACAGCCCGGTGGAGGACGTTGCCGCAGCGATCCGCGCCGCCGCCAGCGGTTCAGCGTGGCTGTCACCGCGCGCAGCTGACTCTGTGCTCCGGCGTGCGCGCCTCGCCGGGCAGCAGAGCACGCCTCCGGGGACGCTCGATCAGCTCTCCCAACGTGAGCTGCACGTACTCAAGCTGGTAGCTCAAGGTCTCGAGAACTCAGAGATCGCGGAGATCCTCAAAATCAGCACCAGCACCGCTAATNNGCCGAACCGAATCCAGGCAGCGATCTACGCGATCCGGCGCGATCTCGACTGACTTCGGGGACGGCGCTGTTCGGCGGTGGCCGCTCAGACCGCGTCGTCAGCGCACACGAACCCGAACGCCAGCGGGGTTGTCGCAGAGTCCCCGACCAGGCCCTTGATCTCTTGGATCGCTTCGCGAACCAGCTCTATCGCGCGGCGCTCGTTGTCACGTGGATGGATAGAACCCGGCCCGATGTCAGCCAGCTCTCCGGACGCGTCCTCGAGTGCCAACAACGCGGCGCAGCTGGAGCTGAGCGCAGCCCGCAAGTGATCGACATTTTGAGGCTGAAGGGCATTTGCGGTCATTGATACAGCCTACGACCCGGCCCGGCGCCAGAGGCTCGGTTAGGCCGCGGAGGAGAGGCCAGACGGGTCGTGCCTTGATGGACCCAGAAGCTCCGACCTGCCCTCGACGCCTTGCTTCCTGACCACCTCGCAAATGTGCCGGCGAACGGTCACGGGCGCGATGCCAAGACGCTTTGCGATGGCCGCTGTGCCGTGACCACGACGCACCATCCCCAGAACCTGAGCCTCACGCCCGGTGAGCCCATCAGCTCGAGTTCCGGAAGCACGAATCTCAAGAAGCAACTCCCGCACGAGCGACCGTGGCAGGACGGCCTCCAGTGCATCAGCGGCACTCACGATCTTGCGCAGGCGCTCGAAGTCGATCTGCCCGGGAATGTAGCCCGTGGCACCCGCCCGCACAGCGTCCAGCATCACGTCAACATCAGAGACCTCCGAGAGCACGATCACAGCCGCGGACGGCGCTGCGCGCGCGACCCCGCGGACGGCGGCAAGGCCGCCGCCATGCAGCTCCCAAGCTATTAGACAGACATCGGGTTGCGTGCGCTTGGCCAGCCTGATCGCCTGCTCGGCGTTCTCGGCCTCTGCGCAGATCTCAACCTCGCCGGCAAGCGCGCTACGCATACCTAGCCGCATCGGCATCCGATCAGCTATCAGTAGTCGCACCATCAGCCGCGCCTCAGACCGCCGCCGGCGGGAACTCCACAAGAAGCTCCGTGCCGCCGCCACGCAGGCCCCCCACGGTCAGCCGCCCACCCATCATCGCGGCACGATCGCGCATGCTGGCGACCCCGAAGCCCTCGGTTCGCCCCGACTCGGGGCCTGCCACGAGACCGCGACCGTTGTCAACGACCCGCAGGACGGTCACAGCTCCTCTCATCCGCAGCGCGACTGAGATCCTCGACGCCTGACCGTGACGAACCGCGTTGGAGACCGCCTCGCGCTCGATCCGCAAGAGGTCGCGAACGGACGCCGAGGAGAGGCGCAGCGACGGATCGACCTCCACCTCAATCACGACGCCGAACCTCGCCTCGGCCTCCTGCGCCACAGCAGCCATGGCATCGGGGACCTCAGCGTGATCGAAGTCTGAGAGGTCGTCGATGAAGCCTCTCGACACGGCCAAGGCACGGCGGGCAGCGAGCGCCAGCTCTTCGGCCATCTCCCAGGGATGGTCACCGTGGGACGCAAGGAAAGCGAGATCCTGGGCGATGCCATCGTGCAGGTCACGGGCCACGCGTTGGCGCTCTGCGAGCGCAGCACGCTTGGCGATCTGAGTACGGGCGCGACGCTCATGCCGGATCGTGGCAGCCAGCCCGAATCCCGCCGCGTACAGCCTCAGAACGTCGAACGGCGAAACCATGGCGTGACCGATACCGATCAGGGACAGCCTTCCGAGTTCTGAGACGGCGAGCATCAAGAGAGCGGACGTGAACAACGGCACGGAATCGCCGAGCACCCGCGTCTTGCGACGGTGGGAGACCGCAGCCGCAGCCGCGAACAGGGAAGCGGCGGCGACCACCACGGCCACTGTGAGCGCTGAAGATGCGGTGCCCTCTATGCCGGAGAACGACCCTCCCTGACCGGTGGGCTGCAACCTGATCGGGAGGAACACCACAAGCGCTACCAAACCCGTTATCAAGACCGTGCCGGCGCCATGGAAGCGGGCGATGCCCGAGGGGATCCGCGCCACAGGGGAAACGAGCACGGCTAGCAGCAGCAGTAGCGCGCCGACCAGTTCCGCTGCCGGCAGAACCGCGAGGATCGGGTGGCGGGCGCCGGGCGCCGGCGGGGGGCTGAGCAGCACTGCCGAGTAGGCGAACGCGATCGTGAGCAGACCACTTACGACTATCGCCCCGCGGAGCCGTCTTACTTCCACGACATCAAACAACAGGAGACCGCCTGAGACAGCCAGCGCGAGTGCTGTCAGCGCAGCTACAACCGCGGCGCCCGTAGCACCAATCCCTGCTGCCTTCGATGCCAAAGGCAGCCCGACGCTCGAAAGCACGACGAGCGCCGCAACACCCGATCCGGAGCTAAGCACGCGGAGCAGAAGCCTCTCGGCCTTGCGTGCCTGCCCATCGTTCAGCTTTTCGGTATACCGCGCCGCGGGATGCGACAGCGGCACCCCAGCCAAAGCAACGGACAACTCGTCGCCGTCCGGCAGTGTGCCGCTGGTGTTCATCCCACACACCCCCCAAGGTGAGTTCAGGACCTACATCGACCTGCCAGATGAGGATACGAAGTTTGCATGCGCTGCTGCAAGGCCCAGCCCGCAGGCTTGCGATGTTCAACGCTCGTACGGTCGAGGAAGCGCTCTGCGGCTATGGTCAACCAGGCGCATTCACAGCGATGCTCGACAGGACTGGGGACGGACGAAATAGCCCGCGGTAGTTGTGGCTCCCGCGGCACGTTGTATCGGTGGTGCACTACAAAGGCCTCATAGTCGTCGAGTCCGCACCGCTTGGCACGCATGCAGGTACGCTCCGCCCGCTCGCGGCGCTCGAGCGGGTCGCAAACAGGCCGATACTGCAGCACGCGATCGACGCCCAGCCGGGTCATCACGCCGAACCGGCCCGCGGCATGGGGTTCTGCTTGTTCAACAATGCGGCAATCGCGGCGCGCGCCTTCATCGCCGAGACGGGCGAGGAC
>PLES01000137.1 GCA_003137075.1 Solirubrobacterales bacterium
AGGCGCTGCGGTTCACCAGTCGCGATCCGGACGAGGTGATCGGCGTGCTGGCGCCTGAGTTCCGTGAATCGACGGTTTGGAACGTCGCGGTGAACGGGGTGATGGCGGGCTGCCGGCCGGAATACTTCCCGGTGCTGCTGGCGATCGCCGACGCCCTGGCCGACCCGCGGTTCCGGATCCAGGACGCCGGCTCAACGCCGGCATGGGAGCCGCTGGTGGTGATAAGCGGGCCGCTGGTGAAGGAGCTCGAGTTCAACTTCGGCACCGGCGTGATGCGCGTCGGCCGTCAGGCGAACTCCAGTATCGGTCGCTTCGTGCGGATGTACTTCCGCAACATGGCGGGTCTGCGGATCCCGCCATCAGATAGCGACCAAGGCGCGATCGGCTACTCGTTCAACGTCGTACTCGCCGAGGACGACGACGCGGTTACCAGCATCGGCTGGCCTTCGTACCGGGAGGACAAGGGCTTTGCCAGGGAGGACAGCATCATCACGGTTCGCAGCGTGGTGACGATCAGTGCTCCGATCTATAGCGCCGGCTCCACCGCCACCGAGCATCTGGCGACGATCAGCGAGATCTTCGGCCAGGCGATCGGACCGTGGTTCTACCTAGGGCTGGTCTTCGGCGCCTGGCATCCGCTGCTGGTGATGAACCCGAGCATCGCGCGGACGATCGCAGCCGATGACGCCGACAAGGATGCCGTCAGGCGATACCTCTCGGAGAACGTGAAAACGGCTGCCACCTCCCTGGAGCGGTATGCCCCACAGGTCGGGCATACCGACTTCACGATCGAGCAGTACATGCAGGCCGGGCGCCTGCCGAGCGTGTCGCTCGAGTCCGACGGGCCTGAGCAGCTAATCCGAACGATCCCCGACCCGGCGAACCTTGACCTCGTGGTCGCTGGCAGCCCCTCGCGAAACCAATCAAGGGCGTACGTGCAGAACCACAACCAAGGTGTGCCGACGAGCAGAAAAGTCGTACTGCCACCGAACTGGAACGAGTTGCTCGAAGAGCAGCGAGATCTCAAGAAAGACCGTGAATGAGCGATCCGGAAGCGCAGCAGTTTGACGTCGTCGTCGTTGGTGCCGGCATCGCCGGGCTGAGCGCTGCCACCACGGCTGCGGGCCTCGGCCTGAGCGTCGTGGTGCTGGAGCAGTTGGCGCCGGGCGGGCAACTGCTCGACAGCAGCACCGTGCAGGATGATGAGCTCGGTGAGCAGCCGGCGGCAGACCTGGCCGCCGCCGCGATGGGGCGCGCAATGGACGCCGGGGCAGTGCTCGAGTTCACAAACGCGTCAAAGCTCGTGCCCGGAGAGCGGCACCTTGTCGAGACCGATGCCGGGATTTACTCGGGAGCCGCGGTCGTTCTGGCGATGGGCTCGACGCCGTCGCGCGTCGAGATCCCGGGTGAGGCGGAGTTCGCCGGCCGAGGCGTCTCCTACTGCGTTGCTTGTGACGGGCCGCTGTTCAGCGGCAAGCCGGTCGTACTGCTCGGAGCAGGACGATATGCCGCCAAGGAAGCGCAGGAGCTGCGCGAGTTCGTCTCGCAGATCACCGTCATCAGTCTCGATGACGGTGACGCCGAGGTCGGCTCGGCCGGGTCGCTTGAGACTGGCGGCAACCTGCAACTGATCCGCGGTGCCAAGCCGGTATCGATTGAGGGCGAAGGCAGCGTCAGCGGTATCCGGGTGGTNNCGATCGTGAGCTGCAGCTGGACGCGCTCGGAGTGTTCGTCTGCGCCGGGCGCACACCCGCCACCGACTTGGTCCGTGAGCTGGTGGAACTCGATCTCGAGGGGCGGATCGTGGTCGACGACTCGCTCAACGCCGGCCGTCCGGGTCTCTACGCGGTCGGGGACGTCCGTGCCCACTCACCGCAACGAATCAGCAGCGCCGCTGCCGACGGGGTGACCGCTGCCAACTCGATTGCGATACATTTTAATCATTAACAACTAGAGAAGTGACCTCTTGTATGTCCGAAAGCGATGCGCGGCTGCAGGCGCTTGAAGCGCGACTCCGTGCGGTGGAAGCCCAACTTGAGATACGTGACGTTTTCGCTCGCTACGGCTTTGCGGTCGACAGCGGCGACGCCGACGCGGCTGCCGAGCTGTTCGGCGACGACTGCGTGACGGACGTTGACGGCGGACGGGTCGTCTTCCGGGGGCAGGACGGCATCCGGGAGATGGTGCAGGCGTCCGAACACCAGTCGATTCTGCCGGGATCGAGCCACACGATCGGTCCGGTGCTGGTTGAGGTCGAGGGCGACGAGGCACTCGTGATCGGCTACTCGCGGGTCGACTATTCCGAGGACCATCGCATCAGCCCGATCCGCAGTTCTGCGAACATCTGGCGGCTCGCGCGTCGTGACGGTGCTTGGGTGATCGTTGAGCGCCAGGTGCAGTTCCTGGGTACCGCTGCGGGGCAGAGCATGCTGCACCAGGGTCTGCCGGCAACGTCGTGACCAACGTCGGGCTCTGGTTCGACGTCCGCAATCCGCCCGAGTGGCGGCAGGATTGGAACCGCCTCTATGGCGAGGTGCTGGAGCTCTGTGAGGAGGCCGATCATCTCGGTGCACATTCGGTCTGGCTCTCAGAGCACCACCTCTTCGACGATGGCTATCTAAGCCAGCCGTTCACCTTGGCGGCGGCGATCGCCGCCCGCACCAAGTCACTGCGGATCGGCACCGCGGTAGCGCTCGCGCCACTGCGCAGCGCCGCCGAGATCGCCGAGCAGTCAGCGCTCGTCGACGTGCTCAGCAACGGCCGCTTCGAGCTTGGGCTCGGCACCGGCTACCGGCCGCCGGAGTTCAAGCACTTCCATGTGGCGCTCGAACGGCGTTACGCGACGACCGACCAGCGGGTGCGCGACGTGCGACGCCTCTGGAAGGACCCCCGGGTGCTGCCCCCACCGGTACAGCAGCGGCCGAACATCTGGCTCGGCTATCAGGGCCCGCAGGGTGCCCGGCGGGCCGGTCTGCTGGGGGAGAGTCTGCTGACGGTGAACCCCGAGTCGCTTGCTCCCTACATCGCCGGTCTCAAGGAGGGCGGCCACGACCCGTCAACTGCGCGGATGGCAGGCGGGATCAACGCCTGGATCAGCGAGGACCCCGAGGCTGACTGGCCAGTCGTATCCGAACGACTGGCCTACCAATGGGACAGCTATCGGCGCCACGCGGTAGAGGGCACCGACACGCCGCTTCCCGCTCCGATCAAGCCCGAGAGCTATCGCGCCCGTGGTCTTGGGGCCGCCCTCGGCCACTTCCTGCTGGCGACACCGCAGGACGCGGCCACCCGGATCAACGAGTACCTCGACGGAATCCCGGCGCAGACGATCTTCATCTGGGTCTCGATCGCAGGGATGTCTTATGAGCTGACACAGCGCCACATGCGGACGATCGTCTGCGAACTGGCGCCGCTGCTTGAGGGGTCTGGAACCGGCTGATGCGCGGGCTCTGAGACCACAAACCGGATGAGGGAGAGAGATGGGACGGCTCGACCAGCGGGTGGTCATCGTGACCGGAGGGAGTCGCGGGCTCGGAGAGGCGATCAGCAGGCTGTTCACGCAGGAGGGCGCGCAAGTCGTGCTCTGCGATGTGCGCGACGAGCTCGGTAAGGCGGTCGCGGCGTCGATCGTCGAAGCTGGCGGACGCGCGAGCTACCGGCACATGGACGTGAGCAAGGTGGCGGATTGGCAGGCGGTGGTGGCCGAGGTCGAGGCAAGCTTCGGCAAGATCGACGGTCTGGTCAACAACGCCGCGGTCCTCGGCGGCGGGCCGATCCTCGAACACACGATGGAAGCCTGGGAGCACGTGGTGGCGGTCAACCAGACCGGCACCTTTCTCGGCATGAAGCACTGCATCCCCGCCTTCCAACGCAACGGCGGCGGCGCGATCGTGAACATCTCCTCGTGCGCTGGGATCAAGCCGACGCCGGGCGCCGGGCCTTCGTACGCGGCGACCAAGGCGGCGGTGCGGCTGATGACCAAGTCGATCGCGATCGACTTCGCCAAGCAGAACATCCGTGCCAACTCAGTTCATCCCGGACGCTTCCAGACTGACATGTCGCTGGAGATTGGCGCCTCGATCTCAGACGCAGTCACCGAGGCGACGCCGATGGGCCGCGCAGCAAGCCCCCGTGAGGTCGCCTACGCGGCGCTCTGGCTGCTCTCGGACGAGGCCTCGTTCGTGACCGGCGCGGAACTCTGCGTCGACGGCGGCCTGACCGCGGTCTGACCATCAATTCGAAAAGGAACATTCGTGATCACGCTTGAAGACATCGAGGAGATCAAACAGCTGAAAGCGCGCTACTGCCGCTGTGTTGATCTCAAGCTGTGGCCGGAGTTCCGGCAGATCTTCAGTGACGACTGCCAGTACGTCGGCACCGCCGCTGCCGCGCCTGGGCCTGACCAGTTCGTGGAGACCGTGGCGGCATCACTGGTTGAGCTGAAGTCAGTCCATCACGTGCACAACCCGGAGATTCGGCCGTTGAGCGACGACCGTGCACGCGGCTCCTGGAGCCTGCAGGACTACCTCTTCTGGGAGAAGGGCGCGCACGTGCCGCCGTGGCTGAAGGGCAGCGAAGAGCAGATCAGCGTCGTCGGGTTCGGACTGTATGAGGAGGAATACCAGCGCACTGTCGATGGCTGGAAGATCGCCCGCATGCGACTCTCACGGCTCGCGTTGATTCCGCTGTTCGGCCCCGGCGGCGGCGAGGCGACACTCAAGCAGGTCTGGGGCGATCCGGACCCGGAGTGGATCGCCGGCGGTGGCTTCAAGGCCGGCGCGCAATGACCCTACAGCTCCTGCATCTGCCGGTGTTCTCGTGCTGGCGTGGACGCCGTCTCGAGCTATATGATCCAAACCCAATGGTATTTGCGCTATGAGTATTGAAAGAGCACCCGTACTACCCCCGCGGCTACCGCGGATGGCCGAGCTGGTCGCCTCAAGCTTGCGCCGGCGGATCATCGTTGGTGAGCTTCCTGACGGGGCAGAGTTGCCACGCGAGGCGGAGTTGCTCGCGGAGTTCGGCGTCAGCCGTCCAAGTTTGCGAGAGGCGCTGCGCATCCTTGAGACCGAAGGTCTTATCCGCATCCGCCGGGGCAAGGTCGGCGGCGGCGTGGTGCAGGTACCGACGGCGCAGAGCACCGCGTACCACTTGGGGCTCACGCTCCAGTCGCGCGGCGCCACGCTCAGGGACATCGCACAGGCTCGGGTCGTGCTTGAGCCGGCCTGCGCCGGCCTCGCTGCCGGCCAGGACGCGAAATCACGCAAGGCTCTGGTCGTGCGGCTGAACAAGCTGATCAACGAGAACGCGGCCTGCGTCGGTGAGACCTACGCCTTCACGGAGAAGGCGCTTGAGTTCCACGCGGCGATCGTCGAGTTCTGCGGAAATACGACGGTGGCGCTGCTTGCCGGTGTGGTTGAAGCTGTCTGGAGCTCACAGGAGCGGCATTGGGCTCAGCGCGTCGCCAGCGACGGTGACTACCCGGTCACCAAGTACCAGAACGACGTGATCGCGGCACACCGTGCCGTGGTGGAGGCGATCGGCAGCGGCGACGCCGAGACCGCCACACACCTGATGCGACGCCATCTCGGCAAGTCGCAGCCGTACGTTAGTGACGACGAGCAGCCGCTTGACGTACTCGCCGCCGAGCCGGGCGCGCGCTCGGCCCAGTGGCTCTAGCCACGCCCCTCGCGTCGGTTCCATAGACGTCGTAGTGCTGTCGTTGGCGGCGGCTCGATCAGCGATAACGATCGTGCGCGCGCCCCGCGCCGTGGTCCGTCATTGGCGGTTTCGAGACTTATCATTGTTATGATATAAACCGCTTCTGCAGCCACACGAGCTAGAGCCCCCGTGTCGCCACGGAGCTCAGTTAGCCGGCTGCTGACGTATTAAATGGAGAGAGGAGCAGGGTTTATGCCTTTTCAAAGTCGCAGCCTGCGCGTCACTACGCTTCTGGCCGCAGCGCTTCTGCTGAGCCTCGGCGTCGCCGCCTGGAACTCGAGTAGCAGTCGCGCGAGCGTCGCGCATCCGGCCTCCGCCGCACCGATCAAGCTCGGATTCTTTTCGATCCTGACCGGCGCTGACGAGCTTTACCCCGACGCCCAGGCCGGCGCCAAGGCCGCGGTGCGTGGCATCAACGCCCGGGGCGGGATCGACGGTCACCAGGTCGTACTTGAGACCTGTGACGCGCAGAGCAACGTCGACGTTGCCGAGCAGTGCGCACGAAAGTTCGTCACCGACCACGTCGTCGCGGCCGTCGGTAACCTCGACAACTACGGGCCGGAGGAGACTCCGATCCTGCAGTCGGCGGGGATCCCGATCATCGGCGATGAGAGCCTCGATTCGTCGACGCAGTACAACTCGCCGGTCGAGTTCCCCTACAGCTCAGGGTTCGTCGGTGAGTTCGCCGCCGGCAGCTACTACGGCCTCAAGGTGCTGAAGCCGGCACTCAAGTCCTACGCGTTCGTCGGTCTGCAGATCCCGGTCGTCGCCGCGCTTGAGTCGTCGGTCGAATCGACCGTCAAGAAGCAGGGCGGTACCTGGGACGGCTTCATCTCGATGCCGGAGACGACCACCGCGTTCGCGCCGTATGTCGCGGCCGTGATGGCCAAGAACCCGAAGGTCGTTTACCTCGGCATGTCGGGTGCGCAGGGCGCGGAGTTCGCGTTGGCGGCTGAGGCCGCTGGTGCCAAGTTCCGCATCTTCCACACCGCCCAGGCCTATCCGCCGGCGACGCTCGCGAGCCTCGGCCCGAAGACGGCGTTTGCCAAGTCGATCCTGTTTGACTCGGACGTTCCCGCCGCTTCGGCAACGAGCGAGTTCCCGGCTCTGAAGACGTTCAACTCAGACATTGCGCTTGAGTACAAGGCCGGCGACTCGTATGCCGGGCCGAAGTACCGCTCGATCGCTCAGGAAGAGGTCTGGTATTCGTTCCACGCGGCGTTCGTGGTGATGCAGAAGATCAAGGGATCGATCACCGCTGCCACGACGCTGAAGGAGCTGCGGGTCGCGAAGAACCTCGACATCGGCCTGCAGTCGCCGTGGACCCCGAACGCCAAGGGCCCGAAGGGCTACACGCGTGTGAGCAACTGGCAGGAGTACATGCTGAAGGAGTCGAACGGCACCTTCGCGCTTGCTTCGCCGAAGTCATTCAGCGTCGAGTCGTTCGTAACGGGCTCGTGAGTGCAGCTGACCTGATGCAGTTCGCAGTGCTAGTCCTGGGGTGCCGCCACACATCGTGTGGCGGCACTGCGGGTGCCGCTCGGCTCCGCCCGAGCATGGAACCGGCCGGCTAACTGCTGGTGTTTGAGGACCTGACATGCACACAGTGATCAGCTTCGCCGTACTCGGCCTCGGCGTCGGTGGCGTCTACGGCCTGCTCGGCAACGGGCTCGTGCTCATCTACCGTGGCTCCGGCCTGGTCAACTTCGCGCACGGCGCGATGGCGATGGCCGCGGCGTACACCTTCTATGAGTTGGAGTCCGTGAAGGGCTGGGACGCCGCCCCTGCATTCATCGCCGCGGTCCTGCTGCTCGCATTGATCGGCGTGCTCACGCAGGTGGTGCTGATGCGGCGCCTGCGCGACGCCTCGCCGATCGCGCGTCTGATCGGGACGCTCGGGATCCTGGCGTTGTTGGACGGCCTCTTCAACAAGTGGTTCGGCAACGGCACCGACACGGTGATCCCGCCGATCCTGCCGCACGGCTCGTTCCACATCGGCTCTTTCACGTTCGACAAACAGGCGCTGTCGCTGTTGGTGATCGGGGCGATCATCTGCGCGGCGCTGCACTTCTGGAGCAAGCTCTCCGCACGCGGGCTGGCGATGAGCGCCGTCGCTGAGAGTCCCGACGCGGCCTCGACGCTCGGCTGGTCACCGCAGGCCGTCGCAACCTTCACATGGGCGCTCGGCGCCGCGCTTGCCGGCGCTGCCGGCATCTTGATCGCACCAACGACCGGCCTCGTTGTCACCAACATGTCGCTGATCGTGATCGATGCTCTAGCCGCCGCGTTGCTCGGCGGCTTTGCCTCATTCCCGATCGTTTTCGCCGCCGGACTGGGGATCGGAATCGCGCAGTCGGAGATGGCGCGCTACATCAGCACTCCCGGCTGGTCGGACTCGCTGCCGTTTCTAGTGATCACCGCTGCCCTGGTGCTGCGTGGCCGGGGACTACCGGTGCGTGGCCACGTTATGGAACAGCTGCCAAAGCTCGGGTCCGGCGTCGTCCCGTTAAGAGTCGTGCTGCCGATAACGGCGCTGATCTGCGTGGGCGCCGAGACGCTCTTCTCGCAGGACCTCACCACCGCGCTCTCAGTTCAGGTGGCGATCACGCTGGTCCTGCTCTCGATCGTCGTCGTCACCGGCTACGCCGGCCAGCTCTCGCTGGCGCAGTACTCGCTTGCCGGGGTCGGCGCCTTTATCGCCGGCCGCCTGGCAGCCGCTGAAGGCTGGCCGTTCCTGCTCTGCCTGCTCGCGGGCATCCTCGGTGCTGCCGCGGCCGGGGCCGCCTTCGGCGCGCCGGCACTGCGAACGCGTGGCGTCAACCTGGCGATCATCACGCTCGGACTGGGGGTTGCGGTTGAAGACCTTGTCTTCTTGAACCCCAACTACACGGGCGGCTTCGGCGGCACGACGGTGCCGACGCCGACCGTCTTTGGCTACTCGATCAACCCGATTACGACACCGGGCCGTTACGCGATCTTCTGTTGTATCTGCCTCGTCATCGCCGTGGTGATAGTCGGTAACGTACGCCGGTCGCGCGTCGGTCGGCGGCTGATCGCGGTGCGCGCGAACGAGCGCGCGGCCGCCTCGCTGGGGGTCAGCGTCACCGGCGCCAAGCTCTATGCGTTCGCGCTCGGTGCCGGCGTCGCGGGCCTCGGCGGCGTGCTGCTCGCCTTCGAGAACCCGGTGCTGCAGTTCAGCACCTTCGACCCGCTGACCTCGGTCAACTTCGTCGGCTACGCGACGATCGGCGGCGTCGGCCATCTCACCGGCCCGCTGGCGGGCGCCGGCTTCCAGGCCGGTGGCCTTGGCTCCTACGTGCTCGACCTGTTCGGCAACCTCGACCCGTGGCTGCCGATCATAGGCGGCCTGTTGCTGATCCTCGTGCTGATGCAGAACCCGGACGGGGTGGCTGGTACTCCGCTTCCCGGCTTGGTCAGGCGCCTCTGGGCGCGGATCGCAGGCACCGGGGCACAGCTGTTGCCGCCGGTCTTGGCCGCGACCGCCGCTGACGCGCCCGCGCCGGCGGGGGAGACGAGCGAAGCAGTGCAGTCAGCATCGCCAGCGGCGGTCTCAGGCGGCTCGTTCAAACAGCTCGGCGACAGATCCACTCGCGGCGCGACCCTCGAGGTGCGCGATCTCACGGTCCGCTTCGGCGGTGTGGTTGCGGTCAACTCAGTGAGCCTTGAGGTACATCCCGGTGAGATCGTCGGGCTGATCGGGCCCAACGGCGCNNCCGCCCAGAACGGCGACATCCTGCTGGGCGAGACGAACCTGCGCCGGACCGCGCCGTTCAACCGCTCGCGAGCGGGCGTCGTGCGCACCTTCCAGTCGCTAGAGCTGTTCGAAGACTTCTCGGCGTGGGACAACTTCCATGTGGCGGTCGAGCCGCGCGACAAGCTCTCGTACCTCACCAGCCTGTTCCACTCCGGGCGCCGTCAGCTG
>PLES01000064.1 GCA_003137075.1 Solirubrobacterales bacterium
CACCTTCCGACTGACGATCACATCCGTCCGTCGCATGAGGTAGCCGGCCACTACTGGTTTGGCGACCAGGCGTGTTCGACGAGGGCTACCGCGGCTCTGCGAGGATTCTTGTGGCCGGCGCACGTTGGGTGGGGCGTGCGGGCGCGATGATCGTCGCGCTTGGGCCCTGCCGGTTGGGCTCGTCGCAGTCTCCCAGGACCTGGCAGCGCCTGAGGCCGTGCCGGACCCACAACGCGCCTGTCCAGGCAGCGAGAGCCGCATCGATCAAATCCTCGCGATGCTTGTAGTCGCGGTCGACGCACGGGGAACGCTCGTTGAGCAGCGTCGCGGCCACCGGGTGCGAGGACAGATCCAACGGCGGGTCGGATGAGCGGAGCTGCTCGAGCCGACCAATCAGGCCATCGCAGTTCGCGGCTCGCAGCGGGCGCCACTCGGCGGCTCGCACTTTGCGCGGCTTGCGCTTGTACAAGGGTCGCTCGTCTTCGTAGCCAAGCTCGACCGCGCCAACCAGCGCCGTGTAGGGATAGCACTCGCTGAACATACGACCGGCAGTCGGTGGGCCAGCGCATCCATCGTGGTATCGCCACCCGGCCGCGGTCAGCGCCGCTGCCAGCTGAACCCCCGCCAAGCGCGGACTCGCAAGGTTCGTTGAGTTCGCCGACACCTTCCATCGCCCGTAGCACTGACCGACTTGGCGCTCACACGGGCGCTGCCCGCAGTCGTTAAGCACTACCAGCGGTGCATCAATGAATGCCAGGGCGTCCGCCTTAGCCCACCTCACCATCCACGCGGCAGTGTCCTCGACGCCTACTGTCCAGCCAGCGTCCGCGATCGTGCCGTCAGGATCGAGCGCCACAACGCCCGTCTCGTTGACCGTGCCCCAGGCGAGATCTATGCCGAGAACGCGCACGATGAGCAGTGTTACTGATCGGAGCCGGCCACGATCCCTTTTGTCGTTAGCGGCCGTCTCGGCACGCGATCACCTTGGCGACGAGAAGGCGCCGCGCGGGTAGGATCGGAGGTGGTTGGTCGCTGTCTCTTTATTGGCGTTTCTAAAGATCCGGGCGCAGGGAGACGATGTAGAGCGCGTGAGCCGGTTCGAGAACAACCGCCGTCGCGGAATTCCGTCGCTGACAGTCCTGACATCGCGGCGCCTATCGCTCGGTGTAATGGGTTCCGTGGCCCTGAGCGCAGTATTGAGTGCGTGCGGCGCTTCAGGTTCATCCACGGGCGCATCATCAGCCACCGGATCGTCGCCAAGCGCCTCGTCACCCACTCGACTGCTGCAGAGCGCGATACGTGACGCGCGTGTTCGCGGGTCCGTGCGTGAGGTCGAGCGTGCGGAGGGCTCGGGCGTGGCCAGCTCTCTTACCGATAACGTCGAGGGGCAGGGCGGCACGCAGAAGATAGTCCTCAGGCACGGTGCGATCGCTCGTGTGCTTGTGGCCGGCAACAATGCGTACATCTCGGGCAACGCGACCGTACTGAATCAATACTTCGGCTTCCAGACACCGATCGCCGAAACGGTCGGGGCTCGCTGGATCAGGATTCCACGCTCGAGCACGGACTTCGCCGAGGTGAGTTACGACGTGACGCTCGCCACCGTGCTCAAAGACTTCACGCTGAGCGGTCACCTGACAGAGCTCGCGCCAAGCACGATGGACGGTCAGTCTGTCATCGGCATCCTGGGCACCGCTTCAATACCCGGACAGCGGGCCGGAACAGTCGGCGGCACGGTATACGTATCCAACTCGAGCAAGCCACTGCTCGTGGGGGCGACCTACACCTTTAGCAAGGGCACTGCGACGACCACGCTCACGCATTGGGGCGAGCATCTATCTCTCCAACCCCCCGGTGACGTCGTCGCGCTGAGTGTGCTCGAACCGGCATCCACGGCGACGGAGCCGACATCAGCGCTACGAAACGCCGAAAGGTCACCCGCGGGCAAGGCAGTCGAGAGCATCGTCACAGCATTGTTCACCGCACTCAAGGCGAAGAACTACACCGCCGCCTGTAACGATTACACCCCAGATGTCCAGAAGCTGACAATCGTCGCGGCTAAGCAACTAGCTGGCCAGACCTTTACGACGTGCGCGCGAGCGCTTGCAGCGACCATGAACGCGGCGCCAAACGCGAATGAACGGATTCAGCAGTTGGGCGCCCCTCAATTCACTGATCTTTCGATCAACGGCAAAACGGCCACCATCACCTACTCGTCCGTGGTCGGCAACGAAGTCGCCCACAGCACCATCGTTGCCGAATCCGAGTCAAACCGCTGGCTGATCGACCGCGCTACGTCCTTGACGTTCACCAAGCGCTGACGCGACTGGCCAGGTCGTCCACCGCACGACTGCTTTCGCTCGATCAGCTACCAGGCCCTTGCGATTCCCTTGGCGACATCTGATGACCCGAGCGGGATGTGGCGGGCCACGCTTCCGTCCCCCGTATTGGCGAGAAGGAGGGAAGTCGCGTCGACGGGGTTGCGTCCTGCTTTCGTCTCGTCGGGACATTGTCGAGGTGACGTCAGTTGCTTCTGGATGCGGGGCAAGCGGCAACCATGGCGAAACTTGCCCTCGGCGACAGGCGGTCTCGAGCGCCGTTACGGGACGATCGTCTAGCTTTCCTCGGCGGCCAGGGCGGTGATCGCGTCGACCTCTCGCTGTGTGAGGCTGAGGGTGGCGGCGGCGAGGTTTTCGTTGAGGTGCTCGACGCTGGTGGTGCCTGGGATCGGCAGGGCTTTGGCGGTTCGGTGCAGTTGCCATGCGAGCGCGACCTGCTGCGGTGTTGCGTGGTGGTGCTGGGCGATGGGGTCGATGACTGCGTGCAACGGCTCGCCTTTTTCGCCGCCCGGGATGGCTGCCGGATGCCACGGCGAGAACACGATGCCGTTCTCCTCGGCGACTTGGCGCACGGCCGCACCGAGGCGGACCGCGACGTTGTAATGAACTGTGACAGCGGCGATGTCGGTGATCGTCAGGGCGCCACGCAGCTGCTCGGCGCTGATGTTGGATAGGCCGATGTTGCGGATGAGCCCGTCCTGGCGCATGCCGGCGAGCGTTTCGATGGTCTGCTCGAATGGGACGTCGCTCATGGTTGGGGTGTGCAGGTAGTAGAGATCGATGTGGTCCAGTCCGAGACGGCGCATACTCATGTAGGCGGCTTGGCGCAGGTAGTACTTGTTGCCGACGGCGCTCATGTCGCTGTATTCAGGACCGCCGCGGACGAAGCCGCCCTTGGTGGCGATGACGAGGTTGCCGGGGTATGGGTGCAGCGCTTCGCGGATGAGTTCTTCGTTGGAATGGGGGCCGTAGACATCGGCGGTGTCGATGAACGTCACGCCGCTGGCGACGACTTCGCGCAGCAACGCGGTGGCCTTGACGCGGTCGGGGTACTCGCCCCACACCTTGGGCCCGGTGAGTTGCATCGCGCCGTAGCCGATGCGTCCGACGGTGAGGTCGTCGCCGATCGTGATGGTTGCGGGAATCTGGTTCGGTTGTCGTGTCACTTGAATGTCTCCTTCGGTGAGGCAGATAGGGCTCTCGGTCCCGCTGTGAGACCACGGAGTTGCTCAGCGGGCGATGACTGCGACTCCGGTGCGCCCGCCGTCGACATCGATCACGGCGCCGTTGACGAATCGAGCCTCATCAGAGGCCAGGTACACCGCCGCGTGCGCGACCGCCTCAGGTTCGCCAAACGCGCCGTATGGGGTGCCGCGCATCATCGCTGCTGCGGGATCGTTCTCGATCGCTTCGCGCACGACACCGGGCGAGATCGCGTTGACGCGAACGCCGGGCGAGCCGAACTCCGCGGCCCAGGCTCGTGTCAGCGTCTCGATCGCCCCCTTGGTTGACGCGTATAGAGCGCCGACGGGGATGCCCAGCCGCGCGACCCAGGAGCCGAGGTTGATGATCGATCCCGACCCGCGGGCGGTCATCTGGGGTGCGATCGCGGCGGTCAGAAAGAACGGTGCCTTGACATTGACCGCGTAGACCTCATCAAACATCGCTTCATCGACGGTCAGCGTGCTGGCCCCCGGGAAGATGCCGGCATTGTTGACGAGAATGTCGATCGGTCTCCCGAGAATGTCACGCGCTCGAGCCGCGAGCTGTTGAGACGCACGGGCCGACCCATCGAGATTGGCGGCCACGAAGTGCGCTTCGCCGCTGGTGTGCTCGTTGATCTTCTGAACCACGTCGGCCCCGCGCGCTGCGCTTCGCCCGCTGACCACCACATCGGCCCCCTCCGCGCTTAACGCGATGGCAATGGCCCGCCCGATATTGCTCGTGGCTCCAGTGACCAGTGCCGTCTTTCCCTGCAGTCGCTCGCTCATCTCCATGAACTCCGATCTAACCTGCATTGTGGACCGGCTAGTCCACTATTGTCACATAGAGTGGACCATACAGTCCAGCCGGACTAAGCTTTCGCTCATGACCGCCGCCCGCTCTGCGCTGACGCCCAAAGGCGCCGCGATGCACGACCGCATCGTCGAGGCCGCCGCAGACCTGGTGCTTCAACGCGGAGCCCAAGGCACGAGCCTTGACGACATCTGTACAGCGACAGCCACCAGCAAGAGCCAGCTGTTTCACTACTTCCCGGGCGGGAAAGGCGACCTGGTCTCAGCGATCGCTGCCCTGCAGGCCGAACGCGTGCTTGACGCGCAACGCCCGTACCTCGACACGCTCGACACCTGGGCCGCCTGGGACCGCTGGCGCGACGCCGTTCTCACCCACTACAGCGCCCAGCCGCATTGGGGGTGCCCCATCGGAGCCCTCACCGCTGAGCTGGTCCGCTCGGAACCTGACCGTGCACCCGAGGCGGTCGCTCACATGGAACGCTGGCGCAGCTACCTCCAAGCGGGACTGACCCGCATGATCCAGACCGGACGCCTGCGCGCCACCACCAACCCGAACACCCTCTCCCTCGCGATCCTCGCGGCGGTGCAGGGTGGGCTGACGCTCACCGCCATGGCCGAGTCCATCCAACCGCTCCAAGCCGCCCTCGACGGCGCACTCGTGACGCTACGCGCCAGCGCCGCAACCCATCACTGACCCACACCCCAACCAGTCCCAGACCCCCGTATCCACGCACATCTAGCCCTCTCCGCCGCGCCGCAAAAATGGTCCAGCAAGGCCGCTTCTGACCGGATCCAGCAACCGACGCGGAACTGCTCTCGCTCGCCGGCGAGCATCTGCAGGTCGATTCCGACGGCCCTCCTTCGCGCGGTACCCAAGCCTCTTGCGCACGACCGCCCTCGCGAACCGCGAGTCCAAAACCCGACGAGCAGTATGGCGACACGACAGTCGCCGAGCGACCAATCCGTAACTCTCGGTCGGCCTAGCTTGGGAGTGCCGATCTGGTCGCGGTGAGTCGTGGGGTCTTTGCTATGCGCGCCCAGGTCGTCAGTCAATCTGAGCATCTTGCCGAAGTGGGGTTTCGGCGTCTCCGGGGCTCGGCCCAGACGCAGCTGAGGTGGGGTCGTCAGTCAAATACGTAGTCGTGTACTGATGTTCGGGGGTCTGTCGTGAGCGACCGTGTTCTTGTCAAACACGAACTTGGTTGAAGGAGCGATTAACGATGACAACCCTGGAGCTGCCGAGCAGTAACCGCGCCCTTGCAGGAGCCGCGGCAAAGACAGGCGCTGCCCGCTGGTGGATCCTCGCGACGGTCACGGGGGCGCTGTCGATGGTGATGGTCGATCAGACGGTTGTGAGCGTCGCGCTGCCGACGATGGAGCACAGCCTCGGCCTTTCGAGCAACGGTGGGCAGTGGGTAGTGAACGCCTACTTGCTGTTGCTTGCAGTGCTGGTGGCGCTGGGTGGCCGGATCGCTGACCTGCTCGGTGCAGAGCGTACCTTCAAGGTTGGCGGTGGCCTGTTCGTGCTCGCGTCAGCGCTCTGCGGTCTCGCTCAAAACGAGGCGATGATCATCGCCTCGCGTGGTCTTCAAGGCGTTGGTGCGGCGATGATGGTGCCGTCGACCGGGGCCATGATCGTCAACACGTTCGGCGAGCGTGAGCGCGGCAAGGCGATGGGCATTTACACCGGCGTTTCGATGGTGTTCCTCGCCCTCGGCCCGCTCGTTGGCGGTCTTCTGATCCAGTCGGTCAGCTGGCGTGCGGTGTTCTACATCAATCTGCCGATCGGCCTAGCGATGCTCGTCGCCGCTCACTACACGATGCCGAGTCGGCGGCTGCGCCGGATCGGTCGCGGCGATATTGACTGGGGCGGCCTGCCGCTGCTGATCGGGGGGCTTGGCGCGCTCGTGCTCGGCCTGATGCAGGGGCAGAGTTGGGGCTGGGGCTCGCCGGTGATCCTGGCGCTTCTGGCAATCGCAGCAACGCTGCTCCCTGCCTTCCTTTGGTGGGAGACTCGCGCGTCGAAGCCGCTGATCAAGCTGAGCCTGTTTAGGATCCAGAACTTTTCCGCGGATTCGACGGTGCTCGCGGGCATCCAGTTCGCACTCGTCGGTGCATCTGTGTTCGGCGCGACGTGGTCACAGGAGGTACTTGGTTTCAGCGCGATCCATGCCGGTGTGGCGATGCTGCCGCTGACGTTGCCGCTGCTTTTCGTCGCTCCGATCGCCGGCCGTCTGTATGACCGGGTCGGTCCGCGGCCGCTGCTGGCACTCGGTGGCTTGTTGATCGCGGCCGGCCTCGCATGGTTGGGTTGGCACCTGCCGCAGCGCGAATATGACCTGCTGATCCCGGGCTACACGCTGATGGGCATCGGCATCGCGCTGATCGTTTCGCCGGGAACGACCGATGCGCTCGGCGCCGCTGCGCCGAGCGAGCGCAGCCAGGCCAGCGGGATCGTGCAGACGGTCCGGCAGATCGGTGGGGTGATTGGGATTGCGGTCCTCGGTGCGATCGTTGCGGCAGTTTCGACCGTGTCGCAGACGGCTTCGCCCGCCGCGCACATCACAGCAGCAACGAACGGTGTCGCGGCCGCGTACTGGACAGGGTCTGGCGTGATGGCAGTGATGGCGCTGCTCGCGCTGGTTGTTGTCCGTCGGCGCCCGATGGCGACGGCACGTTAGGGCAGCGTCAGTGACCGCCGGTCCCTTGGACGAGGTCCCGGCGGTCACTGATCCCGAGCTTCTGCATGCCGCGGTAGAGATGCGTCTCCACCGTCCTGACCGAGATCACGAGCCGATCGGCGATCTCAGCGTTGCTCAGGCCCTGGGACGCAAGGCTGACAAGCTGGGCCTCGCGTGGCGTGAGCGCGATCGCCGTGGCATCGAGGCCATCAATCACCGGCAGAACTCCGTCCTGATTTTCGGGGTGTAGCTGCCGACTCCGTGCGGCAGCACGCCGCGCCGAGTCCTGACGACCTTGTGCGAGGAAAGCAGTTGCGGCGTCGGTGAAGGCCTCAACCGCGTAGCGGTCTGCGCCGATTGCTGCCATCTCCTCGCCGGCGCTCATCAGCGCCATGCCATCACGGCCCTCACGCGCCGCGGCGTGCGCCGCGTAGGCACCAACAAGGCGGGAGTCGCAGCGCGCCTGAAACCGCCGGAGCGTCCCGGCTGCCGGCGCGCCGGCAAGCAAAGCGTCGTAGGCGAGCTGTGCCGCCAACGGTGGCTGATCGGATAGCTCCTCGGCGTCGCGCAGCAGCTGTTTGCCCGCATCGGCCGGGCTGCGCAGTCGTAGCGCCCAGCCCTCCGCGCGACGCACCGGAACGCGCTGGGGTGGTTGCGGTGGATGCGCTGACACCCAAGCGCGAAGCTGTCCAAGAGCAGCCATCGTGGCGTCGAAATCACCGCCCGCTGCGGCGATACCGACTCGCAGCGAGCGCAGACCGATCGTCGCGTTGAACGGGTCGTGGCGTTGCAGATGGACCTCCGCCTCAGCGGCCCATCGCATCGCATCGCGGTTGGCTCCGGACAGAAAGCGAAGTCGCGCGAGCCCGAGCGCTGCCAGGCCCGCCGCCGCATGGTCATGCGAGCGCACCCCGGCTCGCAGCGCCTCGCTCATATAGGCCGTTACCTCGGGAAGGCGATATCCCGAGTCGATCGTCACGATGACCAGCGTCGCGAGCATCGCCGCGTCGGTCGCGTCGTGGAGCGGGACGGTAGGGCGCAGCGCAAAAGCCGCGTCGGCCGCCTGATCACATTCGCCGCTCATGAAGCGCGCCATCGTGTGAACCACAACGCGGCTTCTGCGTCCCGCGTCGCTGACCCGCGGATCCTCGCTCGGTCGATACTGCTCCGGGTCGCCGTAGCCGTCAGAGAAGGCCGCAAAGGTGACGCGTATACGCGCAATGGTCTGCGCCCAGAATTCGTCGTCGGACCACTCGCTGGCGCGATCCAGTAGCTCGGTGGTCTGGGCGCTGGAGCGCCGCAGCCCCCAGTGAAGGACCCACAACCGCTGGCGCAGATACTCAACTCTGTCGGCGTCGGCTGGGGCCAACGACTCGACCGACGCGAGCGCGGCGTCGGCCTCCTCATAACGATTCCTGAGAACGTGCGCCCGCGCAAGCAGCAACGTTGCCCGGACACTGCGCGAGGCGCCAGCCGCGATCGCCAGCTCCGCGCCGAGATCAGGATCACCCGAACGGTTTGCAGCACCGGCCGCAATCAGGGCGAGGTCGGGCGGCACCTGCTCGCCGGCATCGAACAACAGCCGCGCGGCGCGCAGCGCGTCATCCTCCGTCAGCGGCTCGCGCGCCCTAACCACGTCTGCGAGCGCCAGGCGCATCCGACGCGCCCGCAGCGGCAACAACGAACTCAGCGCCGTCTCGCCGTGAAGCGGATGGGCAAGCCCGATTGAGTGTCCCGTTGCTCGCAGGAGCCCGTGCTCTTCGAGCTCGAGCACCGCGTCCTCGGACGTCAGCCCGATGATCTCCCCGACGTGGAGCGGCTCGCCGAGCGCGAGCAGCTGAAGCGCCTCGCGTTGACCATCGCCAAGCGCGGCGAGTCGCATACCAACAAGCTCGACGAGCGATCCGCTTGCTGCCGGCGTGCCCTCCAAACGCCAGAACCCGTCGATCAGCGCGAGCGTTCCGGCCTCGACCGCGCCACGAATCAGCTCGCGAACGTACAGGGCGTTGCCCTCGCCGACTGAACGTAACCACTCGAGCGCCTGCGCCTGCACCGGCGCACCGAGCGCGTTCTCCACAAGCTGCTCGATCTGGGCCTCATCAAAATCAGCGAGCTCAATCCGGCGTGCGCCCTCGTCCTTCCACAGTGCCGTCACCGCATCGGGGCACGGCTGCCCGGTCCGTACGGTGGCCAGCACGAATGCAGCGCCGGAGGTTGCGAGGTGGAGCACGAGCGTGGCCGAGACCTGGTCCAGCAGCTGTGCGTCATCGACGGCCAGCACGATCGGCCGTCCGCCTCCTGCCGCGCGCAATCCCTCACTGCAACGACGCATGAGTGCGACGATGTCGTCGCTGCCGATGTCGTCAGGTACGAGCTCCGCGACCGCCGCCAAAGGCACCGTGGCAGCGCTGCGCGTCGCCGTTACCCAGCGCGTATGCACGCGGGACCGCGCCGCGGCAGCGACCGCCTCACGCGCTAAACGCGACTTGCCAACACCGGCGCCAGCAGCGATCACGACACCGCGACAACTCGGGTCCGTGCGCGCGTTAGCGATCTCCTCAAGCTCCCGCTCACGACCCGTGAACGGCCACTGATCCGAACCACTCGATGCTGTGCTCCCCGGCATCTCCGGCCCGACACTTTACGCCGCCCCAAGTTCTCCGAGCGGATCAGAGTTGCGAAGACGCGAGCCGCTCGACGATCTCTGTGGCGGACTCGCCCGGGCCGGCATAACGCCGCATCACGGCTAGTAAACGATCGAAGGTGCCTGGCGAGAACAGGTCAGCGAGGCGCAACTCGCGCTCAAACCCCTCCTGGTCCCCCTGATGCCACTCCTCGCGCGCCGGCTCCGGCAGGACCGCCAGCCACGGGTTGAGTATCAGGACGTGCGTGTCGCCGCCTGAACCGGACGCTGCCTGCGCCCAACATTCTCGCTCCCGCTCACGCAACCGAGGCTCATCGACCCAGTCGGCGATGTCCGGCAATGCCAGGGCCGTCCCATACCAGACAGCCGCGGAGAGATAGTCGAAAGAACGGCCAGAGCAGCGGGCGTGTACCCACGCCTCGCCGCCCGCAGCCATCAAATCGACCGCCGCCCGCTCGTCACCCGACGGGACCCTGCTGCTGCTCATGCCCCAGCACGCTGCGTGACCGTGGCGCTGCTGCCGTCGACCTCGCCAGTCGAGTGCTTGGCACCCCACAACACCATCAGGCACGGCACCACAAAGTTCAGGATGATGTTCGCGCGTTGAGTGTTGACCGCGCCCGCGACAATGTGAAACGGAACCATGCCGGCGAAGATCAAGGCCCACATCACCGTGAGCTTGCGGTTGATCGCCTTGAACCGCGCCGACCCCCACGCCTCCTGAGGCACCGATTCACGCGCGTACTGCTCGGTGAATGGGACGAAGAGCAGCGAAGCGAACGCGAGCAAGGAGAGAGCGGCCGCGGCGATCCCGCGTGCGTAGCGGGTGACGTCATGGGCGACTGTGGCGTCCGCGGTAAGCGCGACCACGAGAAAGCCGACAAAGGTAACGACGCCGCCGAGGTCCAACATCTTTGGCTTCCCTGCCCGCAGGCCTGGCAGCGCAATCAGAGCTGCCAGGGCCAGCGACACGATCGACGCCAGCTTCAGATTCGCATGGTTAGCGAGCACTGTAAATACCACCCACGGAACCAGTGCTACGAACATCCCGCCCTTACTGCTCTTCTTGTTTGACATCTCTTGCCTCCTAAGCGATTGTGGTTATGCCCTGCCCGACACGCATAAGGTCGCAATCGGAGGCACGCATGTCCTGCGTAGCTGACTACGTAACTGCAACCTAGGTAATACGAGCGTGACTCGTGCCCGCCCATAGCTCGGAACCAGTTGCGGCGCGGCCGCGGCACAGCAAGCGAGGCAAGCCCTGGTTCACCAGACGGCCTTCGTCCTCTCGGGCGAAGGCCCGATCAGTGAGACCACCGGGTTGCACGTCGAGACCTCCGTGGGCTGGCGAGCTCGCCACGGAGCAGTCCGAACCGAACTTCGATGGGCGAAACTACGCTGAGGCGGACGATCGCTCATAGGACAACCTTGTGGTGCCTCGACCGCCGTCGGGAGAGGGCCACGATCGCTTGCCCTTGTGCAGAGGGCCAACGAAAGACCAGCCCCTCCCAACGGTGGTGAGGTGCCGCCAGCGGCGACAGGACGTAGCCCCAACTGTGAGGGCCTTGTCTATGAGCACCCGCAACGGTACCTCCGGTCCGAGGCCCTTGTCCAGAGTGGAACGGAGGGAGCGATGGGTAACTACGCGGGTGTTGATTGGGCTTCGGAGAAGCACGATGTGCTGATCGCTGACGGTGCTGGCGAGGAGTTGTTCGCCGGGACGTTTTGTCACGATGAGGCCGGTATAACGAGTCTCTGCCGGGCGCTGGTCAAGCGTGATGTTGAGGTCGTCGCGATCGAGCGTCCGGACGGTTTGTTGGTAGAGCGGCTGCTCGATGCCGGGGTGCAAGTGCTTGCTCTGCATCCCAATCAGGTGAAGGCCGCTAGGGATCGGTTCCGGGCGTCGGGCGGCAAGTCAGACCGGTTCGACAGCTTCGTTCTCTGCGAGCTCGCGCGCACCGACAGCCACCGTTTCCGGATTCTGGAACCTGACTCAGAAGAGACCAAGGCGATGCGGGCGCTGACTCGTGCTCGGGAAGACTTGGTCGGCGCGCGGGTCTCACTGGGGCAGCAGTTACGCGCTGAGCTCGACAGGTTCTGGCCTGGGGCGGTCGGACTGTTCAGCAGCATCGATAGTCAGATCTCGTTGGCGTTCCTGGCGCGCTACCCCAGCCCGGCAGATGCCAAGGGACTCGGGGAGAAACGCCTCGCCGCGTTCCTCAAGAACCAGGGTTACTCGGCACGCAAAACCCCGTCGCAACTGCTGGAGCATCTGCGTGCAGCGCCAGCCGGACGCGCCGGCCAGGTCGAAACCCGGACGCGTCGGTCGATCGTGCTGTCGCTCACCAGAACCTTGCAGGTGATGGTCGAGCAGATCCGCGAGCTCGAGTCAGAGATCGCCCAGGCGCTCAGAACCCATCCGGACGGGAAGCTCTTCCACAGCTTCTTCATCAGCCCTCAGTCGGTGATCTGCGCAGCCACCCTCCTTTCAGAGATTGGTGACTGCCGCGGGCGCTACCCACACCGTGACGCGATCGCCGCCCAGGGCGGTCACGCACCCGTGGCCGTTGAGTCCGGCAAGCGCAAGAACGCGAAGTTCCGCTGGGCCTGCAACAAACGCCTACGTCGCGCTCTTGAGACCGTCGCGATGAGCACCATGAAATGGAACCCTTGGGCCGCTGACCTCTACGCCCAAGCGCGAGCCCGCGGCCACAATCACCGCCGCGCACTGCGGACTCTCGGACGCGCTTGGAGCCGGATCATCTGGCGCTGCTGGCGGACACGAACGCCCTATGACCCCGCCCAGCACACCGCCCTGAAACAGCACATCACCGTCACCATTCCCAGCCCGTCGCGCCCACGCCCCGACTCCAAAACCACCGCACGCATAGCTTCAACTCTGACCTCATCGAAGCTTCAAACGGCGGGAGGTTGACACAGGACGTCTCTCGTCCTCCGGCGGCCGCCAACTCGGAGCATAGTTTCGGCGAATCAGGAGTCGTCGGGCCTGACGGAGCGGGGCGCTGCTTGCCGCCCAGGCAAGGAGCGCTGGGCAGGGCCATTTCGGGAGCGGTTTGTTACTCCCTGGTGTTACTCCCTCGCCAAAACGTCACAACCCCAGTGGTGCATAAACGAAAAAACCCCAGCAATTGCTGAGGTTTTCCAGTGCGCCCGGAGAGATTCGAACCCCCGACCTTCGGTTCCGTAGACCGACGCTCTATCCAGCTGAGCTACGGGCGCAAGACGTACGGCGTCGCTGATGGTAGCGCCACAACGATGGTCAGACCGGTGCGGTCATGCCGAGCTGGCCGGTTACGCTGAAATCGAGATCGCCCGCGGGCATAGGCTTGCTGATCAGATAGCCCTGGGCGAGGTCACAGCCGAAGCTGGTGAGCAGCTCAAGCGTGGCGGCGTCCTCGACACCCTCTGCGACGACGCGTAGGCCGAGCGAATGCGCAAGCTCGATGGTCGACTGAACAATCGCCACATCGCGCCCGGCGGAAGCTGTCGCGAGCTCGGTGATGAAGCTGCGATCGAGTTTCAGCTCGCCGACGGCGAGGCTGCCCAGGTAGGCAAGCGACGTGAAGCCGGCACCGAAGTCATCGACCGAGACGATCACGCCGAGATCTCGCATCTCCTCTATCGCTGCCTTCGACCGATCGAGGTCAGAGATCGCAGAGGTCTCGGTGACCTCCAGGACCAGCGCCTCCGGTGGAAGCTGATTGTGCTCAAGCGAGCGCTTGACCATCGACGAGAAGTCCGGACCCACGAGGTTCGTCGGGGAGACGTTGACTGAGACGGTCAAGGACTGGCCGTCCGCACGCCACGCCGCGCATTGCGCCATTGCATCCTCGAGCACCATCTCCGTCAGCTGATCCATCAAGCCTGATTCCTCGGCCAGCGGAATGAACGCGGGAGGCGGCACGAAGCCGAGCCGGGGGTGGAGCCAGCGAAGCAGCGCTTCGACCGAGACGATTTCACCGGTCCGCAGATCGGCTTGGGGCTGGTAGTAGAGCTCCAGCTGGTGCTGCTCGATGGCGACACGCAACTCTTCAGCTAGCACGAGCTTGTCGCCCTCGCCGTCCAGGTCGTCCTGGAAGATCGCGAGGTCGTGCCCGGCGCTCTTGGCGCGGTACATCGCTAGGTCCGCGCAGCGCACCAGATCGGCCGCATTGGTGGCATCCTGCGGCGCCACGGCGATGCCGATGCTCGCGCCTACGTGTGCGCGGACGCCATCAATCAAGAAACTCTGCTCAAGCCGCGCGGTCAGCCGCTGGGCGACCATGGCGGCGTAGTCAGCATCGGCGTCGGGCAGCACGACCGCAAACTCGTCGCCGCCCAGCCGTACGAACAGGTCGGTGCTTCGCAGCGACCCCTCGAGCCGTGAACCAAGCTGGCGCAGCAGCTCATCGCCGGCTGCGTGTCCAAACGAGTCGTTAACTTCCTTGAAGTGATTGAGGTCGATGAAGAGGAAGGACAGCTGATCTGGAAGCATGTCGGAGTCGGCCTGCTCGGGCAGCAATGCGTCGAGCGTGTGAAACAACGCGCGGCGGTTGAGCAGGCCAGTCAGCTGGTCGGTGACGGCCTGGCGGTGACGCTCTTCCGTGAGCCGACGCAGAGCTCCGACTGTCAGGCCGGATCGCACGCCGGCGGCGACCAGCGTCGCGACGGCAAGTCCGACGCCGACGACCACCACGTGCTGCAGGGCCCCGACGCAGAGGATCGCGAGCGCGGCGAACGCGGCCATGTAGGGCAAGGTGAACCCGGGCGGCCGCTGATCGCTCAGGCTCTTGGTGCCGCGCTTTGGCAGCCAGGTGGCCAGCGAAACGAGCAGCGTGTAGCTCGGCCATGCGATCGCGTTCGCGAAGCTCCCGATATGGCTTGAGCCGATTGATGACGAGAACAGGTTGAACGTGTCGCCGACGACGATCATCGCGAAGCCTGCAGCGAGCATCAGCCACGGTGCCGTGGCGCGACCAGGAAGGATCGCGGTGCCGCCTACGACCATCACCAGCAGCAGCAGGTCGCCGATCGGGTAGGCGAGGTTGGTCGCCACCGAGATGCTGCTGCCGCCGGCATCGTGCAGGACCCCGTGGAATGCGAACGCTGCGCAGACCGCGGCCGCCCCGAGTCCCGCGATCGCACCGTCGAGCCACGTGCTGACGCTGAAGCTGATCGCCTCACGCCGGAACAGCAACACCAGCGCTCCATAGGTAACCGGGTAGAAGGCTAGGTAGAAGACGTCGGCGAGTCCAGGAGATGGGGGTGTGCCACCGCCCAGCGACTGAATCGTGAGCACGATGTCGCCGGCCGCCCAAGTCAGAATGCCGATCCCGAGCAGCAAGGTAACGGAGCGCCGGGTGCGGCTGAAATACGCCCGCGCCAGGCAGAGCACGCCTGCGATCAACTCGCCGGCATCAACTCCCCAGCCATCGATCGCCGTGGAATACTGACCGGCGGGGCGTACGAGCACGAAAAGCGCGTAGGCGACCAGCCCGAGCCCGAGCAACCCGTACGCAGCCCAAAGCGCCGGGGGGACGCGCTCGGTTCCGCCAGTCGGTCGCCGGCGCTCATGAATCAAGCTAGATCCGGATGCATCTCCCGCGTCCGTGCCCTCGTTTAGCCGCGTCGACTGCATTCCCGACTTATCGGACTGCGTGCGCCTAAGCATGAGTTATGCGGCGCGCTCTGGCCCTCGCGTCCAGCACCGTCTGAGCCCCGTCACCGCGGGCGGCCCAGCCGCTGGAAAACACGGAGGGGGCGGGATTCGAACCCGCGGTCGGCTTGCACCGACGCTGGTTTTCAAGACCAGTGCATTCAACCGCTCTGCCACCCCTCCAAGGGTCGGCGTCGCGGATCGTAGCGCCCGCGGGCGCGCGGGACGAACCCGCGTAGCTCGCGGCGGTGCTCGCCAAGTGCTACTCATACCTTATGAGCAAGCTCAACACAGTCAGGATGTACCTGCACCACGCGCCCAAGCTCTCAGAGGCGACCGACCTCTACCAGCACAAGGTGACCCTGCTGGATGGCGGCGAGTTTGACCTTTCGAATCTGCGGGGCCACCCGACCTTGATCGTGAACACGGCCAGCAAGTGCGGATTCACGCCGCAGTATGAGGGGCTCCAGTCCATCTACGAGCGCTATCACGAGCGTGGCCTTGAGATCATCGGGACGCCCTCCGGGGACTTCGCCGACCAGGAGTTCGAGCAGGCGCAGGAGATCGGAGCCTTCTGCCAGAAGAACTACGGCGTCGCGTTTCCGTTGACCGAGCGCATGTCCGTGCGGGAGGACCCGGCGCCGCTCTGGCACGACCTCACCCTGCAGCCGAACTCGGCGCCGCCCAAGTGGAACTTCACCAAGTACCTGATTGGGGCAGACGGCCGCCTGATCAAGCACTGGGGCTCGATGACCAAGCCTGACGGGCCCGCGATCACCGCGGCGATCGAGTCGGCGCTCGGCGACTGATTTACGCTTCGCCAGGATCCAAGGAATAGAAAAGGCCCGCATATATGCGGGCCTTTTGCTTTAGCGGAGAGGAAGAGATTCGAACTCTCGATGGAGCTTTAAACCCCATACTCGCTTAGCAGGCGAGCGCCTTCAGCCACTCGGCCACCTCTCCGTATCGGCCCGGCTGTAAGGCCCGAGCGCTCGCGAGAGTGTAGAGGTCGGGCCGTTCTTTCGGCGCCCGGAAACTTATCGGGTCGAAGGAGTCCAGTTATTGTGCTAGGCTGCCGATTACAGGTATAGACCGTCCCGTAATTCGCGCGCTCGGCTCGCACTTCCCTCAGAGCTCCCAGGAGAACCCTTGTCACCCGAACTCATCCAGAAACGCCGCTGGCAGATCCTCGGCGTGCTGGTTCTCAGCCTGCTGGTAGTCGTACTCGACACCAGCATCCTCAACGTCGCCCTCAAGACGCTCGCCGAGCCGAAGCCGAAGGGCCTTGGCGCAAGCCAGGAGCAGCTGGAGTGGGCGACCAACGCTTACACGCTCGCCTTCGCCGGCCTGCTCTTCACCTGGAGCATCCTCGGCGACCGGGTTGGGCGAAAGTCGATTCTGCTCGGCGGCATGGTCGCCTTCGGTATCTCCTCCGCACTCTGCGCCTACGCCACCTCGCCCGGCGAGCTGATCTTCTTCCGCGCGCTGATGGGCATCAGCGGAGCGGCGGTGATGCCGACGACGGTCTCGATCATCTCGAACGTCTTCGAGCCCAAGGAACGGGCCAAGGCGATCGGTATCTGGGCCGGTGCCGTGGGCATCGCGCTCGCGATCGGCCCGATCACAGGCGGCCTACTGCTCGCGCACTTCTGGTGGGGTTCGGTCTTCCTGGTCAACGTGCCGATCGTCGTGGTTGCGGTGGCGCTGATGATTCGCCTGGTCCCGAACTCGCGTAACCCCACGCCGGGTCGGCTTGACCCGGTCGGCGTGATCCTCTCGGTGATCGGGATCACCGTCTTCGTCTTCGGCATCGTGCGTGGCGGCGACCTGGGCTGGGGGAGCGCTCAGGCGCTGGTACCGCTCGCGATCGGCGTGGGCGTGCTCATTGCCTTTGTCGCCTGGGAGCGCCAGTACGAGGCGCCGATCCTCGACACCAGGCTGTTCGCCAGCGCCCGCTTCTCCGCCTGTGCGGCGATTGTGATGCTGCTGTTCTGCGCCTACATGGGCCTGGTCTTCGTGATCTCGTTCTACTTCCAGTCGGCGCGCGGCTACTCCCCGCTTCACTCCGGCGCACAGCTGCTGCCGCTCGCTGTCGGGCAGATCATCTTCTCCTCACGCAGCTCCGACTTCGTCAAGCGCTTCGGCGCGCGCCCGGTGATCACCGGCGGCCTGCTGCTGCTGGCGGTGAGCTTCATCTACTACACGCAGGCCGGCGCCCACTCTCCCGTGGTGCCGCTCTTGATCATCCTCTTCCTGCAGGGCGTCGGCGTCGGGCTTGTGATGCCGCCTGTCACAAGCTCAATCCAGGCCTCGGTGCCGCGCCACCGCGCCGGTGAGGCCTCGGCGATCAGCAACACCTCGCGTCAGATCGGTGGCGCGCTGGGCGTTGCGATCATCGGCGCGGTCCTGGCGTCCGCTTACCGCTCGGGCATCAACCCGCATCTGGCGACGATCCCGGCGCTCGCGCACGACCCGTCGGCCGCGAAGGCGGTAGGCGCCTCGATCACTGCCACGCTGGCGTTCGCGCAGCACGTCGGACCCGCCGCCCATTCGCTGATCGCGCCGGCCGTGAGCTCGTTCATCCACGGCATGCACGAGGCGGCGATCTGCTCCGCCGTGGTCTGTGGGGTCGCGGCGATCGCGGCAGCGGCCTGGATGCCGACACGTGCCGCGGCCGCCGCTATTGAGGCAGCCGCAACTGGTGTGGGCGCGCCCGCTGGCGCGCCCGCCATCGAAGCCGCTACCCGAGTCACGGTCGAGGCTTGATGATGGCCATCGAGGCCTCGCCCAGCGCCAAGCGGGGGCGACCCCGCAGCGCCGCCTCCGAGCAGGCGATCCTCACCGCAGCGCTGGATCTGCTGGCCGAGGGCCAGGGTCCGGCGACGCTCTCAATCGCCGCGATCGCGCGGCGCGCCGGGGCCGGTAAGGACACGATCTACCGGCGCTGGCAGAGCAAGGAGGACCTGCTGGTCGATGCGCTCGCGGCGCAGGTCGGCGAGCTGGACCTCCCGATCGAGATGCCGCTCGAAGAGGCGCTGGTGATGGTGATCAGCGCGATGATCGCGCGACTACAGGATGAGCGCGCGCGCAAGATCATGCGCAGCATGCAGGGCGCCGGCGACGACTTCCCGAGGCTGCGTGAGCGCTATTACGAGCAGGTCGTCCGGCGCCGGCATGAGGCGGTCGCCGAGCGCGTGGAGGCCGCAGTCGCTCGCGGGGAGATCGCTGACAGCCCGGCGCTGCGTCACGCGATCGAGATGCCCTTCCATCACGCCTTGATGCGGGCGCTCGAGGATGACCCGATCACAGGTGATCCGGTGCAGGCCGCGACCGAGCTCGTCGAGATCGTAATGCGCGGGCTGCCGCGGGCGGCTTAGCGGGGCACCCGTTCAGAAGTCGACGACGACCTGCGGCTTGAGTTCGTCAAGCCGCGCCGGCCCGGCAGAGCGGGGCACAGGTCGGCAGAGCCAGGCGAACAACAGCACGGCGACGAGACTGATCAGTGCTTCGATGCGGAAGCTTGAGTGAAAAGCGGCGATCGTGTGCGCCATCGGGTGTTGTCCGGCGCCTGCGCCCAGCTCGCCCTGCAGGATGATCGCGGCGATCACGGTGCCGAACGCTGCCCCGAGGCGCATCGTCACGGCCACCAGCGGGGAGGCGTGGGAGAGCTGCTCCGGGGCGAGCCGTTCGTAACAGATGGCCGTGGCGGGAACCCAGCTCAGCCCCGCCGCGAAACCGGCCACCAGCAGCGTCACGCAGACGACAGCCTCTGGCGTGGTTGGGTCGAACAGCGCCAGCGACGCGGTCGTCACGACGAAGGTGCACCCGCCGAAGCTGCCGAGCAGCAGTCCGCGGCGTCCGTCACTGCGCCGGCCGGCCGCCCACATGCCGAGCACCGTGCCGAACCCCTGCGGCGCCAGCAACAGGCCGGCCGTGACGGGAGTCGCATGCCGCAGTTGCTGAAAGCAGAGTGGCAGCAGGACCAAAGTCCCGAACCAGGCGAGGTCAAACACGAAGACCGAGATCGCGCCCGCGGCGAAGCTGCGCCGCGCGAACAGCCGTAGGTCGAGCAGCGGGTGGTTCGAGCGCAATGCGTGCCGGACGAAATCGAGAATCAGAATCACGCCGGCACCCAGCGGCAACAGCGCTGAGAGCGCTAACAGGTTGCCTGTCGCCTGTGCCTGGGCGAGCCCGAATACGGTGGCAGGCACACCGACGCTCAGCCGCAGCAGGCCGGAGAGGTCGAGCCGCCCGGCCGGACGTGCCGGCAGCGCCGGCAACAGGTAGAACGCGGCAACCGTCGCGAGCAGGCTCACGGGCACGTTGACCAGGAAGATCCAGCGCCAGCCGAGGCCGCCGATGATCACGCCGCCGAGCGTCGGGCCGATCATCGAGCCGAGCGAGCTGACCATCCAGACACGGCTGATCATCCGTCCCATGCGGCTCGGACCGCCCAACTCCGCGGCGATCAGCTGGCCGATCGGCACGAGCATACCGCCGGCGACACCCTGCAGAAGCCGGCAGCCGACCAGCATCGTCAGCGAGCCTGCGAGTGCGCAGAACCCTGAGCTGAGGCCGAACAGGGCGAGCGCGAGGACGTAGACGCGTCGCGCGCCGAAGCGCCGTGACGCCCAGCCGCTCACGGGGATCACGGCGGCGACGCTCAGCAGGTAAGCGGTCATCACCCACTGCACGTCGGCGACCGAAGTGCGCAGATCGCGTTCGAGCGTGTTGAGCGCGACGTTGGTCACGGTCGCGTCGATCGCTGACATCAGCGCGCCGAGACAGACGATCGTGAGGGCGAGTTGCAGGGTGCGAGAGTCAGGCTGCGCTGGGCGGGACTGTGAGCCTGCGGCGGCCACGTCGCTGCGATGCCCTCGGCCGGCGACGTGGGCGGCCCGCGAGCCGTCACCGCGCCGCAGACGACGGCTCGTTTTGGCAGTTGTGGCCATGGCTTTCAATCTAGGCGGCGTTTATGATTTACTCAAATGAATCCTTTTTGCGGTTTTGATCGATATTTATGAACGAAGAACTGATCGAGGCGCGCTCGCTGACGACCCTGGTCACGGTCGCCGACCTGGGTTCGTTCCGCGGCGCGGCTCGCACGCTTGGCTACACGCAGTCGGCGATCTCACACCAGGTCGCGACGATTGAGCGCAAGCTCGGCGTGACGCTCTTCGTACGGCCCGGCGGCCGTGGCAAGATCACGCTCACCCCGCTCGGCGAGCGCGTCTACCAGCACGCCCAGCGTGTGCTCGCGGCGAGCCAGGCGCTCGAAGCAGACATCCGAGCGGCGGTGGCCGGCGAGCGAGGAACCCTGAGGATCGGCGTATCGCAGAGCACCTGCGCGATGCTCGCGAAGCCGCTCGCGCAGCTGCGCCGGCAGAACCCGGGGATCGAGGTCTCGCTGATCAATGCGGTGACCGCGGAAGCGCTGGTTCAACAGCTCGACCAGGGTCAGATCGACCTCGGCCTCTACATCAACGTCGATCCCGACGACCGCGTGGTCACGATGCCGCTGTTCGACGACACCTGGATGATCGTCGCGCACCGTGACCATCCGCTCGCCGCGTCCACCTCGGTCACGCTCGACGCGCTCGACGGCACCAACATGATCGCCTGGCACCAGCGCTGGCGCGCCCAAGCGAACCTCGAACGGGTCTGGCGGCAGCGCGGGATCCGTCCCCGCATCGTCTACCGGACGGATGACAACCTGATGATCCAGCGCCTGGTCGCTGCCGGGCTCGGCTGCGCCTGTATCGGCATCCTCTCGGCGAGTGAGCTGCTCGAGCCGCGCCTGCGCCGCATCACCCTCCGGGATGAGCTGCCGCCACGCACGCTGGCGCTCTGCCATGCCCGCAACCGTGAGCTACCGGCGGCTGTCCTATTCCTGATCGACGCGGTCAAGCGCCTGACGCCACCTGATCCCGGCCGGCTGGTCTAAGAGCCTGTCTCTAAACGCCGGGCAGGCTACTCGCCCGACGGCTTCGTCGGAGCGGTACCGAAGACGTGATCCCAGAACGGTGCGCTGACGCCGTAGCCGCGGTCATGGTCCTGGAAGTGATGACGCATGTGCAGCTCGCGCAGGCGCTTACCGAGCGCCGTGGTCGGGCGGTGATGGTGCACGTGGTAGTGGAGCATGTCGTAGTACAGGTAGCCCGCCAGGAAAGCGGCGCCGAACGGATAGAAGGCCGGTGCGCCCAGCACCAAATAGAAGACGAGGATGAACAACGAGGAAAGCGGCACGCTCACCGACGGAGGCATCACCAAGCGCATGGGGTCGTTCGGATGGTCATGGTGCACGCCGTGCATGATCCAGTGCAGTCGCGCGCCGATCCCGTGATCAGGCTCGAAGTGGAAGACCAGACGGTGCAGCCAGTACTCGGTGAGCGTCCAGACCAGATAGCCGCCGAGGATCCAGACCGCGGCCATCGCCCCGACCCCGTTGACAAACCCGAGCACCAGCATCGCTACGATCACCGGCACGAACAGGAACAGCGGTACCAGCGGGTGTACGCGGGAGACTTTGTCGAGCCACTTGCTCTCAAACATGGCCGGTGAGGCGCGGAGCAGCTCGCTGCGGCTGAGTCCCTCAAGTTCTTCAGGGTGTACGGCGGCAGACATCTTCGTAAACGATAGCTGAGCGATGACCTGGACCAACCAAGCTCACTGGTACGACTGGCGACAGGCGCAGAATCGCAAGCCTGCGCACTACCGCTGCCCGCTCTGCGGGCTTCAGCTCCCGTCGATGAGCGACCACATGCTGCTGTTTCCGGAGGGCGACCACAACCGTCGCCGCCACGCCCACACCAACTGCGTGCTCAAGGCACGCAGTGAAGGGCGTCTGCCCTCACGCTCGGAGTGGCGCAAGACCCAGCGCCCGTCCGCTCAGGAGCGGCCGGCGCGGCGGCTGTCCGCCAAGAGGATCCTGTACGCCTTGAGACCGAGGCTGAGGCGTTCGCGTCCCTCGGACTCGTAGGGGGAGAGCCCCGAGACCTCCTGGACACGCGCCAGGCGATAGCCCACCGTGTGCCGGTGCAGGCCCATGATCTCGGCCGTGTCGGTGGTAGACCCGTGATGGGTCAGGAAGGTCTCGAGCGTCGACACCAGGTCCGTGTCGTGCGAGCTGTCGTAGGTCTCCAGCGGGGCGATCGTTGATTCGCGCAGCTGCGCGACCTCGTCCGGGTCGTGCAGCAGCACACCCAGCAGCAGCCTATAGGTCGGCTCGTGCGCCCTCAGGCAGGCGTACGGTTCGGCCAGGAGCTCGAGCAGCACGCCGGCTTCGTGCAGGGCGCCGTCGATGTCGTCGGCGTTGCGGCGCGGAGCCGAGGCGATCGCCTCCATGCCCGCCCCGGTCAGTCGTGCCAGCAGGTCGTCAGCGAGGGTCGCGTCGGCGTCGCTACCGAGCGGAACCAGATAGATGAGACGCTGCTCATCGCCCTCGGCCAAGAGGCCGCCGGCGGAGAAGTGGGCCAGGTTGAAGTCGTGGCCCGCGGGCAGGATCGCGCCAACCGCGATCGCACCGTGAGAGAAGTCTGTTCCTACGTTCTCACGCAGAAGCTCTGCGATTGCTGCAACAGCAGTCTCGGCGAGCAGCATGGGCGTGAGGCGGGGGGCGACTTCCGTAGTCGCCCCCCTTGCCTCGCCGTCATCTGCGCCGTTGCTAAGCGCGCGAGCGCGTGCCATCAGGTCGCTGCTCGTCCGCTGAAGCGACAGCGCAGTGCGTCATGCGCCTGCCGGCTCCGGAGTCCCGCTGAAGCCGGGGATCCCGTTGGGGAACCCAAGCGACGGGATGTCGGACGGGTACACCTCGTGGCCGTGCTCGGCCACGTCGCCGATCTCCATGTTCTCCTGTGACATCCGGAGCGGAATGAAGATGCCGACGATCTTGAGCAGGATGAATGTGACCACTGCGGACCACACGATCACCCATGCACCGGCGAACACCTGCCACTTGAGCAGCGTCCAACCGCCGTGAACAACGCCCTTCGAGTAGTCGACAGCGTCGAACGGACCCATGTGTGGGTCTGCGAAGACGCCGGTTAACAGACCGCCGGCAAGCCCGGCGAATCCGTGGGTATATATGACCCCGAGCGTGTCGTCCACGTTGCGGAACGGCCGCATGGCACTCAGGTAGTTCATCGCGAAGTACACGATGCAGCACGCGATGATGCCAAGCGCGATAGCGCCCCAACCGTTGACGAAACCGGCGGCCGGGGTAATTGCCACCAGGCCGACGATGATGCCGTTGACTCCACCGATCATTGACGGCTTGCGGCCGGTCAGGAAGTCCAGCCCGACCCAGACCAAGAACGCGACCGCAGTGGTCAGGTTCGTGTTCAGGATTGCGGCAGCAGCCGACTGGTTGGCTGCATACGGATCTCCACCGTTGAAGCCGTTCCAACCGAGCCACAGGAGTCCCGCACCGACGGCGACCATCGCCATGTTGTTCGGTGCGTCGATCTCTCTGTCTCGTGCGAGTCTTGGACCTATCACCGCCGCGGCAACAAAGCCGGATACACCTGCGGACAGGTGGATGACGTAACCGCCGGAGTAGTCCAGTGCGCCCATCTTGGCGAAGTAGCCGCCGCCCCAGATCAGGAAGGCGTCAACTGCGTAGACGAACGTGATCCAGAGCACAACGAACGGGATCCACGCCTTGAAGTTGATGCGGCCCAGCACCGAACCCAGGGAAAGGATCGGCGTGATGGCAGCGAACACCAGCTGGAAGTAGATCAGCGCGGCCTCGGGGAACGGCATCGTCACCGGGGCTCCATAGCCACCGGGGATCACGCCGTCCATCGTCTCCGCCTTGGCGCTCAACACCGGGCCAGGGGTTCCGATAAAGCCATGCAGGAATCCGCTGGTCGCCGGGTGGGCCCCTGAGTTGAGCCACGGCGCGCCGAAGCCCATCTTGAAGCCCCAAAGCAGCCAGACCACGATTACGGTCGCGAACGTCGCGAACGTCAGCATCATGCTGTTGATGGACCAGCGCTTCTGCATCACGCCGCCGTACAGGACAACGAGGCCGGGAACGCTCATCAAGCCGACGAACGTTGCCGCGGTCATCTGCCAGGCGGTACTACCCGTATCTAGCCAATGAGGCACATGAAACTCCTATGTAGTCGTGGACACCTAGCCACCAAGCGGCGGGTGGCTTGACCAGGTGGTCAAGCAGACCAGCAGAGGCTGCTCAAATTTGAAGCTCGCAGCCATAGCCCGGCGTCCAGGTATCACCCGGTCCGACTAGACATTTGGATAAGGCGCCTCTAAGCGGCGGGCATGTAAGGCAAACCGGCCTCACGACAGGCGACCCGCAGGCCGACTCTGAGGCCGTTGCCAAGGCCACCCAGGCGCGGCGGTGAGGCGCAGTAGTGCCTGGCCTTTGCGCCGCATGCGTTGAGCTGCTCGCCGCCCATCGCGAAGGTGTAAGTGAAGTGCAGGCAACCGTGCGAGCTCTTGCCCTGCGTCGAGGTCAGGGAGAAGAGCGTGGCCGCGATCACAATCGCGATCAGTGCGCCGCCGAGCCCGAATACCCAGCGCTCACGGCGGTTACGGACCTTTGGCTCACGCGTCTCGTTGTAGTGCCCCTGGGGCAGGATCATCAGCACGGGGCCGGAGTCTAGAACCTCTAGAAGCCGGTTCCGGTCCAATCGAGGCCCTGGTAGGCCGGTACCGGCTTGCCGACCGCGAGCTCGATGCTCTCGTGTTCGGTCAGCGGGATCAGGTCGGGATTGCCTCGCCAGCGCTTGCCGTTCACGATCGCTGTGACCCTGCCGGTGTTCGCGGCCACGTGATCACGATCGAGTCTCTGGTCCCAGACCTTGAATAAATCGCCGAGCGTGTAAGTCCGGTCGTTGGGTGACTCCACTTGGACAAGACCATCGGCTGCGCGGGTGTGGAGCCAGTAGTAACAAGCGTGGGCGCTGAATACGAGTCCCTTGCGGGTCGTCCTCGCAGTCAGGTCGACCAGGCCGATGCCGCCCGGGATCGCTCGAGACTGGCCGCCGACGTAGACCTGCAGATGTGCGTAGGCCCGATAGGCGAGTTGCCGCAGTCCCTGGCACTGAATGCCGTCGATGATCCTGCCCAGATGCGTTGTTGTTGCCCTGGCCAAGAACGGGCCGGTCTCGATCGGCACGCCGTCGGGTCCGGTGTAGGAGGTCGCGGTCGGCGCAGGGACCGTGGTGGTCGGGACCGTCACGGTCTCCGCGAACCTCAAGGGGACGGTGGTGCTCGGGTCGGTCTGTGTCGACGAACCGCCGCAGGCTGCTAGAGCCGTGCCCGCGGCGAGCGCGAGCACGGCCAGCAGGATCCGAGTGCGCATCGCGCCCCGGGCTGCCTCTCCGGTGTGACTCAGCGACGGCGGGTTCCGCCGCCGCCGAACAGGCTGAGCAGCAACAGGAACACGTTGAAGATGTCCAGGAAGATCGACGCAGCGATCGGCACCGCGCTGTTGTAACTCGGGTTGTGCGACAGACGGTTGAAGTCGAACAGCGTGAAACCGCCGAAGATCGCGAGCATCAGCACGCAGTAGATGATGTTGCTACCGGGGATCGCCACGAACAGGGCGATGATCCCGAAGATGAACACCGGGATGAAGGCGATCATCAGTACCTTCATCATCCCTGTCAGGTCGCGTCGCGTCGCGTAGCCGATGCTGCCCATCAGTCCGACAAACAGCGCGGTGGTGCCGGCCGCCTCGTAGACGACTCCGGGATTTGTCTTCGCGTAGTAGACGATGATCGGCGAGACCGCCATACCAAGCAGCAGTCCCATTCCGAACAGCAGCCCAACTGCCAGCTGTTCGTGTCCGCGGGCAGAAGCGGCATTCAGGGCGAAGATGCATCCGAACGCGGCGAGAATAAAGATGATCCCGGCGCCGCCTTGAAAGTTACGGGCGAGGTATGCACCCAGCGCGGCAAATCCGAGTGCGCAAGCGACCAGCCCCATCACATGGCCGAAGACTGCGCGCGCGCGATCCCCGGTGAGTGCGGCACCTTGGCCGAACCCTAGCTGCTCATAAGTGGGCATCTGTTTCTGACTCCTCAAACGGTCTCAAAATGGAGGTACTTCACCCATACAAAGTAGAGCATGCCGCGGCTCAGAAACCGAAGAAGATGGTGAGGCTATAAAGGTTGATTAAGGCGTAATCAGGCGGCCTGGCGAGCGGTCGCGTGGCGCTTCAGCGCCCGGTCCCGCTCAACAGCGTCCACAAGTCCCTCGGCAACTGCAGCGGCATCCAAGCCGAGAAACGAGGCGAGTTCACGCACGTTCTTGCGGCGGCCGACTTCAACGACGACTGAGCGCCGCTGCGATCCCCGCCTGACTGGGGTGTTTTGTTCCATGACCCTTAAACGGATCGTCTGCGCGAAAGTTCGCGGACAATGGATCGATGGACGCATATCCGATTAAACGCGAGGACCAGCTTCGATGAGCACTACGATGATGCATTTGGCTGACGGGATCGAGATTCCGCAGCTCGGATTTGGGACCTGGCAGGTGCCGCAGGCCGACGCTGCCGCCGCAGTGGAAGCGGCCTTGAAGGCCGGCTATCGCCACATCGACACGGCCCAGATGTACCAGAACGAGGCGGGCGTGGGTGAGGGCCTAAGAGCGTCCGGCGTCAGCCGCGACGAGGTTTTCCTCACCACCAAGTGCAACAACACGACGCACGGCTTCGACGCCTCGATCGCCGCCTTGGAGCAGAGCCTGGACCTGCTTGGGCTCGACCATGTGGACCTCTACCTGATCCACTGGCCGCAGCCGTCGCGCGACGAGTATGCAGCGACCTGGAAGGGCTTCATCGAGGCCAAAAAGCGCGGATTGACGCGCTCGATCGGCGTCTCGAACTTCCACATCCCCTATCTGGAGCGGATCATCGCCGAGACCGGCGTGACGCCGAGCATCAACCAGATTGAGCTGCATCCGCTGCTGACCCAGGAACCGCTCGTCGCTGAGTGCCGACGGCTCGGCGTGGCTATCGAGTCGTGGAGCCCGCTCGCGAGTGGTGGGATCATCGGCAATCCGGTGATCGCCGAGATCGCGCAGGGCTATGGCAAGTCGGTTGCCCAGACCGTGATCCGCTGGCATCTGCAGCTTGGATACATCGTGCTGCCCAAGTCGGTCACGCCGGCGCGGATCGCCGAGAACATCGACGTCTTTGACTTTGAGCTCACGCCCACCGAGCTGCAGCGGATCAGTGCGCTCAACGAGGATTCGCGTACCGGCCCAGACCCGGCCGATCTCGGGTAACGAAGATGGGACCGCTGGCCGGAGTGAGGATCCTGGAGCTTGGCGGGATCGGACCGAACCCGTTCGCCGGGATGCTGCTGGCCGACATGGGCGCGGACGTACTGCGGCTGGACCGCGCGGTGGGGGCCGGGATCGGCCAGAGCGGGGCGTCGGAGCCGACCCTGCGCGGCCGTCAGACGCTCGTTGTCGACCTCAAGAGCGAGCAGGGGCGCGCTGCGGTGATGAAGCTGGCTGCGAGCGCTGACGCGCTGATCGAAGGCTTCCGGCCCGGGGTGATGGAGCGTCTCGGTCTCGGCCCAGATGAGCTCCTGGAGCTCAACCCGAAGCTGGTCTACGGACGTATGACCGGTTATGGGCAATCCGGGCCGATGGCCAAGGTCGCGGGGCACGACATCAACTACATCGCGCTCAGCGGGGCGCTCGGGGCCTCGCAGCGTGTGGGTGAGCTGCCGATGTTCGCGCTCAACCTCGTCGGTGACTACGGCGGCGGCGCGATGCTGCTGGCGTTCGGCGTCGTCTGCGGGATCCTTGAAGCCCGAACCTCAGGCAAGGGTCAGGTGTTGGACGCCGCGATGGTCGACGGCGCGGCGCTGCTGACCACGATGATCCACTCGATGCACGCCGCCGGTGCCTGGAATGAGACCCCCGGCACCAACCTGCTCGACTCGGGCGCGCACTTCTATGAGGTCTACGCGACGGCCGACGGTGGCCACATCGCATTGGGTGCGATCGAGCCGCAGTTCTACGCGCGCCTGCTGGAACTGCTGGAGATCGAGCCAGAGCAGATGCCGCAATTCGAACAGGACCGCTGGCCCGAGTTCAAAGCGCGGCTGGCGTCCGTGTTCGCCAAGCGGAGCGCCGCGCAGTGGAGCGAGCTGCTGGAGCACGAGGAGGTCTGCGTGACCGTCGTCAGCAAACCGTTCGATGCTCACCTGCACCCACACATGGCCGCGCGTGAGAGCTTCATCGAGCTCGACGGCGTGCGTCAGCCGGCGCCGGCGCCGCGCTTCAGTCGCACCCCGGCGCGGGCGATCGCGGCGTTGCGAGACCCTGCCGCCGCGCTCAAGCCCTGGGGGCTGAGCGCGGCTGAGCTTGGGATCGAATGACTGCGTCCTGGCTAGGCGGCGATCGCGTCGAGTTCGGCGACGTCCTCGTCGCTGAGTCTCAGTTCCGCGGCCGCGACGTTCTCAAGCAGATGCGCCCGGGTCGAGGTGCCTGGGATCAGCAAGATGTTCGGTGAGCGCTGTAGCAGCCATGCCAGCGCCACCTGCATCGGCTGCACTTCAAGCCTCCTCGCCACCGCCTCGAGCTTCTCGCTCTGCAACGGGTTGAAGCCGCCGAGCGGGAAGTACGGCACGTAGGCGATGCCCTGAGCCGCGAGCGACTCGATCAACTGATCATCCTCGCGGTGCGCGACGTTGTACATGTTCTGCACGCACACGACCGGTGCGATCGTCTGCGCTTCGGCGATCTGCTCGGCATCGACGGTGCTGATCCCGAGGTGCTTGATCAGCCCTTGCTGCTGGAGTTCGGCAAGTGTGCCGAAGGTCTCCGCGACCGACCCCGGCTCCGGGCCGCTGAAGCCGCCGAGTCGCATGTTGACCACGTCCATCGCCTCAAGCCCCAGACGGCTGAGGTTGTCGTGAACGGCGGAGCGCAGCTCATCCGGGGTGCGGGCATGCGGCCAGCCGCCCTGGGCGTCGCGCCTGGCGCCGACCTTGGTGACGATCACGAGGTCATCCGGGTACGGATAGAGCGCCTCCTTGATGATCTCGTTGGTCACAAACGGTCCGTAGAAGTCGCTGGTGTCGATGTGGTTGATGCCGAGGTCGACGACCTTGCGCAGCACCGCGATAGCCTCAGCGCGGTCGCGCGGCGGTCCAAACACGCCTTTGCCGGCGAGCTGCATGGCGCCGTAGCCCATGCGCGTGACCGTGAGGTCCCCCGCCATCGTGAAGCTGCCACCGAGAGATGTATCCGTAGTCATGAGGAGGCCTTTCAAATCAGTTGATCGGTCTTGATCTGCTCCCCATCTTGAACGCCTGCGAAGCCCGCCACCAGAGGTCGGGTGATCCAGGGACACGCTGTCCCTGGATCGCAAGCGTTGAGCGTTCCATACTGAACTGATGGACAGAGACGGACTCGCCGACTTTCTCAAGCGTCGCCGGGCCGGGCTGAAGCCAGATGACGTTGGCTTGGGCGCCGGCACACGGCGGCGCACCCCCGGTCTGCGCCGCGAGGAGGTGGCGCAGCTCGCGCACATGTCGACCGACTTCTATGCGCGGCTCGAGCAGGCCCGCGGCTCACGGCCGTCCGAGCAGACAACGGCCGCGCTGGCCCGCGCGCTGCGACTGACTCCGGACGAGCGTGACCATCTCTATCAGCTGGCCGGCCATACGGCTCCGCTGCGCGGGTATCGCAGTGATCATGCGAGCCCAGGGCTCTCACGCGTGCTGCAGTCGCTGCACGCTCCAGCCCAGATCGTCTCCGACCTTGGCGTTGTGCTCGGCCGCAACGCGATGGGACGTCTGCTGCTCGGCGACGACGCGCAAGATTCAGGCCTGCGCCGCAGCCTGATCTACCGATGGTTCATCGATCCACCGGAGAACCGGATCTTTGCGCCGGAAGAGCACGGGCGGCACTCGCGGGACTACGTCGCGATGCTGCGGGCTGTGCACGGGCGCGATCCGCAGGACCCCGAAGTTTTGGAACTGCTCGGGCATCTGCTGCGAGAGAGCCCTGAGTTCGCTGAGCTCTGGGAGCTTCACGAGGCGCACGGTCGCCAGGGCTCGCTCAAGTGCATCGTGCATCCGCTGGTCGGCAGGATCACGCTCGACTGCCAGATCCTCAGCTCCGAGAACGTGACCGAACGACTGATCGTCTTCACCGCCGCCGCCGACTCGGCCGACGCGAAGCAGCTGGAGCTGCTCTCGGTGGTCGGCGGCCAGACGTTTGCTTAGCGCAGGCGGTTAGCCGAGCACCAGCGGTCCGCGCGGAATCCGGGCCGGGTCGAACTCGGCCAGCAGTTCGGCTGCGGCCTCGACCCGGTCTCGTCCGCTGGCGAGACCGATGCTGTGCGCCAGCAAGGCGAGCGTCGCCTGGGGCGACTCGTCACGCTCGGCCAGAGTGGCGGCGCCGTCGCGCTTGGCGAGCCGGCTGCCGTCGGCGCTGAGGACCAGTGGAACGTGGGCGTAGGTGACCGGCGGCAGTTCCAGGAGTCGCTGGAGATGGATCTGCCGTGGGGTCGATTCGGCCAGATCAGCGCCGCGCACGACCTCGCCGATCGCCTGCGCGGCGTCATCGACCACAACCGCCAGCTGGTAGGCGTGCACGCCATCGGCGCGTACCACCACGAAGTCGTCAACGAAGCCGCTCTGCTCGCCGTGCAGCCGGTCATGCCAGTCGATCCGCGTCGATCCGGCGTTGACCCGCAACGCGAACCGCTCACCGGCTTCGATCCGCCGCCGCCGTGTGAGCGCGTCCAGGTGGCGGCATGTGCCCGGATAGGCGCCCTCCGCGAGCGTGCCATGCGGCGCGCTCGCCGCCTCCCGGATCTCCGCGCGCGTACAGAAGCACGGGTAGAGCAGACCCTGCGCGTGCAGCTTGCCGAGGGCTTCGTCGTAGAGCTCGAGGCGCTGCGATTGCCGTGCCGGCGCCGCGTCCCAGTTGATCCCGAGCGCTTCCAGGTCCGCGAGCTGCGTCGCCTCGTGCTCAGGGCGCGAGCGCTGCGGGTCGAGGTCTTCGATCCGGACCACGAAGCCCGCGCCCTGGGAGCGTGCCATCAGCCACGCGACCAGCGCCGTGCGCAGGCTGCCAAGGTGCAGCGGGCCGCTGGGCGAGGGGGCGAAGCGTCCGTCGGCGCTCACGTCAGGGTTACTCCGCAGCGGCCTTGCCAGCCTCAGCGAAACGCCTGATGGCCGGTCAGGGCCTGGCCGATCACCAGCGAATGCACGTCGGCGGTGCCTTCGTAGGTGACGACCGACTCGAGGTTGTTCATGTGCCGGATCACGGGGTACTCGAGCGTGATGCCGTTGGCGCCAAGCACCTGCCGCGCCGTGCGGGCTACGTGCAGGGCAGAGTTGACGTTGGCGAGCTTGCCCATGCTGACGTGCTCCGCAGCCAGCATGCCGCTGTCCTTGAGGCGGCCGAGGTGCAGCGCCAGCAGCGTGCCGCGGTTGACCTCCACCGCCATATCAGCGAGTTTGCTCTGCTGCAGCTGGGTGGCGGCGATCGGCTTGCCGAAGACGATCCGCTCCTGGCTGTATGAGAGCGCTGCCTGCAGACAGGCCCGCGCCGCACCGATCGCGCCCCAGACGATCCCGTAGCGGGCCTCGTTCAGGCATGAGAGCGGTCCCCGCAGCGAGGTCGCCTCCGGTAGCAGCGCCTGCGCCGGCAGGCGTACGTCGTCGAACAGCAGCTCAGAGGTGACCGAGGCGCGTAACGACATCTTCTTGTGGATGTCCTGTGTGGTGAAGCCCTTAGTGCCTTTGGGAACCAGGAAGCCGCGGACACCGTCATCGGTCCTTGCCCAGACGACAGCGAGATCCGCCAGCGAGCCGTTTGTGATCCACATCTTCTGTCCGTGCAGGATCCAGTCGCTGCCGTCGCGCCGTGCACGCGTGCGCATCGAGCCCGGATCCGATCCGGCGTCCGGTTCAGTCAGGCCGAAGCAGCCGATCGCCTCGCCGCTCGCCATCGGCGGCAGCCACTGCAGCTTCTGCGCTTCCGAGCCCCAGCGGTGAATCGCGAACATCGCCAGCGAGCCCTGCACCGAGACCAGGCTGCGCACGCCGCTGTCACCTGCCTCCAGCTCCAGGCAGGCGAGCCCGTAGGCGGTCGCGCTGGCGCCGGCGCAGCCGTAACCCTCGAGGTGCATGCCCAGCACATTGAGCGCGCCGAGCTCCCGCGCCAACTCGCGCGGGATCGTTCCAGACTCAAACCAGTCGCCGACATACGGCACCACGCGGTCATTCACGAACGCGCGCACGACATCTCGGATCGCCCGCTCTTCGTCTGAGAGCAGCGAGTCGATGTTGAGGTAGTCAGCGGGGTGGACCTGCACGGCGGTGGCGTCTGTCATGCCCGGATTGTCGAGCATCTCGTGGCCTCCTTGCCCACTAGGATCTGCGCCCTTGGCCACCGCGCTGCGCAACCTTCGGATCGTTGACTTCTCGCGGGTGCTGGCGGGGCCGTTCGCGACGATGCTGCTGGCCGACCTCGGGGCGCAGGTCGTCAAGGTGGAGCGTCCGGGCATCGGTGACGAGACGCGCGGCTGGGCACCGCCTTACGACGCGCAGGGCCAGTCGACCTACTTTGACGCTGTGAACCGCAACAAGCGAAGTGTCGTGATCGATCTGCAAGACCCGGCGGGCCTCGAGCAGGCCAAGCAGCTCGCGTCGGCGGCGGATGTGGTGGTTGAGAACTTCCGGCCGGGGCTGCTGGACGGCCTCGGGCTCGGGTATGAGGATCTGAAGCAAGCCAATCCTGGCTTGCTGTACTGCTCTATCACGGGCTTTGGCGCCGGCGAGCTGGGTGCCGCGCTACCGGGCTACGACCTGCTGGTTCAGGCGGTCGGCGGTCTGATGAGCATCACCGGCGAGCCGGATGGGGACCCGCAGAAGGTTGGCGTCGCGCTTGTCGATGTGCTCGCCGGCTTGTTCGCGGCGATCGGGATCCTGGCGGCGCTGAACCATCGCCAGGCGACCGGGGAGGGCCAGAAGATCGAGGTCAATCTGCTCTCCTCGCTGCTTGCCGCGNNGCGGATGATCCGCGCTATCTGTCGAACCCGGAGCGCGTCGCGTTCCGCGACGCGCTCCGGACGGATATCGAAAGACTCCTGGCCACCCGCGCCGCGTCGGATTGGGCCACGAAGCTCACCGCAGCTCGGGTACCGGCCGGGGTCGTGAATGACATTGCCGGTGCCTTTGCGCTTGCACAGGCGGTTGGGCTCGATCCGGTTGTTGAGCTGGCCGCGGAGGACGGGACCAGCGTGCGTCTCACCAGGAACCCGATCAGCCTCTCGGCCACACCCGCCCGCTACGACAGCGCTCCGCCGCCGTACCCAGGCGGCAAGCCGGCCTGAGTTTCACGCTGCGACCCTGCCGGGCTGCCCGCTGGACACTGCGACCGAGTCGCGCCCGACGCCGGGCGCCGAAAAGCGAGCTAGGCGCTCGCTTCCGGCTTCTTCTTGCCGGGACGGGTGTTGTTGCGCTTGAAGATCTTGAGGATCGGGTCGTGGCGCGCGTCGACCACGCGTTCCTTCAACGGGATGATCGCGTTGTCGGTGATGTGGATGCCCTCCGGGCAGACCTCGGTGCAGCACTTGGTGATGTTGCAGAGGCCGATGCCGGCTTCGTCCGCGATCTGATCGATGCGGTCGATGCCGTCCAGGGGGTGCATGTCCAAGCTGGCCAGGCGGACCATGAAGCGCGGGCCGTAGTACTTGTTGTGCATGCGCTGATCGCGCAGGATGTGACAGACGTCCTGGCACATGAAGCACTCGATGCACTTGCGGAACTCGCTCATGCGATCCGTGTCGGCCTGATCGATCAGGTAGTCGCCTTCCGGCAGGTCTTCGCGCGGGGTGAACGGAATGATCTTCTTGTTGACCTCGTAGTTCCACGAGACGTCGGTGACGAGGTCCTGGATGATCGGGAAGGCGCGCATCGGCTCGACCGTGATCGGCTCGTCGGCCGGCAGGTGGTCAAGCCGGGTCTTGCACATCAGCCGCGGCTTGCCGTTGACCTCGGCGCTGCAGGAGCCGCACTTGGCGGCCTTGCAGTTCCAGCGCACCGCCAGATCGGGGGCCTGGCTGCGCTGGATCTCCAGCACGGCGTCCAGCACGACCATGCCGGGCTCGGTCTCGAGCGTGTAATCAACCAACTGACCGCTGGTGAGATCGCCACGCCAGATCTGAAGTGTGCGGGTTCCGCCCGCTGCCATCGTCTCGCTCATGATGCTTTCTCAGACTCCTTACGTGCCTCGACCAGTTCACTGAGTTCGTCGCGCTTGAACACCGGGGTGGGGGTCAGCTGCATGTCGTACCCACCCTTGCTGTGGACCACGATGTTGTTCTCGGCCCAGTAGTCCGAGTACGCCGTGAAGTCCAAACGGCTGTGGCCGCCGCGGCTCTCTTCGCGCATCAGTGCGCCGCGGGCGATCATCAGGGAGACCGTGAGCATGTTCTTGACCTCACGGCAGAGCTGCCAGCCGGGGTTGTACTCCAGCCGGGGAGACGGTGACTTGAGCTTGTCGACGCGGCTCTCAAGCGACTCGAGCAGGCTGATCGCCTCGGTCAGGCCCTCCTTGTCACGGAAGATGCCGGCCCCGTCACCCATGATCTTCTGCAGATCCTTGTGCATCTGGAAGGGGTTCTCAGTGCCGGATCCGTTGAGGTAGGTGTCGACCTCACCCTGAGCCGCCGTCAGCTCTTCAGCCGGCAACGCAACCGCCGAAAGCTTGTTGGCGTCAGCGGCAGCACCGATCCCCGCGCGCCGGCCAAAGACCAGCAGGTCGCCGAGCGAGTTACCGCCCAGGCGGTTGGCGCCGTTCATGCCGCCGCTGGCCTCACCGGTCGCGTAGAGCCCCGGCACGCGGGTCTCACCGGTGTCGGGGTCGACCTTGATGCCGCCCATGAAGTAGTGGCAGGTCGGTCCGACCTGCATCGGCTCCTTGGTGATGTCGACTCCGGCCAGCTCCAGGAACTGGTCGTACATGCTCGGCAGCTTGCGGCGCACGTAATCGGAGTCGAGGTGCGAGACGTCGAGGTAGGCGCCGCCGTGCGGGGTGCCGCGACCCTCCTTGACCTCGGTGTAAATCGAGCGGGCCACGACGTCACGGGTCGAGAGCTCCATGCGCTTGGGGTCGTACTTCTCCATGAAGCGCTCACCCAGCGCGTTGCGCAGGATGCCGCCCTCGCCGCGGACGGCCTCGGTCACCAGCAGACCGGCGACGCCGGGCGGGTAGACCATTCCGGTCGGGTGGAACTGGATGAACTCCATGTCCACCAGCTCGGCGCCGGCCTCGTAGGCCAGGGCGTAGCCGTCGCCGGTGCAGTCCTGCGAGTTCGAGGTGATCTTGTAGATGCGGCCGCTGCCGCCGGTGGCAACCACCAGCGCCTTGGAGGAGAAGCTGATCTGCTCACCGCTGGCACGGCGGTAGCCGAAACAGCCGACCACGCGATCCCCGTCCTTGATCAGCCGCGTGATCGTCGTCTCCATGAAGATGTCGATGTCGCTGTGCACGGCCTTGTCCTGCATCGTGCGGATCATCTCGAGGCCGGTGCGGTCACCGATGTGGACCAGGCGCTTGTAGGTGTGGCCGCCGAAAGCGCGCTGCGACATCTTGCGGTCCGGGGTGCGATCGAAGACCGCGCCCCAGTGCTCCAGCTCGCGGGCGCGATCCGGGGCTTCCTTGGCGTGCAGCTCAGCCATGCGCCAGTTGTTCAGGTACTTGCCGCCGAACATCGTGTCCTGGAAGTGGGTCTCCCAGTTGTCGCGGGGGTCGACGTTGCCAAGTGAGGCGGCCAGGCCGCCCTCGGCCATAACGGTGTGGGCCTTGCCCAACAGGGATTTGCAGACGAGCCCGGTCTTGGCGCCGGCTTCGGCGGCCGCGACGGCGGCACGTAGTCCCGAGCCGCCTGATCCGAGGACCAGAACGTCAAAGTCGTGATGTTCGATAGCCATTAGAAGACGTGGTGGGGGTCGTGGAAAGCGCCACTGGACACGAGCCAGATGTACAGGTCGGTAAGCCCGACCGTGAACATGCTGATCCAGGCCCACTGCATGTGCTTACCGTTCAGGATCGAGACCTTCTGCCAGGCCTTGTGGCGGGTGCGAGCCACGGCCGAGCAGTCGAAGCAGTTCATCTTGCCGCCGATGATGTGGCGCCAGGAGTTGCAGCCGAACGTGAAGCCCGAGAGGCAGACCACGTTGACGAGCATGATCACGTTGCCCAGGCCGATGCCGAAGTCACCGTGGTAGAAGAAGCCTCGAACCGTGTCGATCCAGAGGAACACGACGACCAGCGCCGCGGCGTAGAAGAAGAAGCGGTGCAGGTTGTTGAGCACAAACGGGAACCTGGTCTCGCCGGTGTACTTGCGCCGGGCAACGCCTGCCACGGCGCACGACGGCGGCGCCAGGAAGAACGAGCGGTAGTAGCTCTTGCGGTAGTAGTAACAGGTGCTCCGCATGCCGAGCGGGGCCCACAGCACCAGGACCGCCCACGGGCGGAACTCCTTGAAGGAGAAGATCCCGGGCAGGTCAGGCGAGAAGAACGGCGACTGCAGATGCGCGCCACCGGCGGTGATCGCGTAGTACTTGCTCAAGACGATTCGGACGATCGAGTAGATGCCGAAGAGCGTCAGCGCCGTGACGATCGCGACGGGCTGAACCCACCACTTATCTCGACGCATGGTCGCGCCGAGACGGCGCGGAGAGGGGGCAACGGTGGTCATTTGCGCAGTGTTCTCAGAGGGGGTTTAGGAGTCGCCCGCGTGACGCACCGTGAAGGCGTCGGCGCTGACGACTTTGTGGCAAGACACACGGATTATCGGCTAAGCGGGCGACGCGACGCGTCGCCACCGCGCTGACCGGCGGAATTTTCGAGTGCTGAAGCCCAGATAAAACGGGTAGGGTCCAGCAACCGTGGAACGCGAATTTGATGTCATCGTGATTGGCGCCGGACCGGCCGGTGAGGTCGCGGCCGGCCGACTCGCCAAGCGTGGCGGCAAGCAGGTTGCGTTGGTCGAACGCGAGCTCGTCGGCGGCGAGTGCTCGTTCTACGCCTGCATGCCCTCCAAAGCACTGCTGCGACCCGCTGAACTGCTGAACGAGGTCCGCCGGGTGCCGGGCGCGGCGCAGGCGGTGACCGGCCCGCTGGACGTGCAAGCGGTGCTCAAGCGTCGCGACGAAGTGATCCACGACCTTGACGACTCGGCCCAGCTCCCCTGGCTCGAGGACCGCGGGATCGAGCTCTTCCGCGGCAACGCCCGGCTCGACGGCGAGCGCCGGGTCCGCGTCGGTGACGATCTGCTGAGCGCTCGTGAGGCGGTCGTGATCGCTGTCGGCACGACCGCGGTGATGCCGCCGATTCCCGGGCTGGCCGAGGCCGGAGCCTGGTCAAACCGTCAGATCACCACCGCCAAGACGGTCCCAGCGAGCCTGGTGATCCTCGGCGGTGGCGTGGTCGGCGCCGAGATGGCGCAGGCCTGGGCTTCACTCGGCGCCAAGGTGACGGTGATCGAGGGTTACGACCGTCTGCTCGAGCGCGAGGAGCCATTCGCCTCAGAGCTGGTGGCCGACGGGCTGCGCCAGCTCGGCGTCGTGCTGAGGCTCGGCCTCAAGGCGTCCAAGGTCAGCCGCCGTGAAGACGTGGTCACCGTGGAGCTGGAAGACGGCTCCTCAGTCAGCGGCGAACGTCTGCTGGTTGCCGTCGGCCGCAAGCCGCATACAGCTGAGCTCGGGCTTGAAAGCGTCGGGCTCAAGGGCGGTGACTGGATCGCGGTCGATGATCGGCTGCGGGTGGCGGACCAGCCCTGGCTTTACGCGGTCGGCGACGTCAATAAGCGCTCGCTGTTGACACACGCCGGCAAGTACCAGGCCCGGATCGCAGCCGATGTGATCTGCGGCGAGACCGGAGCGCGGGCCGTCGTCGACGGTCCCGGGACGCCGCAGGTGGTCTTCACCGATCCGCAGGTCGCGGCCGTCGGCATGACCCTCGCGGCGGCGCTCGAGGCGGGCATCAAGGCGGTTGCATTTGATCTCGATACCGGCGGCTCTGCCGGCGGCAGCTTCATCGGACGCGGCGCGCCGGGAACCTCGAGGTTCGTGGTCGACACCGAGCGTGAAGTCTTGGTCGGCGTGACCTTCGTCGGCCCGGATGTGGCTGAGTGGCTGCAGGCCGCGAGCATCGCCGTGGTCGGCCAGGTGCCGCTGTCGACGCTCGCCCACGCGATAGCCCCGTTCCCGACGCGCGCCGAGCTCTGGCTCTACTTCCTTGAGAAGTACGAGAGCGAGCGTGGTCTCAGCCTTCACGCGAGCGGCGTCTCAGCGCGCAGCTCCTAACTCCCGGTAGCCGATTCTTATTCAATTCCGGCGCAGCTTGCGCCAACATCGTTGACGTGGGAAGACCGGGTTGGCGTTGGACCGCCACGCTTCTGATCTGCGTCGCCTCGATAGCGGCGCTGCTCTACGTGGCGCCGCCGAGCAAGATCGCTCACCAGCTCGGCTCGATGCAGCTCAGCTGGGTGATGGTTGCGATCGGCTTTGAGATCGCTTCCTGCCTCAGCTATGTCGTGCTGTTCCGCCGTGTCTTCCCCGAACCGCCGCGCCGCACCAGCTGGCAGGTCGCCTGGATCGCGATGGGCGCCGGCGCCGTGCTGCCCGGCGGCAACATGGCCTCCGCGGTCTCAACCGGCCTGCTGCTGCGCAAGTACGGGATCGGCACGCGGCGGCTGGCTGAGCGCTGCGCCGCGGTGCTCTGCTTCCTGACCGCGATGGGGTTCGTGTTCAACGGCGTCGCGGCGCTGCTGATCCTGCTCGGCGTCGACAGCCGCGCGTACAGCGTGCTGCACAGCCTCGGCCCGATCGCCGTATCGCTCGCGGTGCTCGGCGGAGCCTTCCTGCTCGCCCACGGCATCCGCCGCCTGGGGCCGCGGATGCCCAAGGTGATCCGTGGCGTTGCCAGCGGACTCGAGAGCGCCTGGCGCCTGGTGCTCGACGCGCACTGGCGGCTGCTCGGCGCCGCCGGTTTCACGCTGCTCGACATGGGCGCGCTGTGGGCCGCCTGCCATGCGACGGGGCACCCGCTTGGTGCCCCTGCGTTGGTGGTCGCCTACTGCATCGGCTACCTCGCCACCCTGATCCCGGTGCCGGCCGGCATCGGCGTGCTGGACACGGGCCTGTCGGGGTCGCTGGTTCTGTACGGCGTCGCCGCGCCGGCCGCCGTCAGCGCGGTCCTCGTCTACCACGTGATCTCGGTCTGGGTGCCCGCTTTGGGCGGACTGGTCGCCTGGCTACCGACCAGGACGCTCAGCCCGCAGCCGCTCCCGAAGCTCGCTGCGGCGGATCTTGCCGCTGACGGTCTTGGGTAGCTCGCTCACGAAGCGGATCTCGCGCGGGTACTTGTAGGGCGCGGTCAGCCCCTTGACGTGATCCTGAAGCTCTACGGTCAGCTCCTCGCCGGGCTCGTAACCCGCAGCCAGAATGATGAATGCGGTCACGATCTGTGTGCGCTGCGGGTCGTCCTTGCCGACAACCGCCGCCTCCACCACCGCCGGGTGTTCGATCAGCGCCGACTCGACCTCGAACGGGCCGATCCGGTAGGCCGAGGAGGTGATCACATCGTCATCGCGGCCCTCGAACCAGAGGTAGCCGTCGCTGTCGCGCCAAGCCTTGTCACCGGTGTAGTACCAGCCGTTGCGGAACGCGCGGGCGTTGGCCTCGGGATCTTCGACGTAGCCAGGGAAGAGTCCGAGCGGTCGCGGATCCATCACGTTCACGGCGATGCCGCCGACCACATCATCTGGGCTGGGCTCGCCGTTGTCGTCCAGAACGTCGACGGTCCAGCCCGGGATTGGCTTGCCCATCGAGCCCGGCCGCACCGGCAACTCGCGGTAGTTGGCGACCAGCAGCGTGGTCTCGGTCTGGCCGTAGCCGTCATAGATCGTGAGCCCGCCGGTGCCCTGCGCCCAGGCGCGGATCACCTCAGGGTTGAGCGGTTCACCTGCACTGGTGCAGTGGCGCAGGGTCGAGAGGTCGTACTCACTGAGGTTCGCCTGGACCAGCAGCCGGTAGAGCGTCGGCGGCGCGCAGAAGGAGGTGATCCGGTGTTGGCGCAGCAGCTTCAGGATCGTGTCGGCATCGGGCTTGCCGAGCGCGACCTGGACGATCGTCGCGCGCTCATGCAACTGTCCGAAGAGGCCGCCCCATGCGGCCTTGGCCCAGCCGGTATCGGTGACCGTCCAGTGGCGGTCGCCGGGGCGCAGGTCATGCCAGAAGCGCGCCGTTGAGACGTGGCCGAGTCCGTAGGACTGGTTGTGGCGAACCATCTTCGCGTGGCTCACGGTACCGCTAGTGAAGAACAGGAACATCGGGTCGTCGGCGGCCGTTGGGTCGGCCGGCAGCTCGTCGTCACCGCTGTTTTCGAGCAGTTCGTCCCAGTCGAGCCAGCCTTCCACCCGCTGCTCGCCGTGCGCGATCTTCACCCGCAGCGACGGGATCGGAAGCTCGATCTGATCGACCTTCCGGGCGCCTTCGCTACTGACGATCGCCACTGAGGCCTGGGCCTTCTCAATGCGATAAGCGATATCGCGCGGCGTCAGCTGGTTCGTGCCCGGGCTCACCACTGCGCCGATCCGGATCGCGCCGAGCATCGCCTCGTACCAGGCGGGAACCCGCGGCAGCATGATGAAGACGCGGTCACCAGGAAGTACGCCCAACGCCAGCAGCGCGCGAGCGGCGGCCTGGGCGCGAGCAGAGAGTTGGCCGATCGTGTGCTCAGCGATCGTCTCACCGGACGGCCCAAGTGAGATCAGCGCGAGCTCGTCCGGTGCCTCCCGCGCCCAGTTTTCGACGATATTGACCACCGAGTTGAAGCGCGGCGGCACGGTCATGTCGTACTCCGCGCGGGCCGTCGCATAGTCGGTCAGGTTCGGCGCGGCAGTTCGGTCAGGCAGCGAAATCTCTCTCATGCGCGCAAGCTACCGCGCCGCGTCGTTCGCAGCCTCCGATAGCGCCGCGGATCTCGCCACGGTCGTCTTTTGAAGCATCGCTTGCAGTGCGTCGCCGGCGTCTACGCTCGGGGCTCCGCGTGATACGGTTGCCGATATATCTGCTGCCGGTGTAGTTTGGGGGCGCGATGGAGAGTCAAGACGTGGAGCGGCTGGGTATCGCGCCTCCCTCAGAGGACGAGGCGATTGCGTGGATCGAGCGGGCCACCCGGCTGGTCGGCCCGAAATTCGATCCTCAGATCGAATTTCGCCGCTATGCCGGAACCAGCTACATGGGTCGACCGCTCTATCTGAGCGAAGAGCTGATCGAGGCGATCTCCAAGGCTCGGGTTGCTGCAGTGGGCCTGCTCGGCACCCGCGCCGCCGACATCGCCTATCGCACCGCCGTCGAGATGCTGGCCGATCTGGACTCGGGCTGGCGTCGCTGGGCACGACCTGCGAGCCAGGGCGGTCCGAGGTGGTGGCTCGTCGAGCGGCCCCGGCTTGAGACGACCGCGAGCAGCCCCGACCCGCTCCGCGGCCTGGCCTTTGAGGACGGTCGCGGGATCTGGTGGGTCTGGGATCCGACCACGGAGAAGCTGCACAACGACACTCCGTGGCTGTTTAGAGACTTCTATTACCGCGCCGCGGCGCGCCGCCGTGAGCTGGTGGACGACGGCTGGGGCGCGGTCATGTTCAGTCCCGTATCGGTCAGGGAGGCACGGGCGCTCGTGATCTCGGGAGCTGTGGGCGGACCTGGCGCCGACCTGACGACGCGGCGACTGGGCAGCGGCGATGGCCTGCAGATGGCGGGCACCAACGTCATTCAGCTGCCGTCGAATCGCTTGCGCTTCATGGCCTAGCGAGTTGGGTCCGTGCTCTAAACGATCGTGAAGGACGTGCCCGTCACATCTGAAGCGAAGCGCACGCTCGAGGACGGTGAGATCTCGATCCCACATGACGATGCCCAGCAGCCGTAGACGGTGTAGTCGCCCGACGAGTAACCACTGCGGTAAGCCCAGGAGCCGGTCGAGGTTCCGGCGCTGCCGTAGAAGCCCTGATCTGCGTAGGGGGCCTTGTTCGTCTGGTAACAGGCATCCCCGGTATTGCAGACGTTGTGTGTGGAGATGTCGCTGCTGATGCCTGAGTTGGCCGCGGTGACCGAGAGCAGATCCCCGGTGGTTGGGTCCATGAGCACGTTGATCGGACTGCCTGAGTTGAGCAGCACCACCTCTGCTGGGGTCAAAGACTGCAGCTGCGCGGGCGTCGGCGTCTCCGCCGTGGGTGGCGAGGCGGCATCGGAGGTGGTCGCTAGGCACGTGGCTGCGGCAGATACGACTACCGCTACGACGGAAAGACTCTTGAGGCGCATCTCTTGTCCGCTCTATGGTTGGTTTAGTACGGCCCAAGATACAACGGTGAGCGGTATATCGCTAAGAGTAATCTGCAGACACAGCGATTGGGTGGCGTCGCAGGTCTGGTTGTCGTACGGCGAGCGGTGTATCGTTCGCCACGCGCCGCCACCACGGTGGCGGCGCACCATCATCCGTGTCTTGGAGTGCGATGCCGATTAATCCAGTGGACCGTGGGCTGCTGATCCTGACGAGCCTCGCCGGCGGCGAGAAGCATGGCTACGCGCTGATGCAGGACATCGAGGAGTTCGCAGGCGTGCGTCTCGGGCCTGGATCGCTCTATGGGGCCATCTCGAGGCTTGAGTCGGAGGGGCTCGTGGAGGCACTGCCGGCAGATGACCGGCGCCGGCCCTACCGCCTCACCCCTGCCGGCAATCGAGTCCTTCAGCAGGAGCTGTCGGCCAGCGCGAAGATCGCCGGAATCGGGCTCGGACGTCTCGCAGTTGAGGGCTGATGCGACGGACCTTCGTGCGCGCGGCCATCTCCGTGTACCCGCCCGGTTGGCGGCGACGGTACGGCGCGGAACTCGAACAACTGGTCCTTGACGTATCGGGCGGTGGCGGTACCTCGGCGGTTGGGGACGCTCGCACAGTTCTCACGCTCGCTGCTGCGGGCGTCATCGAATGGCTGCGTCGAGTCGGGCCCAAGTCACGAACCGCGGCCTTCGCCTTGGCTGCGGGCCTTACGGCTCTGCTGGTGAATACCGTGGCGCTCAGCGTCGGCACCCAGGCGCTGGCCGCGGGAACGTGGGTCACGCTGTCGCCGTCCGCCAGAATCGGCCCGGGTGTGAGGATCACTGACAACACGGCTACGGCGCCCGGCAACCACGTGCTGGTACTGCTGGCCCCCGGCAGCTCGAACATCGTCTCCGTCACCGGCGCACCCACGCGGATACTCCTTGACCCGAAGACCGGCAAGGTGCTCTCGATCATCAAGATCCGTCATCCGACCCACTATTGAACCCTGTGCCGTGCGTGCGGGCGGCTACTTCTTGCTGACGCGCACCGCGGTGCCGTAGGCAACGACTTCGTTCATCGAGCCGGCGATCTCTGAGGAGTCGAAGCGCATCATCAGGACGGCATTTGCGCCCATTTCCTCTGCCGCTTCGCGCAGCCGCGCGACTGCGTGGTCACGGGTCTCGGTGACGAGCTTCACGTAGGCGCCGACTTCGCCGCCGACGATCGAGCGAAAGCTCGCGCCGATGTTCGAGCCGAGGTTGCGGCTGCGGACCGTGACTCCGAAGACCTCACCAAAGACCTCTTCGACCTCATAGCCGGGCAGGTCGTTGGTTGTTACGACAGTGACCATGGTTGCTTCCTTTCGTCGAAGCTGGGTGGCGCAGGGAGTGGGGTGGACCTGCCTAGGCGACTGCTGCGACGTAATCGCTGGCCGCGGGTGCCGCCGCCGCGGCGCCGGGGCGGCGGCTGAGCACCGCCAAGCCACCGTCACCGGGAGCGAAGGCGACGCCGCGATCCTTCCAGGCTTCGCCTTCGGCATCTGTGCTCTCAAGGTCAAAGCTGCGCAGCAGCACACGCAAGACCACGTCCATCTCCATGTGCGCGAAGGCGGCCCCGGGGCAGCGCCGCAGGCCGCCACCGAATGGGACCCAGGTGTAGGTGTCGGGTTTGACGCCGAGGAAGCGGTCGGGCTGGAACTGCAGCGGTAGCTCGAAGAAGCGTGGGTCGTGGTGGATCATGCGCGCGGCCACGACGATGTGGTGGCCCTTGGGTACAACCCACTCGCCGAGCGGGAAGTCCTCCAGTGCGTGGCGCCCGGTGGCCGGGATCACCGGCCGGCAGCGCTGGACCTCCTGGATCGTCGCCATCCGCAGCGTGTTGCCGGCGCTCTCGTCGCGCGCCTCAGCGACCAGCCGTCGCAGGATCCAGGGGTTGCGGCGCAGCCGTTCGACTGCCCAGGCCAGTGAGGTGGCGGTGGTCTCGTGGCCGGCCGCGAGCAGTGTCAGCAACTCATCCTTGATCGCCCCGCGAGACATCGAGGAGCCGTCGTCATAGTGGGCGCGCAGCAGCATCGACATCACGTCGTCACGCTCATCCAGGTCCGGATCCGCGAGACCCGCGTCGATCATGCGATCGATGATCGAGTCGTAGCGCTCGCGCAGCCGCTTCAGCTTGCGGCCCGGGCTGCCCGGTCCAAGGTCCCGGCGCAGCAACGGCAGCAGCGTCAGCCGTGAGGCGAGCGTGACCAGCGGCGGCAGCACCTCGGCGAGGTCGGCCAGGTCCTTCGCCTGCGCGCCGAAGACGGTGCGCAGGATCGAGTTGAGCGTGATCCGCATGAAGCCTGGCATCGTCGGGAACGACTGACCTTCGGGCCAGGCGGCCATCTCACGCTGCGCCTCGGCTTCGATGATCGCCTCGTAGCCCTTCATTCGCTCGCCATGGAAGGCGGGCAGGATCAGGCGGCGTTCGCGCAGGTGCTGCTCGCCGTCCATCGAGAACAGCGACCCGGGACCGATCAGGTCTCCGAGCGGGCTGATCTCACCGAAGACCAGGACGTCGCCCGGTGCCGTGAAGACACGCTTGACAAGGTCCGGCCGGGCGACGATCACCGACTTGCCGAAGACCGGCAGGTTCACGGTGAAGACGTCCCCGAAGCGCCGCCGCGTGCGGGTCAGGAGCTTGTCGCGGTAGAGCAGGAACAGTGCGGCCTGCATAAAGGGTGGGGCCTTGACCCCGGGCGGCAGGCGGCCGGCCGGGGTTTGCGAAGCGACGCTCACGCCGAGTCTCCCGCGGAACCGACGGTGGCGGCAACGCCCGCCGCCACCGGAGCGGATGGCACCATGCGCACGATCACCGACTTAGAAGTCGGCGTGCCGCTGATGTCGGCGGTGCTGTCGAGCGGCACCAGCGGGTTGGTCTCGGGGTAGTACGCGGCGGCGCTGCCTCGGGAGGTCGGGTAGGAGATCACGCGGAAGCGGTCGGCGTGGCGGGTGACGCCGTCGTCAGCGATGCCGAGCAGGTCGACGATGTCGCCCTCGGCCACGCCAAGCTCGGCCATGTCATCGGGGTTGACCATCACCACCCGGCGGCCGGCGTGGATCCCGCGGTAGCGGTCGTTGAGCGCGTAGATCGTGGTGTTGTACTGGTCGTGGGAGCGCAGCGTCTGCAGGATGATCGCGCCCTGCGGAACCTCCAAGACCGCCAGTTTGTTGACGGTAATCCGGGCCTTGCCGGTCTTGGTGTTGAACTTGAGCTCGTCGCGCGGGGGATGCGGCAGCGTGAAGCCCTCGGCGATCCGCTCGTTGAAGCGGTCGAAGCCGGGAATCGCCTGTTGGATCAGGTCACGGATGCGGTCGTAATCGTCGGCCAGTTCGCGCCAGCGCAGCACGCCGACATCGCCGACCGTGTGCATCGCCAGATCGCAGAGGATCTGGACCTCGGAGCGCAGATCCGGGGAAGCGGGGTCGAGCGTGCCACTTGAGGCGTGCACGGCGCTCATCGAATCCTCGACGGTGACGAACTGGTCCTTGCCGCCGCGCGTATCGCGTTCGGTGCGGCCGAGGGTCGGGATGATCAGGCCCTCGCGGCCGTGGACCAGGTGGGAGCGGTTCGGCTTGGTACTGACGTGCACGGTCAGCCGGCAGCTGCGCAGTGCGGCCGCGGTCGCCTCGGTGTCGGGCGCGGCCGAGAGGAAGTTGCCGCCCATCGCCATGAAGACGTGGGCTTTGCCGTCGCGCATCGCGCGGATCGCGTGGACCACGTCGACCCCGTGCTCGCGAGGCATCGGGAAGCCGAGCGTCTCCTGCATGCGGTCGAGGAACTTCTCGGCCGGGCGTTCGAAGATGCCCATTGTGCGGTCGCCCTGGACGTTCGAGTGGCCACGTACCGGGCAGACGCCGGCGCCGGGGCGTCCGATGTTCCCGCGCAGCAGCAGGAAGTTGACGACCTCGCGGATCGTCGCCACCGAGTTCTTGTGCTGGGTCAGCCCCATCGCCCAGCAGACGATCGTGCGTTTCGAGCCGGCGGCGTAGGCCGTGAACGCGTCGATCTGGGCTTCGGAGAGCCCGGTGGCTCTATGCACCACATCGGGGTCGAGGTCGGTCAGGTGGCCGGTCAGCGCCTCGAAACCGTCGGTGTGCCGCTCGATGAAGCTGTGGTCGACCTGGTCGCGCTCGATCAGGCGCTTGTTGACGGCCTGGAAGAACGCCAGATCGCCGTTGAGCTTGATCGGCAGGTGCAGGTCGCAGAGCTCGCGGCCCAGCCCGAGCATGCCGCGCGGCGTCTGGGGGTTGTTGAAGCGCGTCATCCCCGCCTCGGGCAGCGGGTTGATCGAGATGATCTTCGCGCCCCGGCTCTTGGCTATGTCCAGCGCGCTCAGCATGCGCGGGTGGTTGGTGCCGGGGTTCTGGCCGACGACCACGAGCAGGTCGGCGTCGTGGATGTCCTCCAGCGTGACGCTGCCCTTGCCGATCCCGATCGTCTCGCCCAGGGCGCTGCCGCTCGACTCGTGGCACATGTTCGAGCAGTCCGGCAGGTTGTTGGTGCCCATCGCCCGCACCAGCGCCTGGTAAAGGAAGGCGGCCTCGTTGCTGGTGCGCCCGGAGGTGTAGAAGATCGACTCGTCCGGCGAGTTGAGCTCTTGCAGGCGGTCGGCGATCAGTTGATAGGCGTTGTCCCAGCTGATCGGGCGGTAGTGAGTGTCGCCAGGCGCGACGTAGAGCGGCTCGGTCAGGCGGCCGAGCTTGCCGATCCAGTAGTCCGAGTGAGCCTCCATGTCGGCGACGCTGTGCCGGTCAAAGAGGTGCGGTGTCGCCCGCGCCTTGGTGCTCTCCTCGGCCACGGCCTTGGCACCGTTCTCGCAGAACTCGGCGGCGTTGCGATGGCCTTCGGGATCGGGCCAGGCACAGCCGGGGCAGTCGAAGCCGTGGTGCTGGTTCAGGCGGGTGAGCGTTGAGAGCGTGCGCTTCGGGCCCATCTGGGTGAGCGCGTGCCGCATCGCGCTCGCGACCGCAGGCAGACCGGCCGCGTGGTGCTGCGGCTTTCCAGGCCCGCGGGGGAAGTCGTTGCCGTGGTCTTCCTTCACCTTCTAGGAAGCGTACCCCTCGCTGGCGCGGGGCATGCGCAATTGCGCTTACTGGGCGAACGTTGTGAATTCGCTTCGGACAGTGCGAAGCGAATTCACAACGTTCCGCTCGAGCTGACCCTCGCGCAGCAGCTTCAGCCGTCGAGCAGCCACTCGACGTTATGGCGCGGACCGGCTTCGAGCATGCGCTCGATCAGCTCCGGGGTCACCGGCGGTGGCGGCGCGTCCGTGCTGGTGACCGGTGTGCAGACCTCACGGAACCAGCCCTCCATCCCGGCCGGCGTGTAGATCGCGATCATGCGCGCGGTGCCGTCGCCGGTGTTGGCGTACGAATGCGCGGTGCCCTTGGGCACGAACACCGACTCGCCGGTGCCGACCTCGCGCGACTCGCCGTCCATCGTGAACGAGACCGAGCCCTCAGTTATGTAGAAGAGCTCGTCCTCGGCGAGGTGACGGTGCGGAGGCGGCCCGCCGCCGGCTCCGATCACGCAGTCCATCGCGAACATCGAGCCACCGGACTCCTCGCCGGTGACCAGGAACGTGTAGTAGTCGCCCGGCCCCCAGAAGTTGCGTCCGCTTGCGCTCATCGTCACCCGCGTGCCAGCAGTGCCGCGCCAAGCGCCCCACCGAGGTCGCCAAGCCCGACCAGGTGCACGTCCGGGGGCTGATGGCCGGGGAAGAGGTGGTCGGCCATCTCGGCTTTGATCTTCTCGACATAGGGCTCGCCGAAGCGCACGCCGAGTCCGCCCCCGATCAGCACCGCCGGTACGTCCAGCAGGTTCATCGCCGAGGCGATCCCGACGCCGAGTGCGACAACCGCCTCGTCGATCAGCTTGACCGCCAGATCGTCACCCTGCTCGACCGCTGCCGCCCAGATGGCGCTGGTGAAGCGCTCACGGCCCTTGTGTTCCATGATCTTGATCAGGTCGCTCTTGTGGCCGTCCTTGATCTTCGCGCGGGCGCGAGCCTCCATCGCGGCGCGCCCGGCGTAAGCCTCGAGACAGCCCTTGTTGCCGCACGGGCACTTGCGCCCGCCGCGCTCTACGACCATGTGGCCGATCTCGCCAGCGCCGCCGCGGCCTTTCCAGAGCTTGCCGTCGAGGATCAGGCCGCCGCCCACGCCGGTGCCCCAGAAAACTCCGATCAGCGAGTGGTAAGGCCGTCCCGCTCCGAGCTCGAACTCGGCGTCGATTCCGACCTGGACGTCGTTGCCCAGAAAGACGGGGGTCCCGAGCTGCTCAGAGAGCGTCGGTCCCAGCTCAAAGCTTCCATCCCAACCGGGCAGGTTGCGCGCGCTGGCGACGGTGCCGTTGGCGGCGTTGATCGCGCCGGGCGAGCCAACGCCGACACCCTTTAGCGCGTTGGGAGTTGTGCCCGCCGCCTTCGCGGCCTCGCCCATCGCCGCGGCCATCTCTTTGGCCACGTCAGCGGGGCTGCCGCTGATCGGCGTCGGGTGGCGCGCCGAACCAAGCACCTTGTTGTCCGCGTTTACGACGATCGCCTCGATCTTCGTACCGCCGAGATCGATGCCGCCGCGCAAGTCCGCTACGCCGTTAGCCGTTCCCATCGTCAGACCTCCCAGGTCGCAGAGCTGCTTGCTCTGGCGCCATCGTAGGCTGTCATGCGTGAGGGTGCGAATCGACACCGAGCTCTCGCTCGGCGTGGCGCTGCGTGTTCTGCAGGACACTGAGCGGCCGTTTGCCCTGGTTGGGGAGTGGGCCGGGGGTGGCGCCGTGCTCGGTTGCCAGCCGCTTCTCACGGCCGCTGATCACCAGGACCCGTTCGAGTTGCTCGGCGCTGCCGAGCGGGCGGCTGCTGCTTCAACCGCGGCCGCTGCAGCGGCGGGTCGTTCAGAGCCGGCTGTGAGCGTCGGTGGCGGCTGGGTCGGCTATATCGGTTACCCGTCACGCTCCGCGGTGCATCGCGGCCATCCCTCGCCGCCGCGGAGGCAGCCGCTGCCGGCGGCCTCGCTCGCGTACTACGACAACGTGGTGCGGCTCGACAACGAGGGACAGTGGTGGTTCGAGGCGCTGCCGTCGCCTGCGCGCACCGCCGAGCTCGAGCAGCGACTCATTTGGTGGCGTGAGCGGCTCGCAAACCCGCCCTCGGCACGCTCTGCCGGCACCAGCGGCTGGCAGCTGCAGCCGAGCGCGGATGCGCACGCTGAGCTCGTCATGGCCTGCCGGGAACGGATTCACGCGGGCGACCTTTTTCAAGCGAACGTCTGCGGTCAGCTTGTGGGGCAGCTGGAGGGGGAACCGCTCGAGCTCTTCATTCGCGGCGTCGAGACGCTGCAACCGGACTGGGCCGCGTACCTGCAGGCCCCGTGGGGAACGGTCGTGAGCCTCTCACCAGAGCTGTTCCTGAAGCGTCATGGACGTGAGGTGCGAAGCGCGCCTATCAAGGGCACGCGTCCGCGACCGGCGGATACCGCAGCGGCTGCTGCTCAACGCGATGCCCTGGCGCAGTCAACCAAGGACCGGGCCGAGAACGTGATGATCGTGGACCTGATCCGCAACGACCTGGGGCGGGTCTGTGACCCGGGCACGATCGTCGCGGAACCGCTGGCGCAGGTGCAGCCACACGCGGGCGTGTGGCACCTCGTCTCCGAGGTTCGGGGCAGGCTTCGCGACGACGTCGATGACGGTCAACTGCTGCGCGCCACGTTTCCGCCCGGGTCGGTGACCGGAGCCCCGAAGATCGCCGCGATCGACGTGATCGCCGAACTGGAGTCGACCGAGCGCGAGGTCTACACCGGTGCGATAGGGATCGCGAGCCCGGTTTCCGGACTCGAACTCAACGTCGCGATCAGGACCTTCGAGATCAGTGGGGCTGGGGTTCGGCTCGGCGTCGGCGGCGGCGTCGTCGCCGATTCGGACCCCGAGGGTGAAGCGACCGAGCTCGCGACCAAAGCCTTGCCGCTGCTCGACGCGATCGGGGCGCCACAGGCGGTGTTCGTCAACGCGCATTCGCATCCGGTACCGATGCGTCGCTTGGGTCCGTTTCCGGTTCCACGCCCAGACGCACGGCAAGGTGTATTCGAGGCGCTGCTCGTCGAGGACGGTCGAGCGGTGCGGCTGCAGGCGCACCTCGATCGGCTCGCTGCCTCGGTGCATGAGCTCTACGGCGTCGAGCTTCCCGAGGCCTTGGCCGATCGCGTCGACGCGACGGCGGCTGCGACCGAAGGGCGTGTGCGCATGCGTATCGACGCCGTCTGTGTTGGCGATTCGCTTGAAGTCGCCGTGGTAGCCCGCGCGTTGGTGGCGCGGCCGCCGGTGGGACTGCGGTCGTGGTCGGTTCCCGGTGGGTTGGGGCGGCACAAGTGGACGGATCGCCGTCTGATCGATGCGATGGAGGCCGCGTCAGGTGAGGAGCTGCCGCTGCTCGTCGATGCGGACGGGTATGCGCTGGAAGCCAGCCGGGCGAGCGTTTTCGCGCTCGTTGCCGGGGGCGTGCTGCGCACGCCCCCGGACGACGGCCGCATCCTGCCCGGCGTCGCCCGCGCCCGCGTGCTCGAGTACGCACGTGAGATCGAGATGGAGATCAGCACCGCGCCGCTGTCGTATGACGAGCTCGCCTCAGCCGAGGCGGTGGTGCTCACCAGCGCCCTGCGCCAGACCCCGGTGACCGCGCTCGACGGCCGCGAACTGCGCCAGTTGCCGAAGCTGCTGGCGATCCTCGAGGCTGCGCTGAACTGTCCAGGCTGACGCGGCCTGGTTCCGCCGCGGCTTGATCCGGCTGCGAGGCGGTCTGGGGCGGGCTTCGGGGCTGTTCCGCAGCGTGGTGTTCTTGTCGCTCCTTGACGACCCGACCGTGGGAGCGGCCGCAGGGTGGGAACGACCCGACGGTGGCAGCCAGGTCCGGCGCCTGCCCGGCCTGCTGCGGTGCGCGGTTTCAAAAAGAACCGACACTTCTGTCGGTTAGTCCGCTACTTCTGGCTCGTTCGTGCGTTTAGACACATGAGTAGGTCTTTGTGCTTACGGGTAGTCCAGAGAAGTCGCAGTGTGAATTGAGGAGAAGAGAGCATGTTTAAGCGAGTTAGTCAGGGGGCGCTATTGGCGCTCTGCGTGATGTGTGGCGCGGCGATGTTCGCGTCAGGTGCCTGGGCGTCCTCTACTCCGACGCTGAGCCTTGACCAGAGCGCCGGCCAGACTGCAGGCGCGACGCAGAATCTCGGTATGGATCTGACGTTCAGTGATTCAGCCGGTGACTCGCCGGACAACATGACGATCAACCTGCCTCCGGGCCTGCTCGCCAACGCCAACATCGACGGCGGCGCCTGCCTGCAGACGGCGGACCTCAGCGACACCAACTGCCAGGTCGGGACAGGCACCGTAACTGCCAACGCGCTGGATCTGGTCCCGGTTCCGCTTTCGGTCACGTTCGACCTGGTCCCCCCGCCGGCCGCCGGGGACCTCGCCGGTCTAGCCGTGAACTTCGACAACGGCACTCAGATTGGTGACACGGCGGGCATCAAGGTGAGGCCCTCCGGCGACCCGGACGGCGTTGGTCTCAGTCTCGACTTCGTGCTTCCCAACACCATCGCGGGCACGTCGCTCACGCCCGGAGCCCCGATCCAGATCACACAGATCGACAGCACCTTTGACGGGCTGCGCTACCCCACGAGCTGCCCCTCAACCCCGGCGGACGTGAGCGTGAGCGTCAACTCGTACGACGACTCGACCTCCCAGAGCGTCTCGGCGCCGCTGTCGGTCACGGGCTGCTCTTCGTTGCCGTTCGCGCCGAAGGTGGCGATCACCGCTACGAAGGACAGCGCCGACCGCGAGGCTGCGCTGACGGCGACCGTCACACAGGCTGCGGATGAGGCGACCACCGGCGCGATGACGCTCGGCTTCTCCGGCGACGCGCTCGGTCTGAACCTCGGCTCGGTCAAGGCGCTGTGCCTGAACGTCGCCAGCGGCACCTGCACCCCGGTCGGTGTTGCGACCGCAACCTCGCCGCTCTATCCGACGCCACTCGTGGCCAACGCCTATCTCACCGGCAACGTCAACGGACTGACGCTGACGCTTCCGTTCCCTGCCCCGTTCCCGTTGACGCTGGTCGGCAAGGTTGACCTCGAGAATGTCACCACCAGCTTCACCGGTATGCCAGACATCCCGCTGACCAACCTGCAGCTGAAGCTGAATGGCGGCAGCGAGGCGTTGTTCGCCACCAACTGTCGGCCGGCCTCGGGCTTCGTGACCGGGTCGATCACCGATCAGAACGCCGACAAGACGGTGACGAGTTCCAACCCCTACACGATTGGCGGTTGCGCGGCGTCTGGCTCCACCACGACGATCGTCACTGCTGACAACACGCCGACTGTCAGCGCCGTGAACGTCTCCAACAAGAACTCGAAGCATCCGGCGCTCAGCTTCAAGGTCGGAGTCGCCAAGAAGGCCTCCAAGCTGGCGGCGCTGACCGTCGAGCTGCCCAAGGGCTTGAGCTTCGTTCGCCACGGTTCGGCGAAACACCCCAAGGTGACCGGAGTGAGCCTCAAGGGCGCGAAGGTCAAGTCACTCAAGCTCAGCCGCGGTCATTTGGTGATCACGCTGAAGAAGGCCGTTCGGTCGTTTTCCGTCAACCTCACGACGACCTCGCTCAAGGAGAACTCGGCCCTGGCCGCGAGCGTCAAATCCGGCAAGGTCAAGAGCCTGCCGCTGGTCGTGATCGCAACCAATACCAAGCATCGCCGATACACGGTGCGGTACACGATCAAGCACCTCGGCTGACCGGCAGCGCTTCCATCGCGGCGTGTGATGGAAGCGCAACAACGATGGTGGCGAAGGCGGTGACCAGGCTTAGGTGAGCCTGGTCACCGCGTCGTTCAGATGCGGCCGCGGGAAGCTGCCGGCCGCCGGCCGGTCGGCGATTAGTACTCGGCAGGGCGGGTATCACACCCGTATGCGACCCGTACGGGCATACGACCGCAGGCACGACCCGACTCTGACGCAGGATGAGCAGGAGTCCCGCGCTTACGTGCTGATCGAGGAGGCACGCCTGCGGTGTGAGCGCCTAGCGAGCGCCGAGACCAATGGCTGGCTCAGTGATCTCCACCGCGAGGTGGGGATGGCCGGCCTGTGCGCGAGCGCGAGGCTCGAGGGTTGGGCAAGGCAGATTTTGCTTGAGGCGGCGCGGGTCCGCAGCGAATCGCCGATCCGCGGCGTGCCCGACGCTGAAACCACCGTGGAGATCGCGCTGGGCAGAGCACGAACCGCCGTCGAGCAGTGTCTCACGATGCCCGAGAAGGCCGACCACATGCGTCAGGCCCATGTCCACCTACGCGCCGCCAGGGACCTGCTGGGCTTTCACAGACTGGACAGTGCCGCCGAATTCAGCTAGTCGACGGCGTGTCGAGTCGGTGCTAGCCGGGTAGCCAGTTCCCATGCCCAACACAAGCAGCAACTCACTAAGGCTCGTCTCAGCAGTGCCCCGGCTGGTCGTGGCGGGGTCATCGGTAGCAGCCGCGCCGCGGCTGGTTGTGCCGCAGCCATCCGAGCCGGCCACGCCGATCGTGCCGGAGCCGCGCCCAGATCCCGTGCCGACTCCAGATCCGGCGCCTACCCCGGCGCCGCCAGCGGTCCCCTCGCCGGATCCGCTGCCCACGCCGGATCCGGTGCCCACGCCTCAACCTGACCCCACCCCGCCGCAGATCGCGGCGGGGTGGAGCGTGGGCTCGTAGTTAGCGTCCGTACCAGCGCCGCCGCCCACCGGCGACACCGCCCTCCACGGCCCCGATGAAGAACCCCAGCACCCAGAGGGCGAGCGCGACGAGCAAAACGATCCACAGAAAGTGGGCAGCAAAGCCGAGTCCGCCGAATATGGCGATGATCAATAACAGCATTACAAGTGCAAGCACCTCTATCTCCTTTGCAGTGAGTTGAATCGACTTGCGATCGAGCTACCCCCGATTTGAGGTCGCCAACCACAGCTCTCTGCGGTGTTTGGATAGAACCGAGGCGACTGACGTTGTAAGCTCGCGGGCAAGTGGAAACTCACTTTCTGGTAGAGGCGCGGCTAGAGGGCCGCGTTAGGGTGCTGAAGTTGAGCGGAGAGCTCGACGTCGCGTCGAGTGCCGCGCTTGAGCAGTCCGTCGACGAGGACTTCGACTATGACCGGCTGGTCATAGATCTGAGTGATCTCGAGTTCATCGACTCGACCGGGCTCAGCGTTCTAGTGGTCGCCCACCAGCAGGCGGTTGCCGACGGACGTGAGTTCTGCGTCGTCCAAGGTCCCGCCCAGGTGCAACGCCTGCTTGCTTTGACTGGGCTTGAGCAGCGGCTGACGGTCGCCGACACGCTCGAGCAACTGCTCAGTAGTGGCTGACGAACCTGGCCGGCTAACGATCGGCCAACGCTTGGCGCAGGGTGATGCGTCGATGTTCAACGAACTCTTCGAGATTCTCGCGGAGGCGGTGACTGTGCGTGATCCGGGCGGCGAGATCGTCTACGCAAACGCTGCTGCGCTCGCGTATCTCGGCTTCAGCTCGGTCGAGGAACTGAAGGCGACAACCAGCCAGTCGATCATGGACGATTATCTGGTTGAGGACGAGCATGGCCGTCCGCTGAGCCACAGCGAGATCCCGTCGGTACGAGTGCTTCGCGGCGAACCGCCGAGGCCGATGCTGATGCGCTTAGTGAGTCGCAGCAGCGGCGAGCAACGCTGGACGTTCCTGAAGACCACCGCGCTGCGTGATGAAGACGGCGAACTGCTCGGCGCTCTGACTGTGATCGAGGACGTCACCGCCGTCAAGAACGCCGAGATCAGAACCGGCGTGTTGGCTGAATCCGGACGCATGCTGGCCGCCGACCTCGACTATCACCAGACCCTGCGCAACGTCGCCGAGGCGGCGGTGCCATCGCTGGCTGACTACTGCTCCGTCGACCTGGTCGATGAACAGGGGCAGATGGAACGCGTCGCGGCGTGCCATCGCGATCCCGCCGAGCAGGAACTCGAGGCGGAGCTCCGCGAGCTTCCCGCGGCACGCCTGGAATCGGATCATCCGGTCGCTCGGGTCGTGGCCACCGGGACCTCTGAGCTGTTCTCGGAGCTAACGACGGCCGATCTTGAAGAGGCCGCTCGTGACGAGCACCACCTGGGGATACTGCACCAGTTGGGGCCGCGCTCGCTGATGATCGTGCCGATGCGGGTTCCAAACCGGACGATCGGCGTGATGACGCTGGCAACGGCTGCTTCCCAGCGCCGGTTCGATCCGCAGGATGTGGAGCTCGCTGAGCAACTCGGGCGCCGGGCCGCCGTCGCGGTTGAGAACGCAAGACTGCACACCAAGCTTTCTGAGATCGCCACGACCCTGCAGAGCGTCCTGCTGCCGCGGGAGCTGCCCGAGATCCCCGGCTGGGAGCTTGCTTCGCTTTACCGGCCCGCGGAAACCGACCTACGCGTAGATGTCGGGGGCGACTTCTACGAGTTCCTGGAGCACGAGGGGACCTGGTTCGGCGTATTCGGCGATGTCACCGGGAAGGGTATTCAAGCCGCCGCGCTGACGACCTTGATGCGCACCGGTACCCGGGTTGCCTGTCGCATTCAGCCGCAGCCCGCGGCGATTCTGGCCAGGCTCGACGAGGCGCTTTCGCAGGAATCAGGCCATGCGCTCTGCACCGCGCTGTGCATGTGCCTTCACCGCGACCACATGGTGATCAGCTCGGCCGGCCATCCACAGGCGATCATCGTCGGTCACGACGGCAGCTTGCGTGAGGTGCCAACGCCGGGTCCGGTGCTGGGCGCATTCCCCGACGCCACCTGGCCCGAGGACAACGTCTCGCTGACACCCGGTGAGCTGATCGTGTTCTACACCGACGGCGTTACCGAGACACCTGGTGACGGCGGTCGCTTCGGGGTCGAACGCCTGCGCGAGTTCCTGAGCCAGCAGGCTGGCACCGCGCCCGCTTCGGTGCTCAACCTGCTGGACGCTGAGTTGACTGAATTCACGGGCGGCGCGGCCTTGACCGACGACGTCGCGGTGGTCGCGCTGCGCGCGCGACCGCGCTCGGAATAGGCTTCTGATCAGGCGCTGACGCGCTCGTCGACGATCACGGTGCGCAGCAATTTGCGATCGCCGTGCGACTCAAACGCCGGTTCTGCGAACTCGTGACCGGGGCCTGAGACTTGATGCTGCGCGTGCTCATCGGCAACCACCGCGACCTCGCCAAAGGGTCCTGCCGTCAGCTCGAGGCGGCGCGTCGTCGTGGAGAGTGCGAAGTCGACCGGCCCACCGCTCGATGCCCCGGCCGCGTACGCGGCGACGGCGTCGGTCACGGCCGCGATCTCCGCGATGCCATCGGTCGTGAAACGAGCCTGCGCCGCCGCGGCCCGAGTCAGCCTCGCGAGTACCGGCGCGAGCAGCGAGACAGGCATGACCGAGACGATGATGTCGCCGGAGAGTGGCGCGGGCTCCGGAATCCAGTTCTGATTCTCAGAGAACGAATCAGAGTCGACGCCTGCGTGGCTGAACCACATCCGCACGTCAGTCCCACCACCGGGATTGGTACGGAGCTCCATGCGCTCTGAGAGGGCGCCCATGACCGCCAGTCCGACTCCCATGCGATCAGTGCGGGGTGAGATCCGGCGCATACCGCCACCGCTGTCACGGACCAAGACCTGCACGCCTTCAGGCGTTGCCAGCAGAGAGACGGACAGCAACCCGCTTCCCAGGTCATATGCGTGCAGCACCACGTTGTTGCAGGCCTCGCTCACCGCCGTTCGCAGATCGTCCATGAACTCCGGGTCCAGCAGCAGCGTGTCTCCGACCGCACCCAGTAGCGAGCGGACGAGCGTCAACGACTCCGGGCGACTTTCGACGTCCAGACGAACCACTGCAGCGTAGGTGCCTCGATCCAGCGTCAAAGTGTCCCGTGCCTGCTGACTCATGAGTCAATCAGGGTCGGCGGAGAGATAACCGGTCTGCAGCCGTTAGCGCGCCGGCGGCGCGCCATCGCCGACCACGAGTTCACCCAAGCGAGCGATGGCCTGACGCAGGATCCTGGACACCTGCATCTGTGAGACCCCGATCTCCTCCGCGATCTCGGATTGTGTGCGGTCTTCGATGAACCGCAGCCCGAGCACCTGTCGCTCGCGCTCGGAGAGTTGACGCGCAGCCGCACCGATCGTCACGCCGAGGTCGATCAACTCAAAGCGATCGTCCTCACTGCCCAACGTGTCGGCGAGTGTCGCGGCGGCATCCTCGCCGTCTTCGCGCGGCGCGTCCAAGGAGGTGGAGTGGTGCGCTGCAGCAGCTTCCATCGCATCGAGTACGTCCTCAATATCGAGCTCTAGATACTGCGCCAGCTCTTGGACGGTCGGGGCGCGCCCGATCGTCGGCATCAGCTTGCGCTGCGCATCTTCAACCTTAAGAGCGAGCTCCTGCCTGCTGCGTGGGACGTGCACAGACCATCCGAGATCTCGGAAGTAACGCTTGATCTCACCGACGATCGTCGGGACCGCGAATGAGGTGAAGTTGGTGCCGCGGCTTGCGTCGAAGCGATCGATCGCGTTGAGCAAGCCGACGCTCGCGACCTGAACAAGGTCTTCGATCGGCTCGCGAGCACCGCGATAGCGCCACGCAAGCTTGCGCGCCACCGGCATGAAACGGTCTACCAAAATCTCGCGGGCACGTTGGTCCCCGTGGTCCTGCCAACGCTCAAAGAGTTCGGCGGTATCAAGCTGTCCCCGTGTCGGAGACTCGACGCCGGACCCCGTTTTCATTACAGGATTCATGGTCATAGAACCATTTATACCCACTCGGGCGGTGCTCAAACATCAAATTTCGGCGAATGTCTGCGTTTAGTGACGACTCGCACAGGGCAGCCACGTGCGTAGAACACAAGCGCTACCCGTCGCGAACCTCTCAGCGGAATGGAGCACGAAATGTCGAACAACCAAACGAAAACTCCAGAGAGCGCAAGCGATTTGAAGGGTCGCGCCAAGGAAGCGGCCGGGTGACGGAATTCGCTCAGTGTTCTGCCTCGGCCGGGCCAGAGCCGCCATTTCCCGAGACGTACGAACGGAGTGACGAGACATGACCATGCCGCTTAAGGGCAAGCACATTGCCTTCCTCTTCACGGAAGGGGTCGAGCAGGCCGAACTGATGGAGCCGTTGCGCTCAGTTGAGGCAGCCGGCGGGGACACGACCCTGCTCTCGATCGACGGCGGCGTCGTGCAGATGTTCAACGCGCACGAGCGCGGGGACCAGATTGAGGCGGAGCTCTCGGTGGCGGAGGCGGACCCGGATCAGTTTGACGGGCTTGTCCTGCCGGGTGGCGTCGCCGACCCCGACGCGCTACGCGTCCACGATCACGCGGTCAGCTTCATTCGGGCCTTCTTCGAACAAGGCAAGCCGGTCGGAGTGATCTGCCACGCACCCTGGACGCTGATCGAAGCCGACGTGGTCCGCGGTCGCACACTGACCTCGTGGCCGAGCCTGCAAACAGACCTGCGGAACGCGGGTGCGAACTGGGTCGACGTGTCGGTGCACGTCGACAACGGCCTTGTCTCATCCAGGGATCCGGCAGATCTGCCGGCGTTCTGCGAAAAGCTCGTTCAGACGTTCGCTCAGGCTGGCCGTGCCTCGCACGAGGTCGCCTAACTGCGGTCGGCGCCGTCGTCTCGCGCCGGCGACGACTCGGCGCCACCGTGCATGCCGCGTTCGGCGTCCTCGCCGTTCTGGTTTGAGACGGTCTGGGGCGGTGCAGCGTTGCGGTCCGCCAGTTCGCGTTCATCCCTGCGCCGCAGCCTGTCGCGGACGTGTTCGATCAGAGTCATGAGATCCCTCGGTCGTGGTCTGCCTGATGCGGTGCCTCAGCCGCACCGCAGACGCTCAACTACCCGCGAGTCGCCGCGCACAAACGACAGGTTCACGGGGAGCGGTCCCGCTGGACCGCTCCCCAGTCACTTCTCTACGAGCAGTTCTTGCTGCCCCAGGCCTGTAGTGCAGCTTCGGCTGACTTCAGCTTCGACCCCTCAAAGACCGTCACCGCCTGTGCGAGCGAGGCCTCCTGAGCTGCCGTCGGCGTCTTGCCGATCACGAAGCCGGAACTTTTCATCGCCTCTGCGAACTTGGTGAACGCCGTGGCGATCGTCTCGAGGTCCGGACGGATCGCCGACGGTGCGGCGTCTGCCATCTTCTGGAAGTCCGCCGCGGCGGCCGTTTCGTTGAACTTCGAGCCTGTCGCAGCGCCCATCGCCTCGGCGAACTTGGTGCCGAGCCCGCTCAACTGCAGGCAGTTGGCGTCGCTCGCGAACGTTGGCGTGCCCGACGAGCTGGGTTTCGATGACACGGGCACGGTCGTTGCCGTCGTTGCCGCTGACTTCTTCGTGGCGGTCGGCTTCTTTGCCGTCGTCGTCGAGGTCGACGGGCTGCTCGAACCGCCGCAGCCCGCGACCAGTACTACCGCAGCCAACGCGGCTGCAAGGGTCCTAACTCTCATGATGTGCGCCTTTCCCGGTTTGCGCTATGAACTGACGAGCGGATCCTACTTTTCGCGGCGGCACTGAGAGGTAGTTGATTACTTCCTCCACGTGACCGTGACGGTCTTTGACTCGACTGTCTTGCCGCCCACCTTGATCACGAACCTGACCTTGAGCTTTCCGTGCTTCTTCAGCAATGCCGTGCCTGCGCGATTCAGCTTGAGCGTGCGCGTCAGCGACTTGCCGGCCTTGATCGTGCCGTTGCCGCTGAGCACCGTCTTCTTGAGCGAGGTGCCGGTGAATGTGTACTTCGCGCAGGCCTTGCCCTTCGCGCAGGAGAGCTTCAGTGTCAGCCGCTTGACGCCGCCTAAGAGCTCGCTGACCTTCGGAGCTTTGCCTGCGCTGGCCGCACCGCCGTAGACCAAACCGACGTAGGCGTTGCTCGCAAGCGTCTCCTTGGTGTAGTCGGCCGAGAAGCCGTTGGTCACCGAGCCGAAGGTCCCCGAGGCGCTTCCACCGTTGTAGGTGATGAACGGGAACTCAGTGCCCTTCGCCGGGCTGTAGCCCGACGCGAGCGTCGGTGCGAGCGTTCCTCCGGCGTTGAACTTGCCGCCGATCGTCAGATTGAATTGGCTAAGGCTGGTCGCGCTTGCGACCTGCGGTGCGATTGTGCCGCCGTTGGTGAAGGCGCCGCCCTGGACGAGCCAGAGCGAGTTTGCGTCCATGTTGACGGTGCCGTTGTTGGTGGTCGTCGTGCCGGCGGTCTGCTTCAGCGGACCCCCGGTCAGATTGATCGTGCCACCGCTCTCGTTGACCAGCGTGTCGAGCAGCTGGTTGGCCGAGGTGGCTGAAGTGCCGGCCGCGTACTCCGAGTCGATCGTTCCGTAGTTGTCGAGCTCGCCGCCGTTCAAGATGCCGTCGGCACCGTTGGTCGCGGGGGTATCGAGAATGATCGTGCCGTAGTTGGCGACGGTTTGGTTGTTGCTACCGCCGATGTAGAGCGTCGTGCCCGAGCAGCCACCCAGAACGGTGATCGTCTGGCTCGCGGGAACCGTTCCGACAAGCCCACCGGTCGTGCAATTCGAAACCTCGAAGCTACCTGCGCCCGAGGTGTCGTCCAGCTCTTCGCCGTTGGTTATCTGGACCGGGTTGCCGGTTTCGTTGCCGCCACTCTGGTACCAGTGCATCGACTGCTGAAGCGTCGCCGTGCCCTGGTTGGCGAAGGTGCCGCCAGCGTCGTTGATGAACTGTGAGCCATCGCCGGCGATCATCGTGAACGAAGCGCCGGTTGCAATCGAGAGCGTGCTCCTGTTATCGACGATGTACGGCAGGTTGCCTTCGCCTTGGAAGGTCATCTTGCCGGATTGAACCTGGAGGTTGCCGGTGTTCGTGAAGGTGCCGCCGACGTTAATCGATTCGCCCCAGGTCGGGTCACTTGTGGTGGCGACGATCGTGCCGCCATTGTTGAAAATGGATGGCGTACTGGTAGACGTGTCAACGCCCAGGTTCGCCGACCCCCCGGGCTCAATCCCCGTTGCCGCTCCCACCGCGACGTTGCCCGTCGCCTCGAGGTCGAGTGTTGCTCCGCCGTCAATCGTGAGATTTCCGTCGACATAGAGATTAGTTGCGTTGGAAGGGTTGCCCTGCACTGTGCTTGCGATGCCCTCGACGATCACCGTCGCGCCCTGACTGATCGTGAGGTTGTCGGTGACGCCGTTGGAGCCGTTCCCGTAGTACCCCGGCTGCGTCACCGTGGAAAGGGTCACGGTGGTGTTCGCCGGAATCACGGCGTCGCACTGGGCGCTCGGCTGCCCGTTCGTCCAGTTGTCCCCGCTACCCCACTGGCCGCCGCTGCCGGCGCTGTATGTCGTTGTGCCCGATTGGCAGTAGGTATTGGGATCGGCCCGTGAAGTGGCCGTGAAGACGAGCAGCATCAGCACGGAACTGATCAAAGCTGCGAGGAGCCGCGGCGCGGCCGTAGGGCGGATGGCGAAATTTGACATGAGCACACCGTAAAACGGGGGCGTTAGATGAACGTCACATGGATTCGCGTTGGTCGTCCGCCTGCGAGGGATATTCAACCCTTAAGTCGTGTAACGGACGTGCCGATAGAGGTTCTAAGGCGCCACCCGGCGCCAATCACACAGCCCTATCCAGGATGGAGGCAAACCCTTGATTCGCACACGACGAGTCGGGCTTGGGGCCTTTGGCCTGCTCAGCGTGCAAAGCGCACGAGCGCCGCGAGCCAAGCGCGAGAAAAATCTCCAAAACGTCACCCCGGAAACGACTCCGGTTGAGTCTCAGGGTCTGGACAGCGATCCGCAACGTGATCGCCCGGCGGCGCCACGTGGCGCCGAGATCACTGCGTCGGTGAGCGTGGTTATTCCGACCCTCAACGAGGTGGAGAGCTTGCCGTGGGTGATAGAGAACCTGCCGTCGTGGGTCTCCGAGCTCGTGATAGTCGACGGTCTCTCGACCGACCGCACCGAGACCATGGCACGCAGTCTGCGCCCAGATGTCGTGGTCGTACACCAGTATCAGCGAGGTAAGGGAGCCGCGCTGCGGGCCGGATTCGCCGCGGCCAGCGGCGACATCGTCGTGATGATCGACGCTGACGGAAGTACAGATCCGCGTGAGATGGGCCGCTTCGTTGAGGCACTTGAGGACGGTGCCGACTTCGTCAAGGGCTCACGTCACATGAAGGACGGCGGCTCGGCCGACTTCACGCTGCTGCGCGCGGCCGGCAACAAGGCATTCGTGCTGGCGGCAAACGGGCTTTACGGCTCCAAGTTCACAGACCTCTGCTACGGCTACTGCGCCTTCTGGCGCAACCACGTGGACAAGCTCGGCCTTACCGCGGACGGCTTCGAGATCGAGACCCAGCTGGTGCTGGGCGCTCTAAAGGCTGGCCTTGAGATCCGGGAGGTGCCGAGCTTCGAGCTGGAGCGTCGCGCCGGCACCTCAAACCTGAACGCGGCGCGCGACGGTCTGCGTGTACTTCGCACGATGCTCGGACGCGACGAACGGCGTCCGGACGAAGCGATTCATTTCAGCCTGCGCAAGGTTCACCTGCCGGTATGGAGCACCGAGGGTGTTCCAGAGGAGGGTGAGCGCCGGAGCGTCGACAGACGCATCAAGAGTCGCGAGCTGACCGGCTACATCGGCCCGGAACGGCGTAACACCGATGAGCGTCGCGAGAGCGTCGGCACGGTCGTCGCCTACCGTGCCGTTTACGGAAGGCCGCGCCCGCAAGAGGCGCGTGCTTACCGGCCGCTGACCGCGGCCCAGGGCCCAACGAAGCAAGGCCAAGAAGCTGCATAGGCTGGCGCGTCAGCCGACGCGCCTTAGCCGCGATATCTGTGGCGCCCCGGCCCCTTAACGAGCCGGCGTCTACCCGTGCCGGTGCGTGATCAGCACGGTGCGGCGCGAATTTGAAGCCACTGCCCGAGCGACGCTGCCGGCCACCGCGCCGGCGAACTTACCGCGGCTGTGGGAGCCGATCACTATCACGCTCGCGTCGTGCTGATCGGCGACGTCAACGATGCCCCGCCAGATCGGAGATGCCTCGACCGCGAGGCTCTGTGACCGAAAGCCGGCCGCCTCGGCTCGTTTCGCGCCGGCCGCGGCAGTGAGCTCCGCGGCCCGCTTGACCTCCGGGCTCTCGGCGGCGTTGAGGTGGGTCCCGGACGGTGGCACGAAACCCAGGTCGAACGGCTGCCAGACGCAGACGACCAGCGCCTCGTGGCTATCGCCGAACAGCTGTCCGGCCTTCTCTATCGCGAGGTCGGCAAGCTCGGAGCCGTCGTAGGCGAAGACGACCGGTCCGGCTTCAGGCGTTGGGTTTGTTGAGCTCATGAAGGTGCCGGCTCCTCAGCGGCCGCGATCTTTATGCGCTTGCGACGGACCGCCGCGAGCAGTGGTGGTGATTCCCATGCCGGCGCCTGGCCGGTCAAGAACAGCTCGATATCCGCTTTCGCGGGACGGGCGCCGCCGAGCGCGTAGAGCAGCACCGCGAACAGGCCCCCGGCGATCGCAAGCCCGGCGCCGATCCAGAGCGCGATACCGGTTCCGGTGAAGCGGCCATGCCCGACAGTCGCAGCGAAGTGGGCGAAGACCGGCGCGATCATGAACGCCGCCGTGGCTCGCAGCAGTTCGACGATCGCGAAGACCCGCTGGAGGTTGGCCGCAGGTAGCGAGAAGCCGGCGACGAACAGCGCCGGCGCGACGGTCGCACCGACCCCGATCCCGGTTAGGCCAGACCCGATCAGCGTGAGTGCCTGGCTCGGCGGCAGCTGGATCCGCAGGACGATGATGCCCGCGGCGAGGAATCCCATACCCACCAGCGGCAGATACTGCAGCGAGCGCCGGGTGATGACGACGCCGAGCGCCACCGCGGTGATCACGGCGCCCGCGAACTCCGGCAGATACAGCAGCCCGACGTGCAGCGGCGGGTAGCGCGTAGCCAGCATGCCGGCTGATAGCTCGGTCGCCGATACCGAGGCGGCAGCGGCGAACAGCGCGAGCACGATGCCGGCGACCGGGATCGTGCTGGTCAACATGCTGCGGATCGTCAGCAGCGGGCGGCTGCGGGTCGACTGGTTGATGATCAGGGCCACGATCACGAGCAGGCCCGCGAGCAGCGGCACGACGGTGAGCCCGTCGAGGAACTTGTGGGTCAGCAACTCCGAGGCGCCGAAGAAGGCGGCCGCGCTGCCCAGAGCCGCCAGCAGGATCGCGACCGGGTCTTTCGGAGCACTGATATCGGCGGGTGGCGCGTCCTCAAAGGTCAGCAGTGAGAGCGTCAGCGCGCTCACCGAGATACCCGCGACGATCCAGAACAGCGGGCGCCACGCATGCGCGCTGGCCTGCAGGCCGCCGATCATCGGGCCGAGGGCGACCGCCCCGAAGATGCACATGTTCATGATCATCGAGGTGGTGCGCAGGCGCTCCATCGGGAATCCGAGGAACAGCGGCGGCGCCGCCGAGATCAGCAGCAGGCTCGTGCAGAGTCCCTGGAAAACATGGCCGACGATGAACATCGCGGGGTCCTGGGCAGCGGCGGTGATGATCGAGGCGAGCACCAGCACCGACGCGTAGAGCACCATCATCCGTCGCTGCGGCAGGAGTTGGGCAAACTGCACCGCAAGCACGGTTCCCACCGCGTAGGCGGCGTTTGCCATGCCGGTGCCAAGGCTCATCGTCTGCAGGCTCATGTGCAGGCTGTGGGCGATCGTGGGCGTGATCGGCCCGAGCGCGCCTGAGAGCGCCAGGTACGGGACCAGCGCCAGTACCACCATCGACGAGACTGCGGGATAGCGACCTGCCAGCGGACCCTGCCGCATCAGATCACCGCCAAATTTGCTTCGCGCTGGGCCATCGTTCGCTCCGAGGTGAGAGAGGGGAGAGAGGGGCTATGTGGCGGGCGACCCTCGGTCTGGATCAAACCCGGCATTTCGGGAACTCTTGTGCCGCCGAATAATCAGACTAGCGCATCCGGAGCCTGCCTCCGGAAATGGCTACCGCTAGCGGTGCTTGACGCCCGCGCGGGCGAACGGCGCGAGCGTCGGAGCCTTCACGGGGGTTTCGCCGAGAGCTGCGTCAACGGCTGCGAGGACTTCGGACGAGAGTTCGATGCCGGAGGCGGCAGCGTTCGCATGGACCTGCTCCGGGCGCGAGGCGCCGATGATCGCCGAGGCGAGTTCGCTGCGCCGCAGCACCCAGGCCAGCGCCAGTTCGACCATCGTCAATCCGGCACCGTCGGCGATCTCGACGAGCTTCTGCACTGCCGTGACCGTCTCGTCGCTCATGACCAGATGCATGGCGTTGCTCATGCTGGCGCTGGCGGCGCGAGAGTCGCTCGGGGCCGGCTCGCCGGGCTTGTACTTGCCGCTCAACACCCCTTGGGCCAGCGGCGACCAGACGATCTGGGAAATCCCGTTCGCCTCGCAGAGAGGAAAGACCTCGGCCTCGGGGGCCTGCCAGAGCATCGAGTACTGCGGCTGTGAGGAGACGAACAGGTCCGGCCCGGCGATGTCGATCGCGGCCTGAATCTGCTCCGGGGTCCATTCGCTGAAGCCGAGGTAGCGGGCCTTGCCATCGAGCACGACCTGTTGCAGCGCCTCGATCGTCTCCTCGATCGGCACGTCAACGTCGAAGCGGTGTGCCTGGTAGAGGTCGACGTACTCAACCTGCAGGCGCTCGAGCGAGGCGTCGATCTGCTTGGCGATCTGCGCTGCGGAGAGGCCCTGATCGGCAGGATCATCCGACATCTGGCCGTTGACCTTGGTCGCCAGGATGTAGGAGTCGCGGGGGTGCTCGGAGAGGATCTGCCCCCAGGCCCGCTCGGCCTCGCCGCGACCGTAGACGTTGGCGGTGTCGAAGAAGTTGATGCCGGCGTCGAAAGCGGCCTCGGTGCAGGCACGTGTCTGCTGCATCTCGATGCCGCCGGCGTAAGTCAGCCAGGCGCCAAGCGAGATCTCCGAGACCTTCAGATCCGAACTGCCGAGGTTGCGGTAGCGCATCTAAATCACCGTAGCCGATCACGTATCTCGACCGGCCCCGAGGTACCCGCCTGGGGGGTCTGCGGGCCGTCATCGAGCGCGATGACGGCCCGAGATAGATAGGCTGGCTGTAGATGGATACCGGAAGCCACAACTACTCAGGCTCTCGGGGACCAGGGGGCGCCGCACCGGCGCAGCGCGTCAGGTGAGCGCCCCAGCGGCGCTGGATACGGCGGATCGGTTGAGTTCCCGAGCAGGCGGCGGAGCGCCCGCGACTGGCGGGCGCTGGCATCCGTCTGCGGAGGTCGCAGTCGCCATCGCTTACGTAGCGGCGATGTTCATGGCTGGCACCGACATGCAGATCGTGAATGTCGCGCTGCCGACGCTGAGCCGGGACTTCGCGGCGCCGTTGTCGGAAGTGCAGTGGACAGCTATCGCCTATCTATTGGCCCTCGCCGTGTTGATCCCGGCGTCCGGCTGGATCGGGGACCGCGTCGGCGTCAAGCAGACGTTCGTGTTCGCAATGGTGCTGTTCACGTTCGCGTCGGCGCTCTGCGGTGCGGTTCATTCGCTCGGAGAGCTGATCGCCGCGCGTGCCCTGCAGGGGGCAGGCGGCGGGATGATGACTCCTTCCGGCACGGCGATGCTGTACCGCACGTTTGCGCCGGAGCGAAGGGCGCGGGTGGCGCGAACGGTGATCGTCCCGATCCTGGTCGGTCCCGGGTCGGCGCCGATCCTCGGTGGCGCGCTCACCGAGTGGTTCTCATGGCGGTGGGTTTTCCTGATCAACCTGCCGGTTGGTGTTGGCGTCGCACTGTTCGCGTGGCGCTTCCTGCCGCGCACACCGCCGACCTCGCGCAATCGTCTCGATGTCTGCGGGATGCTGCTTTCCGGGCTCGGTCTGAGCTCGCTGCTGTACGCGGTCAGCGAGGGCTCGGCGCTCGGTTGGGGATCGACGCCGGTCGTGATCAGCGGGCTTGCCGGAGTCGTGCTACTCGCTGCGTTCACGAGCTGGTCGTTGCGTAGCCGTGAACCGATCCTACGCCTGCGGCTGCTCGGTGATCGGCTGTTCCGGTCGACCAACGTCGTTTTCGCGCTGAGCACCGGCCCGTTCCTCGGCAGTCTCTATCTGACGCCGATCTTTCTGCAGACGATTCTGCACCAGTCGCCGCTGGAGTCGGGTACCACAACCTTTGTGGAAGCGGTTGGCGTCGGCATTGGCGCACAGACGCTGGGCAGACTCTACCCGCGGTTCGGGCCGCGGCCGCTGGCGACGTCAGGTGCCGCTGCGCTCGTTGTCTATCTGTGCGCGTTCCTGCTGATCACGCCGCACACCAGTCTCTGGTTCGTACGCGGGCTGATGCTGTTCGGTGGGATTGCCAACAGCGCGACTTTCCTGGCGGTCCAGACGGCGATGTTCACGACCGTCTCGAGCGGCGATACCGGGCACGCCTCAGCGCTCTACAACACTCAGAGACAGTCGTCGATCGCCTTGAACATCGCCGTGGTCACGACGATCGCGGCCGGTACGACCGATACCAGCATCGCCGCGTTTCACTCCGCATATCTGGCTGCCGCGGTGATCGCGACGGTCGGCACGGTCTGCGCGCTGACGCTGATCCACACGCGTGACGCGCGTGCGACGATGCGCGTGAAGGCCTGATCCCAGTTAGGCAGCGTTTTCGGCGTGCCTTGGACTCGCGTTAGAGCCCGAGTCGACGGACGCCGGCCTCGTCAAAGCCCAGATGGTGAGCGACCTCGTGGCGCACGACCCGCCTGACCTCGGCCCGCAGGCGATCCGGCTCTCGCCCGAAGTCGCGGACCAGGGTATCTCGAAAGATCGAGATCTGGTCGGCGACGAACGCCTGATTGGCGGCGATGTTCTGGCGCTTGACCGTCTTGCCGCTGTAGAGCCCGTAGGCATGGTGCTCGACACCGCGATCTGAGACGACGATCGCGACGTTCTTGAGGTCGTCAAGAACGTCGCTCGGTAACTCGTCGAGCGCGGACCTGACGAGCTCCTCGAATTCGCTGTCACTCACCGGTGCCATCAGCTAAGTGTCCATCAACTAAGTGTTCTTGAACGTCAGCTTGCCGCAGATCCCAAGGACGCTGCCGTTGATCGACCTGCCCTTGTAGTGGAAGTTGAAGGCCAGCCGCTTGTAGGCCGGTTTGCCTTGGCAGGTCCCGAGCTCGGTGGCGTCGAGCGTGACCGGCACCTTCACGGAGTCGGCGGTGGGCTTGCCGGGAGGCGGGTAGTAGCCCGTGCCGCTGCCGACCGCGGTGGCCGCACCCCAGGACTTCCAGCTCACCTTGATCGCGAGCCCCGTGGGGTCACCGCCGAGCGACACCGTCGCTGGCTTGACCCTGCCGAAGCCCTGCGTCGGGACGCCCAAATCGCTACCCAGCGTCGGCGTCGCGGTCGCCGCCAGAGCGCCGCTGGTGCCGCCCGCCAAAAGCAGCGCCACTAGGCCGGCAACTGCCGACCTTCTAGCTGAAATCCTCGCCATCGCTGGCCCCTTTCAATTGCCCCTGTCGCCGGCCGGACTGGCGGCGGCACCCATGGGCCAGGATAGGGAGGCAGGCAAACGCGCGCGGCGGGTTAGACGGAAGACCGATCCGCAGTGACGGCCGCCGTGAGTCGCTCAAGTGCTCGGTGCCTCGCGTCGATACGGAGTTGAGATGTCGCGCTTGCTCACTCGGTTCCCGGTGGTGACCCTGGTCGCCGCGTTGGCGGTTGTGCCGTGCGTGATGCTTGCCGCAGCCGGGACGCGAATGCTGATGATCCCTGGGATCGTGCATCTGATCGTGGTTGGCGTCGCGGCGCTGCTGGCAGCGACGGCGGCACTCACGATGTCGGTGCGCGCCTCGAAGTTCGGGGACGGCCGTGCGGTGCTGCTCGGCTTCGCCTTTTCGGTGATGGCGGTGATGCTGCTGGTGCACGCGCTGGCAACGCCAGGCGTGATGATCGGGTCCAACGGCGTCGTTCAGGGCGCCGGTGCGCTCAACCTGCCGATCGGAGGGCTGATCCTCTCGGCCTCTGGTCTCTCGGTTTTGCGCGGGCGCGAGCGGATCCGGCTGCTGCTCCGCGTCCAGGTAATCACTGTCGCCTGCCTGCTCGCTGCAGGCGCGCTCCTGCTCGTTTTCGCCACCCATATTCCGATGGTGCCGAACCCCTCCTCGGTGGCCGCGGAGACGATCTTCGCCGTGACGGTGGGACCGCTGGTGCTGCTCGCCTGGCGCTCTGCTCACACTTTCCTGCTGACCCGCCGACGCTCCGACCTGCTGGTCGCCAACGGCGTTGTCTGGCTGATCGGCGCGCAGTTCGGGCTGCTGAACTTCCAGATGATGCAGGGCGGGTTCTGGGCCGCACACGTGCTCGAACTGGCCGGAATCGCGCTGGTCGGGATCCCGGCGGCGCTCGACCTGCGCTACGGGGTCGCGTCGCGACCGCTCGTGGGGGACCTGCGTCCCGATCTACTCGTGGCCCACGAGGATGCGTTCCTCGGTGCGCGCGTGCGGGCATTGCTCGTGCGGCTGGGCGACAAGGATCCCTCCACCGAGGGGCACACGCGGCGGGTCGCGACGCTCGCGGTCCAGATCGGTGAACAGCTCGGCCTGCCCGAGGGCAGGTTGCGCCAGCTAGCGCTCGGCGGACTGCTGCACGACATCGGCAAGCTCTCGGTCCCGAGCGAGATCCTCTGCAAGCCCGGGAAACTGACCGACCAGGAGTTCACTGAGATCCAGCGTCACCCTGTCGCCGGTCGCGAACTGCTGAAGGAGCTTGGCGGCTTCTCACCGCTGGTGCTGCAACTGGTCGAGAGCCATCACGAGCGCCTGGACGGCGCCGGCTATCCCAACCGCGTCGCCGCGGGGACACTGCCACTTGAGGTCCGCATTCTGACGGTCGCAGACGTTTACGACGCGCTGACCGCCGACCGTGTCTACCGTGAAGCCTGGAGCTCCGAAGCGGCGTTGGAGCTGCTCCGCAAAGACACCGGAACGGCCTTTGATCAGGTCGCTGTTGCCGCCCTTGAGGCGACCCTGGGATCGCAGCCCCTGAACGCTTCCGAGCCTCTGGTTTCAGCCTCTCGCGGCGCGCGTGCGCTGCTAGATCCAAGCCCTGTTCCGGTCTGAATCTTTCCGGCGGGTTCGATCGCTGAGTCTGGGAGCATCTCCGGATGGAACGGTGGGTGGTGCTCTACGACGGCGAGTGTGGTTTCTGCACGTGGCTGCTGGCAGGGATTCTGCGCTGGGATCGAGCGCAACAGCTTGAGCCGGTCGCGTTGCAGCGCGACCGCGCCGCTCGGTTGCTGGCGGATCTCGCGCCTGAAGCGCGGAATGCGTCGTGGCATCTGCTCGCACCCGGCGGCCAGCGCTATTCCGGCGGCGCCGCGCTGGCGCCGATGCTGCACAACTTGCGCTACGGATCGCTGCCGGCGCTGGTCTTCGCTGCGCGGCCCGCGCTGACCGAGAGGGGCTACAGCTGGGTCGCGGGGCATCGTCGCCAGCTCTCACGACTCGTGCCATCGAGCCGCAAACGCCGCTCGGCCGAATTCGTGCGCGAACGCGAGCGCGCCTCAGGTGAGCGCGATTCCTGAGGTCTGGGCGGTCGCGAGCGTGAGTTCGCGCAGCAGCGAATCGATCCCCGAGAGCCCACAGATCTCTCGCTGGCGCCCGGCGCCGCCGCGGGCTGCGACCAGCGCGGGAATCAACGCCAACTCGCGGTCGCAGTGCAGCTCGTGCGCGTACGGCTGCACGTGATCCAGGGCCTTGGCGAGGACATCGGCGAACGGGTGCAGCTCGCCGTTTGCGTCCGGTAGGTCGGCGTCGACACCGAAGCGGGCGGCGCGAAACATGCCCTCTTCGAGGAGCTCACTGGGCAGATCATCCACATCGTCCGCATCTGCGGCCGCCCGAGCGAGACAGTGCGTGAGCGCGACCAGCGCCTCGGTGTCGCGCAGCGAACTCTGTGAATCGAGCGCACGAATCTCAACTGTGCCCAGCTTCGGGTGGGGACGCAGCTTCCACCAGAACCACGTGTAGTCCTCAACGTCGGCGGCGCGCGTCAGCAACTCCGCCGTGGAGCAGAAATCATCGAACCCTTGCATCGCTCTCGGCACCCCGGAACGCGGCCAGCTGCCGATCGTGACGCTTCGCGCCGACGCGAGCCCGGTGTCGCGGCCGCTGCGGAACGGAGAGTTCGCTGCGAGTGCCTGCAACAGTGGGAGGTGGACGCGCATCGCATTGAAGACCTTGATCGCGGTCTCCGGATCAGGCATCCCGATGTGCACGTGCAGCCCGGCCACCGGCGTCGCGACGGCGTCACCAAGCAGCTCGTGAATCCGCTCATAGCGCTCCTTATCGGAGATCTGCGCCTCATCATCGGTCGCCGTCGGGTGGGTACCCGAGCCGAGCAGGCCGACACCTGTACCCAAGCAGGCCGCGCGCCGGTGCGCGAATTCTCCGATCACCTCACGCGTGGTGGAGCAGACCCCCGTCACGAACTCGATCATGCCGGCGTGCAGTTCGCGTTCGATCCCCGGCATCGCCGACGCGAGCCGCTCGCTGACCGCAGCCGAGCTGTTGACCATGCGGCCGGTGACCGGATCGACCAGGAACAGCTCCTCCTCAGCGCCAAGGCTGAAAGGGGTTCCGCTGCCGAACGCGTGATCTTGCGGTCTGGTCTTGGCCATGGGACCAACTCCTACCCCAAAGCGCGGAAGCTAACCCGGCTGCGGCGGGCACACGCTATCCCCGGTGCTGGGCGGCTTCTGCCGAGGCCTGCCAGAAGTCGTCGATCTTGACCGCATCGTGGTTGCCCTCGTTGCGGGAGATTGCCCAGATCTCGACAGGCTCGCCGCCCTCGTTGCGATGCGAGCGCGGTGTGTGCGGCGCGACCCGGACAGCAGCCGGTGCCCGAACTTCGTGGACCTCGTCCGCGAAGCGCATGGTCAGCGTGCCCTTGGTGATCAGGTAGATCTCCTCTATCTGGTCGTGATAGTGACCGGTGCCCTGCTCGAAGTCTGAGTGCGGTGGGACGCGGATCATCGTGACGGCGATCTGCTCAGCGCCGAGCAGTTCGGTGAGCCGGCGGAACTCGCCGGGTACATCGCTGCCGGCGTAGTGGTCGTCCGCCTCGTCAGGGGACACGATCTTGAAAGCGGGGCTGTAAGCGGTCATGAGCTTCGGCTACCCAGATCCGGGGCGCTCACACCCTAACGCTGTCAATCGGTCCCGCGCGCGAAGTCAACCGCGGTAGGGGGGATTTCCCCACCAGGTGGGCGGGGGGTGGCGGTCGTCGGACGCCGGTCTGCCTCAGCGAATCGCCGTGCCGGCGTTGGCAGGGTGGTTCTCATGTCAACTTCCACGCTTCACACACCCTCAGCCGCGGTCGGGATCGCTCGTTTGGTTCGCGCCGCGGCACGCGCATCTGCACGACGACCAAAGCTCGTGATCGTCCTGTGGCTGGCGCTGATCGTCGGCTGCGGGATCGGCGGCTCGCTCGCCGGAACGCGCTCTCTGTCAAACGCTGATTCTGGCTCTGGCGAGTCTCGTCAGGCAGAGCTCCAACTCCAGCGGGCCGGTCTGCTCAACAGCTTCAGTGAGAGCCTGATCGTCAGGTCCGGGTCTGCCGCCCGCACAGAACAGGCCGCTCAGGTGGTGAGCGAACGTGCCCGACACGCTCGCTACGTGGTGTCGGTCGACGCATCCGCGTCCGATCACCCACTGTCACGCGACGGCGGCCGGCTGCAGCTGATCGAGGTCACCCTGCGCGGCAATCCCGATCAGCAGACTGATCACGTAGTTGCACTCGAGCACGCTGTATCCGGCATGGCTCGAGCCGAGCCCGGCGTATACATCGGTGAGGCAGGAGACGGCTCCTTCGGCCGCGCGGAGAACCAGACCATCTCCACAGGCATGAGCCACGCCGAACTCGTGGCCTTCCCTATCACCCTGCTGATATTGGTGGCAGCGTTTGGCGCGCTGGTCGCCGCCTTGGTTCCGCTGATGTTGGGACTGACCTCCGTCGCGGCCGCGATGGGCGCGCTTGGACTGGTATCGCAGATCGCGCCGAACGGGTCGACGACCTCTTCGGTTGTGATCCTGATCGGGCTCGCGGTCGGCGTCGACTACTCGCTCTTCTATATCCGCCGCGAACGTGCCGAGCGGCTCGCAGGCGCCGGCCCCGAGGCGGCCTTGGATGCCGCTGCGCAAACGGTGGGCCGGGCGATTCTGATCGCCGGTGCGACCGTGGTGATCGGCCTCGCGGGGTTGCTGTTCACCGGCAACCCGGTGTTTGTATCGATGGCGCTAGGGGCGATCCTCGTGGTCGCAATCGCGGTACTCGGCTCGTTGACCGTGCTGCCGGCGACATTGGCGCTGCTCGGTGACCGGATCAATCGGGGCCGGATCTGGCGCCGCCGGCCATCCAGCACACGCACGAAGGTCCCGGTCTGGGGCCGCGTTGGCGGTGTTGTGACCAGACGCCCACGGCTATCTCTGCTGGTCGCGCTGGCGTTGATGGCCTGCTTGGCAGCGCCGCTGCTGTCGATCAAGATCGGCAATCCTGGCAGCGCTGATCTACCGCACGACAACCCGACCGTGGTCGCCCAGCGATCGATCGATAGGGCCTTCCCAGGCGGTCTCGACGTCGCTCAGCTGGTCGTCTCAGGTCGCCGACTCAAGACAACCGCGGCCCGGGCGCGACTACACGAGCTCGGCAATGAAGGGCAGCGCTTGACCGGCGGCGCCGGCGGCCAGGTGACGGTGGCGGTTTCGCGCAACGGTGAGACGGCGCTGGTCGGGATCCCCGTGCCCAGCGGCGGCGACGACACGCAGGACCACAACGTCGAGACGCTGCGTGCCGCACTCAAGCCGGAAACGGCCAAGCTGCTGCCCGGCGCCACCGCGCAGCTGACCGGCGATGACGCCGGCAACGTCGACTTCAACCATCAGATGGCGGTGATGACGCCGCTGGTGATCGCGTTCGTGCTCGCACTCGCGTTCGTGCTGCTGATCTGCTCGTTCGGCTCACCGCTGCTGGCGGTGTCCGTGATCGCACTCAACCTCGTCTCGGTGGGCGGCGGGTTTGGCGTCCTGACCGAACTCTTCCAGCACCACTGGGCCGAGTCGCTGTTCGGGCTGCGTTCGTTCGGCGCGATCGTCGACTGGCTGCCGCTGTTCGCGTTCGTGATCCTGTTCGGACTGTCGATGGACTACACCGTGCTGATTCTGGAGCGTGCTTCAGAGGCACGGAAACGGGGCGCGAGCGCCGCGCAGGCGGCCGCCGAAGCGCTCGGAGCTACTGGTTCAAGCGTCACCAGCGCGGCACTCGTGATGGTCTGCGTGTTCGCAAGTTTTGCGACCGTACCGCTGGTCTCGTTCTCGCAGCTCGGCATCGGTTTGGCCGCGGCTATCGCGATCGATGCGACGATCGTGAGGGGCATCGCCCTGCCGGCGATGCTCGCGCTGTTGGGCGATCGTGGCCTGCGCCCGGCGCGCCGTCACCAAGCCCAAGCGCGGGCATGGGATCATCGCAGCGGTGAGATCGTCTTCGGTGCCAGCGGTGAGTGATCGGGGCAAGCCACTTCTGGGGCGGGCGGCCAGCGGGCCGCCCGCCGCTCTGGCAACGCTGCTGCTCGTGATCTGGGCACTCACCGGTGCCGGCTACTTCTGGCCGATGTGGGCCTGGTTCGGGCTGGGGCTACCACTGTCGTTGGTCGCGGTCAACCGCTGGGTCCGGCGCTTGCCGGAGGCGCGCAACCGCGGTCTCGCAACGCAGGTGGTCGCCTGCTTCGCGGTGCTGGTGGTTGCAGATGTGCTGATCTGGATCATGTCCGGAGCCGGCTACTTCTGGCCGATCTGGCCGGCGCTGGTGCTGGTCATGCTGCTCGGTCTGTGGCGTGCGTTCGTGCGGCCACGTGAGCATCAGCTCGAGGTCAGAGTCGACGAGCTGACCCGTACCCGCGCCGGTGTCGTGGACGTCCAGGCCTCTGAGCTACGCCGGATCGAGCGTGACCTGCACGACGGCGCGCAGGCACGACTGGTCGCGTTGTCGATGCAGATCGGGCGGGCCGAGGAGCGTCTCGCCGGCAAGGGCGCCGATCCAGCAGACCTGGAACTGCTGCGCCAGGCGCGGCAGGAGGCGACGGCCGCGATCTCCGAACTGCGGGATCTGGCCCGTGGGATCTCACCTCCGGTGCTCGCCGACCGGGGCCTGCAGGCGGCGGTGCAATCGCTCGCTGACCGCTCGGGGCCGAACGTCAAGTTCCATGGCGAGCTCGAGCAGCGTCCGCCGCCGGCACTTGAGAATGCCGCCTATTTCGTGGCCGCGGAGGCGTTGACCAACGCGATCAAACACGCCCCCGGGGTACCTGTGCAGATCACGATCTGGCACGAGCATTCGCAGTTGGGTGTCGTCGTCGAGGATCGCGGGCCTGGTGGCGCCGATCCCGCCGGTAGCGGACTGACCGGGCTGAGCAAACGGGTCGAGGCGCTGGACGGCTGGTTCGAGGTCACAAGCCCGGCGGGCGGGGGAACCACGGTTCGAGCGACCCTACCCAGCGAATGAGCGCTGACCCCAGCCACGCGATGCACCCGGTGCCGGTGAGGGTCGTGATCGTCGAGGACCACGCGCTGCTGCGCGAAGGGCTTGTCGCGCTGTTGTCCGAGAACGGGATTGACGTGGTTGCGACGGCTGAGGATGGGCCAGGGCTGCTGCGGATCGTCGCGGGCCACAAGCCGGACCTTGCGATCTGCGACGTGCGGCTGCCGCCGACCTTCACGGACGAGGGCATCAAAGCTGCGATTGAGGCCCGCAGCCGCCAGCCCTCACTGGCGCTGCTGGTGCTCTCGCAGTACGTGGAGCCGGCCTACTCGCAGGAGCTGCTCGCCTCGGGTGAGAGTGGAGTCGGCTACATGCTCAAAGAGCGCGTCTCGGAGGTCCGCACGTTCGTCGACGCCGTCCGGCGGGTCGCCGCGGGCGGTACGGCGCTTGACCGCGAGGTCGTCAGCTCGCTGGTTCGCGAGCACCATCGCGGCGTCCAGGGCAGCACGATCGATTCGCTCACGCCACGCGAACGTGAGACGCTCGAGCTGATCGCCCAGGGACGAACCAATGCCGCGATCGCGCGCGAACTCGTGGTCTCGCTCGGCGCGGTTGAGAAGCACATCTCAAACATCTTCGGCAAGCTTGATCTGCCGGCGACTGACGATGATCATCGCCGAGTGCTTGCGGTGCTCGCCTACCTACGGGCCGCCGGTTAGGTCGGCCAGAGGACTAAAACGTTCCCGGTCCGGGAAGCATGGACTATGGTGAGCAAATTCCGAATGACCGCTGAGCAGGGACGCACGCAGCCGCCACCCCCGCCCGACGTGCCCAGTCGCGAGACGGAGAATCTGGGCTTCGGGCCTGTCGACCGGCGCACGCTGCTGAAGCTGGCCGGAGCCGCCGGTCTTGCCGCCCCTGGTCTCGAAATGCTGCAGGGGCTTACCGGCAACGCAGCGGTCGCCATGGCGGCGACCGGCGGTCGCGGTTCGGCGGCGTCAAATCTGAGCTCGCCAAACGTGACGCTCGGTGGCGCCGATGTGCGTCCGCCCTCGATACCGCTGGCCGTGCGCTCGCCGTATCTCTCCGCCTGGCTGCCTGCGACCTCGCTGATCGGTGCCACACCGCAGTTCTGGAACGGGGCCACCCGGGGGTTTGTGGGCCTGGTCATGATCGACAACGATCTTTATGCCTGGGCGGGTGACCCGACGGTCAACGGCAGTGCCGTGACCCCGATGACCGCAGTCTCAACCGAGGTGACCGCAACGCGCTCGATCTTCACAGCCAGCGCCGGAGATGTGCAGCTTGTCGCGGAGTGGCTCTCGCCGGTCGAGCCCGGCAATCTTGAGCTGCAGTCGGTCCCGCTGACGTTGCTGACCGTATCGGTGAGCTTCACCGACGGGAACCCGCACGACGTGCAGGTCTATGCCGACATCACCGGTGAGTGGGCCTCGTCGACTGAGAGCGCCTCGATTGAATGGCAGACGAGCTCGGACTCGACCGGCCGCTATTGGGCAGTCGAGCTCGCTAGCCCCGGTTCTCTGAGCGAGACCGATCAGATGGCCAACTGGGGAACGGTCGTCTGGGCAGCCCCGGTCGGCACTTCGCTCAGCTACCAGTCGGGCGATTCGGTCACCGTACGCAGCCAGTTCCAGGCGAGCAGCAGCCTGCTCGACACCTCCACTGGGAGCCCGAGCGCCATCAGCGGTACGAATGGCCAGCCGGTCTTTGCGTACGCCGTCGACTTCGGCTCGAGCGCAGGCTCGACCAGCTTCGTGCTGGGGCATGTGCGCACGCCGCTGATCAGCTACGGCTCCTCACCCGCGACAGATCTGTTGCCGCTCTGGACGCAGTACTGGACGGCGACGGGGGCACAAGGCTGGCAGGACATGACCGCCGCGTTCATGCTTGGAGCCGCGTCTGCGCGGCAGCGGGCGATGGCGCTCGACGCGCAGATAGAGGCCGACGCAACCGCCGCCGGAGGCGCGGGTTATGCCGCAGCCTGTGCGCTAGCGCTGCGTCAGTGCTACGGCGGGACCGAGCTCGCGATCGGACCAGGCGGCGATCCCTGGCTGCTCGGCAAGGAGATCTCCTCCGATGGCGATACGAACACCGTCGACATCTTCGATCAGGCCTTCCTGGCCTGGCTCTATCTCGATCCTGCCCTGATCCCGCTGGTGATGGCGCCGATCCTCGACTGGTGCTCATCAACTGCCTGGCAGGACGCGTCGGCGTGGACCGAGTCGCCTCCGCCGTATTACTGCGTGCACGACCTCGGCGGGTATCCGATGGCGTCCGGACGCGTACCGGGCGCCGGCGAGCAGATGCCGATCGAGGAGTCGGCAGGCATGCTGATCATGGCCGCGGCCTACGCGAACGCGGTTGGTCCGACGGTCGCGGAGCCGTTCCTCAGCAAATGGCAGACGCTGTGGAGTCAGTGGGCCAACTATCTGGTCACCCAGGTACCGACGCCGGCCGGCCAGCTCACAACCGACGATTGGGTGCCCGCGCAGTACAAGACGCCGACGGGCTCCGTGAACCTCGGCATAAAAGCGCTGATCGGGCTGGCGGCTGCCGGCCAGATCGCAACGATCATCGGTGACGCCAACGCCACCACGTGGTCAGATGCCGCGACCGACAACGTCGGGCAGTGGATCGACCTCTCGACCGACGTGTCCGCCGGCGACTACCTGAACCTCGCGCAGGGCGCGACCGGTACCTGGTCGTCGCTCTACAACGCCTACTACGAGATGGTGATCGACATCGCGCTGGTACCGGACCAGGTAGCCGCAGAGCAGGCGAGCTTCTACGCGAGCCAGCTAACGACGTACGGAATGCCGCTGCAGACCGGCGCCGGCAACCTCAACAAGGTCGCATGGTTGTTCTACCTCCCGGCCTGGCTCAATAGCTACCCGATAGCCGAGCAGCTTATGGACCGCAACGTCGCCTATATCGACGACACCAGCTCGCTCGTACCTTACGGCGATCGCTACGACACGAGCACCGGCTTGGAGGTGAACGGCATCGAAGCCCACCCGACGCTCGGTGCCGTCTTCGCGCTGCTCGCGGCCGGAGTAACGCTCTCCAGCGGAACGCCCACGGTCGCGCCGCCCGCTGCGCCCGCTCCCGTGCCGCCGGCTCCGACTCCCGCTCCGGTCGCGGTCGCGATCACGGCGACCGCCAAGCCGAAGCCGACCCTCATCGTCTCAATCGGCGCCGGCGGACTGAAGCTCGCCGGTAAAGACGTGAGCATCCATGTCCGTGGCTCGAAGGCCGTCGCCGCCCACGGCACGCTCAAGCTTGTCTACACGCGCGAGGTCACGCTCAAGAACCACAAGCGCAAGCGTGAGAGCTCCGTGATCGGCTCTGCCAACTACTCACTCGCGGCTGGCGGCTCACGCACGGTGAAGATCAAGCTGACTACCGCCGGCCTCAAACTCCTGAAGGACGCAAAGAGCCATCGCTTGTCGGTTGTGCTCGACGTCAGCGTGAAGGGTGGCATGTCGACCTCCAAGCGCACGACGATCTACGAGCCGCGGGTCCGCTGACCCACAAGCTTGGTTGGGCCTTCGGNNCCCCGACATGTCTCAGCCCTGCCTGACGGCTTGCCTAGAGCAGGCCGTTCGCCTTGAGGAACGCCTTGGCGACCGTAGCCGCGTTCTGCTTGTCAACCTCGACTGCGGAGTTGAGCGCGATGATCGCCTGCTGCGTGAGCAGCTTGCTGACCGAGTTGACCGTTGCGGTGAAGGCTGAGCCCTCTGCCGTAGCGACGCTTGCCTTGACTACCAATCCAACGTTCTGGAAGCCGAAAATAAACTTCGTGTCCTGAAGCACGACGTACTTGCCGGTCTTCAGCGGCGGGTCGGTCGTGAACACCACCGCGGCGTTCACCTGATCGCTGTCGAGCGCCGTGTAGAAGCTCGAGATCGTCAGCGGATCGAACGTCGGGAACACCTTGTAGATCTTGTGCAGCCCGACCAGGCCGTCCGGATAGCGGGTGCTGAACTCAGCCGCGCCGCCGAGCTTCACGGCCGACCCGAGCTTCTTGAGATCGCCAATCGTCTTCAGGCTGTGCGCCTTCGCGTAGGTCTTGAGAACGGCGATCGCATCCGAGTCGGTGAAGGGCGTCACGTTGGTGAAGTCGTAGCCGTGCTTACCCAGCCAGCTCACGGTTTCGGCAGCCTCCGCCTTGGCGTTGGCCGCGTTCTTGCTGATCCCGGCGATCGTCGCCAGCAGCGTGCCGTCGTACTCCGGGTAGGCCTGGATCTGCCCGGACTGAAGCGCCTTCCAGGCGATCTCAGTCGAGCCCAGGTTCGGCTTCAGGTTGACCTTGTAACCCTTGGCCTCCAATGCCTGCTGGTACAGGTCCCCGAGGATGTACTCCTCGGGGAAGTTCTTGTCCCCGAGCGTGATAGCCGGCTTGCCCGTACCCGGCAGCGCTGCTGCCGTCTTGGCCGTGCGGCTGTGAGCGATGCTATGCGCGGCCGAGCTGGCCACGCCGTAACCACCGGCGATGGCTGCGACGGCCAGCGCGGTGATCGCTCGCCCAGTATTGATGCGACTGAACTTCATGCTTCCTCCTCTGGTTTTCATAGGTAATTCAAATCACGCCGGCGGCTCCGACGGCGATCGGGACGTACTCGTCCTGGATCACGTCGGCCACGCGGCCCCTCAGGGCAACGGGCGTCATCGCCCGCTGCGCCCCGGCTAGCAGCAGCTCGACGAGGATCGCCATCGCCGCGATGCAGATCGCCGCTCCGAGCACGCCGGAGAGGTGGTAACTCGCCTCGTCGTTGATGATCTCGCCGAGGCTGTCGGAGTAGCCGGTCAGCGCGCTGATCGTGGTTGTGGAGATCACGAACAGCGCCGAGGTTCGTACGCCGGCCATCACGAGCGGGACTGCCAGCGGCAGTTCAACGCGCCACAGGATCTGCCAGCCGGTCATCCCCATCCCGCGGGCCGCGTCGACGAGGTCAGGATCGACCTGGTCAAGTCCGACGTAGGCGTTGGTGATGATCGGCGGCACCGCCAGCACGACCAGTGCAAGCAAGACGTTCTTGAGCCCGATCCCGAGGAACGCGACACCGATCGCCAACACCGCCAGGCTCGGCAAAGCTCGGCCGATGTTGCCGAGGTTGATCGCGACGAACGAGCCTCGGTGCATGTGGCCGAGCCAGACCCCGATCGGCAGCGCGATCGCGAGCGAGATCACCATCGCGATCAGGGTGATCTTCAGCGTGCCCAGTGAGTAGTAGGTCAGCGTCGAGAAGTGCGGCTGCCCTGGCAGCTCGCCGTTGCGACCGATGAACTGGAAAGCCTGAATGAAGTTGTGCATCGCTTTGTGTCTATCCGTCGCTGGTGCGGTTTACGCAGCCCGCGCCCTTACCCACGGCGTCATCAGCCGCTGCACGCCAACCAGCAGTGCGTCCGCGGCGATCGCCAGCAGCACCGCCAGCGCGCCGGCGGCGAGCAGCTCGGTCTTGAACGGTCCGGTGCTGTTGCTGATCGCGCTGAGGATCGGCACGCCGAGGCCCTGGTTGACGATCAGTGCGGCGATCGTCGCCAGCGCGATTGTGCTGACGGTCGCGATCCGCAGGCCCGCGATGATCGCCGGCAGCGCCAGCGGCAGCTCGACACGAGTCAGCATCTGCCTACGGCTCATCCCCATGCCACGGGCGGCGTCGCGAACCTCCTCGGGCACATTCCGCAGCCCCGTGAGGATGTTGCGGAACAGGATCAGCAGCGTGTATGCGACGAGTGCGACCTCCGCCGTTGTGCGACTCAGCCCGAGGCCCGGCACCGGAACCAGCAGTTCGAACAGCGCCAGCGACGGGATCGTGTAGAGGAACGAGGTGAACCAGATCAGCGGTTGTTCCGCGCGCCGATAGCGGTAGGCGATCAGCGCCAGCGCCATCGCGATGGCGAAGCCGATCACTACGGCGATCAGGGTTAGCACGACGTGCTGCTTGAGCGCCGGCCAGAGCGTGCCGGCCCAGTTCTCCTTGAACCAGCCCCAGCAGAACAGCCGGTTTGCGCGTTCGCACGCCAACGAATGCGGCGAGCCGAAGCTGGGGATGATCGGGCCACCGGCCGCGAGGGGGAGCTTCATGCCTGTTGCCCTGATGCCGGCCCGCTGGCCGGCATCAGGCTGGCGTCGCTGTTCTTGAAGAGGTGGCCGATAGCCTCCAGCGTCGCCAGCCCCAGCACTTCGCCGTCCGCCGCCACCACGGTGAGCGGTTCGCCGCCGCCTGCGAGCACGGCGGAGAGGGCGTCGCGCACGTTTGTCGTAACGGCGATCTCACCGGTGGGCCGGTGGCCGTTCATCTTCGTCAGCTCGACTTCCGCAAGCGTGGTGAGGCCGAGGCGCTTAAGCGCGCGGTCGGCGCCGACGAACTCGGCGACGAACTCGTCAGCCGGGTGGTCGAGCAGTTCCGCGGGGGTCGCGTACTGAGCCAGTACGCCGCCCTCGCGCAGGATCGCGATGCGGTCTCCGAGCTTGATCGCCTCGTCTATGTCGTGCGTGACGAACACGACGGTTTTGCGCACCTTCGCCTGCAATGTGAGGAAGGCGTCCTGCAGATAGCTGCGGTTGATCGGGTCGATCGCGCCGAACGGCTCGTCCATGAGCAGCAGCGGCGGGTCGGCGGCGAGCGCACGCGCCACCCCGATGCGCTGACGCTGGCCGCCCGAGAGCTGGTTGGGATAGCGGTCGGCGACATCCTCGGCGTCGAGCGAGATCAGCTTGAGCATCTCTTCGACCCGTGTCTCGATCCGCTCCTTGTTCCAGCCGAGCAGCTTCGGCACGGTCGCGATGTTGTCGCGCACGCTCTTGTGCGGGAAGAGGCCGATCTGTTGGATCACGTAGCCGATCTCGCGCCGCAGCTCGGTCGTGTCGCGCTGCAGCACGCTGCGGCCGCCGAGCAGGATGTCGCCGCCGGTCGGCTGAATCATGCGGTTGATCAGGCGCATGGCGGTGGTTTTGCCTGATCCGGACGGCCCCACAAGTACGCATACCTCGCCGGCCGGCACGGTCAGGCTGAGATCGCTGATCGCGGCTTCACGCCGTCCGGGGTAGCGCTTCTGGACGTCGCGCAGCTCGAGCTCGAGCGCTCGTGACTCGCCCGCGCCCGTCGCGTTGCCCTGTGCCTGGCCCCCGTGGTTGTCGCGTGCGCCCGGCATTATCTCGTCAATGTCGATTGCTTTAGTGGAGATAGCTCGCGGAGGTTACACCACGCGCAAGCCTACGCAGGCCCGAATGGGCGAGCTGGTGCTCACCCTCGACAGCCGGGCTCGACAAGATAAGGCGACGACGTCTCGTGTCCGAGGAGATGCGAAAGGAGTCTACGCGTGGCGCAACACGGGCGCGAGCTTTGAGTTCCCGTTTGGGACGTGCGGGTAACCACACGGGCCTCCTACCCACGAAGTGGCTGGTGCGAACCTCAGGTCTTCAGTTGGTCGATCAGCGTGCATGCGACCTGGCCGACGGCGGCGTCATGGCGGCTCGGATCAGCCGTCGTATCTGGTTTGGTGCGCGTGAACACTGCGACGGCATACGCGGAGCCGTCCCGGAACTTCACCACGCCCGCTTCGTTCCGAACGATGCCGAGCAGCGGTGAGCAGCAGCATCGCGATCATTCCCATCACTCCGCCGCAAGCCG
>PLES01000143.1 GCA_003137075.1 Solirubrobacterales bacterium
GACACCCCCCCGCTGCCGCCTGGTACGACGTTCAGCGCCACCACAGTGGCGGCCGTCGCCCCGACCGCCACTCCTGCGAGGGTCAGGATTCTCCGACGATGCGGATCTCGACGCGCGCGCGAGACCGGCACGTTGGCGAGCATCACGCGCAGTGCTGCCTCGGTATCGGGCTGCTCGTCCTGCGAGTAGTACAGAGGATCGGCAGCTCTGACCAGTTCGAGAGTCGCTTCGAGCGCCTCAGATTCATGTTTCATGCGACTGCTCCTTGAGAGTTGAAATCGTGGCCGGGGAGCTCCTGCTGAGCAGACGCGTCGGCTTCTTCTTCTGCGGCGTTGAGCGCCCAGCGGAGGCGCCGGCCGGCACGGTGCAGCCGGACGCGGAAGCGGTTGGCGGGGATGCCTATGACCGCCGCGGCCTCTGTCGGTGTCAAACCGTCCCAGCCGACGAGCGTGAGGGCTTCGCGGTCCCGCTCGTTCAATCGCTCGAGCGCGGCGTTGACGAGGCCGCTCTGGAGGTTTACCTCGGGCTCCTCGGCCGAGGATTGGTAGTCAGCCTGCGCTCGGCTCTGGAGCCGTAGGCGCCGGGCCTCACCGCGGCGGGCCGTCCCCACGACATTGCGGGCGACGCCTAGCAGCCATGGCAGCGGGTCGTCCGGGATGTCGTCGAGTCGTCTCCACGCCACCGTGAACGTCTCCGACACGACGTCGTCGACCGCCTCGGCCGTGACACGCCGGCGTGCGAACGCGTGGACCGTGAGGTGATGGGTGCGAAAGAGCCGTTCGAAGCGCTCTCGTTCGCTGTTGGTGTATTGCATATCCCCTACTTGCCGGCAGCGGCTTCAGCATTACAGCCTGGTCGCAGCGAGCGGATTACAGCATCACTGAATGCGAGCCAGCTCGGCCGACTTCGGCGCTGGCTCCAGGCTGGCGATGCTCCATGCCGGTTCCTCGTGAATGCGGCGCTTTGGCAGCGCCGCGTAGGCGTACCGATGTGCGGCGATCAGCCAGGCGACGCCGAGCATGTATCCGCCGAGCACGTCGCTTAGAACGTGTTGCCCGCCGAGCACGCGCGCCGGACCGGCTCCGGCTATCACCAATATCAGGATCGCCGCGGTGGTGCTCCGTCCCTCACGTTTCGCGACTACGGCGAGATATCCCCCGGCAGCTGTCACGAACGTGACGACCCCGCTCGGGAAGTCTGTGCCCACGTGATGCAGAGTCAGCCAAAATGGGGTTGGACCGCAGACCTCCTTGATCACTCCGCAGGTCACTGACGCGAGTAAGGTGATCAACAGGCCCTTAGCCACCCGTGGCCCGCTGATGCGCCAGAGCCAGGCGACCATCAGCAGAACCTCCCCGACCGCGACTAGTGGTCGCCCGGCCTGCTGGTAGAGCCGCGTGATCGCATAGACGAGCCAGGGCTTGTGCGACGCACCTAACTGTGCCGCCCAAGCGTCTCCCGGAAACGGGTGCAACGACAGCTCCCAGCGCATCGCGAACACCAGCAGCAAGAGCGCTGCGCTGGAGAGCAGCCAGGTCGGGGGCGCATACGAACGGCTGATGCGGCCTCTCTCAGCCTGCTCGGTCGAAGAACTGCGAAGCACCGCGGCCACGATACCGATCAGCCCACGCGGTGCACCTCACACGGCGGAGCCGCAACTTCAACTCCAGAGCGATCCGCTTAGACCAGAGGCTGAGAGAGACACTGATGAAGATCATCCTCGCGACGGTTGTGGAGCCCCGCCGGCTCACCCTAGATTCGCCGCATGGTCAGAAGTACAGACGCCGAACAGGTATCCCCAGCGTGAGCCCGGGCGTTGAGAATCGGTCCTCCGCCCTCACCCTGGGCGGCAAGTCCACGGCCGACCAGGTTCCGATCCTCGGGCGCTTCTTCCCCACTCCGCTTGCGGCCAAGGTACCCGAGATCATCGCTGCCTTCTGGCTGGTCAAGATCCTGACCACCGCGGGTGGCGAGGCAACCTCCGACTACCTCAAGACTTACGGCAACTTCGGCGGCGGCGGGGCCGAGGTACTGGTGATCGTGGTCGGCTTGCTGCTGCAGTTCAGCACTCGCCGGTACAGAGCCTTCGCCTACTGGTTCCTCGCCTACGCGATAGCCATCACCGGAACCGGCGTGTCCGACTTCCTGCATCTGGACGTCCACATCCCGTACGCGGGCACGACCCTGCTCTGGACTCCGGTCCTATGTCTGCTCTTCTGGCTGTGGCGCCGCAGCGAGGGCACCCTCTCGATCCACAGCATCACCACCCAGCGACGCGAGGCCTTCTACTGGGCGACCGTGTTTGCCACCTTCGCCCTCGGAACCGCGCTCGGAGATTTCACGGCAACCTCCTTGAATCTCGGCTATCTCGATTCAGGCCTGCTTTTCACGGCGGTGATTCTGATGCCGGCGCTCGCCCGCCGGCGCCTGGGCTTGAACAGCATCGCCGCGTTCTGGATGTCGTACATCGTGACCCGGCCGCTCGGCGCGTCATTCGCGGATTACGTCAGTAAGCCCCGCAATATCACCGGGCTCAACTTCGGGGATGGGCGCACCTCAATCGTGTTCGCCGCCGTAGTCGCCATCCTTGTGGCGTACCTCGCTGTCGCACGTCCGGACATCCAGGCACCGAGCGCCCCACCGAAGCCCCGATGACAGCAACCACAAGCGAACTCACCGAGCTGCCCGGCCCGCCGCCGGCCGCTAGCTCAAACGATGACGTCGAGCCCGTCGCGCACGAGTCGCTCAACCGTTTCATCACCGGGCTTGTCACCGTGCTGCCCGTGTTGGCGCTCGGGCTGGTGGCCTGGCAACTTTGGGACGTAGCGCTCGGCTGGAACGACATCTTCGTATTCCTCGCGATGTACTTCTCCACCGGCCTCGGAATCACCGTCGGTTTTCACCGGCTCTTCACGCACCGCTCGTTCAAGACCACGCGGCCGATTCGGATCGCGCTCGCGGCGCTCGGATCGATGGCGATCGAGGGTCCAATCGTCGCCTGGGTAGCGGACCACCGCAAGCACCACGCGTTCTCCGACCAGATCGGCGACCCACACAGCCCCCACGTCGAGCACGGGCAGGGACTCAGGGGCGCCTTGAGGGGCCTCGTGCACGCCCACGTCGGCTGGCTCTTCGTTCACACCCAGCGCGGACGCAAAAGCCGGTACGCACCCGACCTGATGCGCGATCCGGACCTCGTCTGGATCGATCAGACCTTCCTCTGGTGGGCGATCGGCGGGATCCTGGTCTCGTTCGGACTCGGCTTTCTGTTCGGCGGCTTCAACTGGAGGGCCGGCTTAACCGGGATGCTCTGGGGCGGCTTGGTGCGGGTGCTGGTACTCCATCACGTCACCTATTCGATCAACTCGCTCTGCCACTACTTCGGTCGCGCCCCGTATGAGACCGGCGACAAGTCACGCAACCTCGCGTGGCTGGCTCCGTTCTCACTAGGTGAGGCGTGGCACAACGGGCACCACGCCTTTCCCACGAGCGCACGCCACGGACTCGAGCGCTGGCAGCTCGACATCTCAGCCGCTGTGATCGGAACGCTCCAGCGCCTCGGACTGGCCTGGGACGTGATCCGGATCGAGCCCGCCCGGGTCGCCGCCAAGCGGACCCAGGCGTAGCGCCCTCCCCAGCTCTTGGGCGGTCGCCGAGGCGGTCCCGTCGGCCTACGCATACGGCGACGTCAACTCACCTCGCAAACCCTAAAACGCATCGAATGCTCCGTTTATGTGTTTAAGAATCGGGTAAGGCAGCTGTATCGCCAAACAAGCAACTGGGAGGTTGTGATGCGGAAATTTATCTTGGGGTTGGTCGCAGTCGGCGCGCTTGCATGCGCGCCGGTCGCACTCGCGGCCACCTCACCGACGGTCGCCCCGGCCGCAACCACGTCCATCTCAGAGACTGAGGCGGTGCTACACGGGACCGTCAACCCGAACGGAATTGCGACCACGTACCAGTTTGATTGGGGTCCGACCGACGCCCTCGGAAAGACGGCTCCGACGACCGCGGCCAGTGCAGGAGCGGGAACCGCAGCTGTAGCCGAGCACACGACGCTTACGGATCTGAGCCCCGATACCACCTACTACTACACGCTGGTCGCGACGAACGCCGACGGCAGCTCGACCACGCCGGTCGAGACCTTCAAGACAACTGGAGAGCCGGCCCCCGACCCGATCACAGGAGCGGCGTCCGACGTAGGCCGCTACCAGGCGACGCTGACCGGGTCGATCAACCCGAACGACGAGACCACCTACTACTACTTCCAGTACGGGCCGACGGACACCTACGGCTTCACCACCTACACCCAGACGGTCCCCGCCGGCGTCGCATCCGTCCCCGTGACGTTGATCCTCCCGGCGATCGAGCCCGGAGCAACGTTCCACTACAGGCTCGTGGCCTACCACGGGTCGACCTCGGTCTCTTACGGCGCCGACTCGACCTTCGAGACCGTGCCTGATCCGCGCCCGGTGACCCACTTCAACTACGACATCTCCCCGCGCAAGGCCGCGAAGGTGCCGTCCAAATTCACGATCAGCGGCGACGTTGGGATCCCTGCCGTCACGCCGGCAGCCTTGGCCTGCTTCGGCAAGGTGCAAGTGCGTGTGCTCAATGGCACCCGTCAGCTCGCGTCAACCAGCGTCACCGTTCTGCCGAACTGCACGTACAGCGCTGTGATGCCGTTCCCACGCTCGCGCTTTGCGGGCGGATGGCTCAGCGTGAGCTTCCAGTACAGCGGTGACACCTACGTCGCGCCGTCGACGCTGAGGCACATCAAGATCCTGGTCGGCAAGGCGCCCTCCAAGAAGCACAAGAAGTAAGCCGCAGTCCACCCCTGGGTTGATCCAAGTTCAACCCAGGGGTCCATGACGGCGCCGCAGCAATCGGTGATCCTGGTCCGAGGCCGTGATGGCCGGACGCTCTGGAAGGATGCTCAGAGCGCCAACCGCACCGGAGATCAGAATGACACCTTCAGACGGCGAATCAGTAGCGGCAGCCGCACGCGCGCATGAGCTGACCAAGGTCTATGGCAGCGGCGATGCAAGCGTCCGTGCCCTCGACGGAGTCAGCGTCGAGTTCCCACGGGGACAGTTCGCCGCCGTGATGGGCCCGTCAGGCTCCGGCAAATCGACGCTGATGCACTGCATGGCCGGCCTCGACGTGGCCACCTCGGGTCAGGCCTTCATCGGTGATCAGGATCTCGGCTCGCTCAACGATGCCGCGCTCACACAGCTGCGACGTGACCGCATCGGCTTCATCTTCCAGGCCTTCAATCTGATCCCGACGCTGACTGCCAAGGAGAACATCACGCTCTCCGCTGACCTCGCCGGGACGACGATCGACGCGGCCTGGTTTGAGCTGCTTGTCGGTCAGCTCAAGATCCGGGATCGTCTGAGCCATCGCCCCAGCGAACTCTCCGGCGGCCAGCAGCAGCGGATCGCCTTGGCCCGGGCCTTGGTNNGCCGACGAGCCCACGGGCAACCTCGACTCGAATTCGTCCGCGGAGGTGCTGACGTTCCTGCGCACCGCGGCAACTGAGCACCAGCAGTCGATAGTGATGGTCACCCACGACCCCAGGGCCGCGGCCTACGCGGACCGCGTGGTCTTCCTGGCGGACGGACGCGTTGTCGACGAGCTGCTCGAGCCCACCGCTGACGGGGTGCTCGAGGAGATGCGAAAGCTCGGCGGATAGCGATGCTGCGGGTCACGCTCAAGGGGCTGCTGGCGCGCAAGCTGCGGCTTGCGCTGACGGCGCTCGCGATCATCGTCGGCGTCACCTTCGTAACCGGCACGCTCGTGCTCGGAGACACCCTCAACCGGACTTTCAACAGTCTCGTCGGCACGGTCTATCAGCACGTCAGTTTCGAGATCCGCGGTGATGCAGAGTTCACCGAGAAGGGCGGCGGCGGTGTCGACAGCACCGCAAACCGCAAGCCGGTGCCGCAACATTTGATCGCCGCCGTGCGAGCGCTTCCGGGCGTGCAGTTCGCTTATGGATCGGTCACCGGCTACGCGCAGATCGTGACCCCCGACGGCCGTGCAGTGGGCAGCTCGCAGGGCTCGCTCGGCTTCTCCTTTGATCCCAACCGCCAGCTTTCGGCTTTGCACCTCGCCACCGGCAGGGCGCCGTCCAACGCCGATCAGGTCGTTATCGACAAGGCGACGGCGAACAAATACCACTTCAAGATCGGTGACAAGGTCCGGATGCTGCTTGCGGGTCCGACACGAACCTTCACGATCACAGGCATCGTCACCTTCGGCAGCGACGACAACCTGGTCGGCGCGACGCTTGCCGCGTTCGACTTGCCGACTGCGCAGCGGCTCTTCGGGTCGGTCGGTCACTACGACACGATCAACGTGTTGGCGAAGCCCGGCGCCGATAATGTCGCGCTCGAGAATCAGATCCGCAAGGTCCTTCCTGGCGGCGTCCAGGTGCTCAGCGGCCAGCAGATCGCGAACCAGCTCTCGAGTTCCATAAGTCAGGCGCTCGGCTTCCTGACCGCGCTGCTGCTGATCTTCGCGTTCATCTCGCTGCTCGTGGGCGGCTTCACGATTTTCAACACCTTCTCGATCACGGTCGGACAGCGCACGCGTGAACTCGCGTTGCTGCGCGTTGTCGGTGCCAGCCGGCGACAGGTCTTCCGATCGGTCCTGACCGAGGCGGCGCTGACCGGTCTGATCGCGTCGATCATCGGCCTCGGCCTCGGCGTGCTCGCCGCCGTCGGTCTACGCGCGCTGTTGAGCGCGTTCGGCGTGACCCTACCTTCGGCGCCGCTGGTCTTCGAAGCGAGGACCCCGATCGTCGCGATCGTCGTCGGCGTCGGGGTGACGTTGCTCTCGGCGATCATGCCGGCCAGAAAGGCGGTCCGGATCCCGCCGGTTGCTGCGCTGACCGCGCACATAGAAGACCGCACGACGATGTCTTGGGAGCGGCGCTCCGGCGGGCTCGGGCTCACGGTGCTGGGCGCGCTCTTGATCATTTCCGGGGTCGCTCGGGCCAAGATCGGCGCCGTCGGAGTCGGGGCGCTACTGCTGTTCATCGCCGCCGCGCTGCTGCTGCCGCTACTCGCCGGACCGCTTTCGGGCGCGATCGGCCGGCCGCTCGCGGCGATGCTCGGGATGCCCGGGCGCCTCGGCCGCGAAAACTCGCTTCGCAACCCGCATCGCACCGCCCAGACAGCGGCCGCGTTGATGATCGGCATCGCGCTCGTCTCAACCATCACCGTACTGGGCTCGTCGCTCAGCGAGTCGACGACCGACAGCATCGACAACGCGATCAAGGCCGACTACCTGATCACCTCGAGCAACGTCAGCAACAACGTCGCGCAGATAGCCGGTGCGATCCACGGCGTCGGAACCATCACCAAGATCTACCACGGCCAGTTCGAGACCGACGGTTCAGTCCAGACACTGGTCGCCGCCACTCCGAGGCAGCTCTCCCAGACGGTCAGCCTCAACACGACGGCGGGACAAGAAGTTCAGGCGTTGGTGGCCGGTGAGCTGCTGATCGACACCACCACCGCCCGCTCAGATCACCTTGCGGTCGGGTCGGTCATCAACGCCACCTTCGCCAACACTGGCCCTACGACCCTGCGGGTCGGAGGCATCTTCAAGCCCAACACGCTCGTCGGCAGCTACGTCGTCGGTGACGCCTACTTCCGCGCGCACTTTGACAATCCGCTGCCTGACACCTTGCTGATCCGCAGCGCTCCAGGCGCGGGCGACCTCGAGATGACACTCAAGCAGGCGCTCACCGCGTATCCGAACCTCAATATCCGAACCCGCAAGCAGTTCGAGCAGAACGAGCAATCCCAGGTCAATGCGTTACTCGGCCTGGTCTACGTGCTGCTCGCGCTCGCGGTGATGGTCGCCCTGATCGGGATCGTCAACACCCTGATGCTCTCCGTCTTCGAGCGCACTCGGGAGATCGGACTGCTGCGAGCCGTCGGCATGACGCGCCCGCAGGTGAAACGCATGATCCGTGCCGAGTCGGTCGTGATCGCCGTGTTCGGCGCGGTCGTCGGAGTCGTGATCGGCACCGCGCTGGGCGCTGCCTTGGCCGGATCACTCAGAAACAATGGCGTCACCGATGTCTCGATCCCGTTCGCTCGCCTGATCCTGTTTCTGATCATCGCCGCCCTACTCGGGCTCGGTGCGGCAACCTGGCCGGCACGCCGCGCCGCCAGGCTCGACGTGCTGCAGGCAATCGCCACTGACTGAGCCTCAACCGCTCTGTTGCGCCAGCTCGGCGATGATCTTCGACACCTGGCTGCCCTGCCAGGCCAGCGGCGACGCTCCCGCCTGCTCGGTCAGCAGACGCGCGCCCGGGATCGTGTCGCGGTATGCCTGGGCTACCACGAACGGATGCTCCGGGTCGGCGTCATCGCTCGACCCTATGATCACCGTCGGGACCTGGATCGCAGCCAGGTCTGAAACCTCGGCAAACGGCATCGAACGTGGCAGCGCAGCAAGCGCGTCGGCCAGCGCGTCGAGGCTCTGATGCAGCGCCATGCGCTGGCGGATCACGGTGTGAACCGTCTCGGCCAGCCGCGGCGAAGCGATCCCTGAGGTTCCGTAGGCATCGACGAAGCCCTCGATGCCGCCGCTGCGAAGCGCGGCCGAGAGCCGGTCCCAACGTTCGATGCGCTCGCCGGTCACCGCTTCAGGCCCGCTGTAGGCCGGCGTGATGACCGCGAGGGCGGAAACGCGCTCAGGCATACGCAGCGCGGCGCTGAGAATCGTGTGGGCCCCCATCGATACGCCCGCCAGCAACGCACGCTCGATCTCGAGCGAATCGAGCACGCGTTCGAGGTCGTCCGTCAAGAGCTCATAGGTGTAGGCGTCCGGCGTCGGCGCGGCCGACGACTCGCCATGGCCTCTGGCGTCGTAACTGATCACACGGTGCCCGCTGCGCTCAAGCGAGCGTGACCCCATCACCACGTAGCGGCGTGTCGCGGTGAGGCCGTGCAGCAGCACGACCGGGACCCCAGCTCCCGCCTGCTCCCCGGCCAGCGTCACGTCGGCGCCTTCGATACTGAACTCGGCCAATGTCACCAGCACTCTAGGATGGAGGTGAGATGGATGTCACCGAAGCAACCTTCCAAACTGAGGTAATCGAACGCTCCAAGAGCGTGCCCGTGGTCGTCGACTTCTGGGCCGAATGGTGCGGCCCCTGCCGTTCCCTGGGTCCGGTACTTGAGCGGGCTGTGGCTGAGCGTGCGGGCAAAGTCGAGCTGGTCAAGGTCGACACCGACTCAAATCAGCAGCTTGCCCGGGCTTTCAACATCCAGGGCATCCCCGCGGTGAAGGCCTTTCGCAATGGTGAGGTCGTCGCGGAGTTCGTCGGCGCCCAACCGCCGCCGGCCGTCGCGACCTTCCTTGACGGTCTCTTCCCCAACGAAGCCGACGAGTTGGTCAGCCTCGGTGACGAGGCCTCATTGCGAGCCGCGCTCGAACTGGAGCCATCGCGCCCTGATGCCGTACTCGCGCTCGCCCGACTGCTGCACGGCCGCGGCGACGTCGACGAGGCCGCCAGGCTACTCGCCCGCGTCCCCGGCAACTTTGCCGCGGACGGCCTGCTGGCGCGGATTGAGCTCGAGGCTGCCGGCGTCCCGGATCTAAGCGCCGCCTTCGCAGCGCTCGACAGCACTGACGCCGAGCGAGGCCTCGATCTGCTGCTTGAAGCGCTACCCACTTCGGACGGCGCCAAGGACCGGATCCGCCGCACGATTGTCGGCGTGCTGGACGAGCTCGGCGCCGAGAGCGAGCTGGCCCGCGCCTCGCGCCGTCGCCTCGCCGCAGCGCTCTACTAGCCGCCGCTCACCCACCGCCCGAGGGTCCTACCTGGCCCTCAGATCGCCAGCGCCAGCTGTTGCTGGCCTTCCTCGCGATCCGCACCGGTCAGCCCCGCCACGCGTACTCCCAAGAGCCGCACCGGCCGCGGCGGCGAAAACGCCGATAACAACTGCTGCGCCACCGGGCCGACGTGGGCAGCGCCACTCACCGGGATCGCCAGAGTCTTGGCCCGTGTATGGGTGCTGAAATCATCAAGCCGGACCTTGATCCCGATCGTGCGCCCCTGCCGCCCCTGCCGCTCAAGTGCCGAGCAGAGTTCCAGCACCTGTCCGGCAAGGATCCGCGATAGCTGGTCGGGATCGCTGACGTCGGTGTCGAAGGTCCGCTCGCGCGACTCTGAAACGACCTTGCGCTCCTCGCTCACGGCACCGTCGTGCTCAAAGCGCGCCAGCGCACGCAAGTGGCCGGCTGTACGGGCGGTGAACGCCGTCTGCAGCGCCTCGTCGCTGGCGGCCGCAAGCTCGGAGATGGTGTGCACGCCAAGCACGGCCAGACGCTCTGCCGTCTTGCCCCCGATCCCCGGGATCAGCCGGCACGGCGCCGCGGCGAACCGCACACAGGCCTGCTCACGGCTCAGCACCACAAACCCGGCGGGCTTCTCGGCATCGGAGGCGACCTTCGCTACAAGCTTGTTTGGCCCCATCCCGACCGATGCGGTCAGGCCGGTTCGCTGTTTGATCTCCTTGATCAGACCGCGCATACCGGCCTTCGGTGCGGGCAGACCGGTCAGATCGAGGTATGCCTCGTCCAAGCCGACGACCTCAACGATCTCTACGTTGCGCCTGACAGCCTCCATCACCTCGGCCGACGCCTCGCGGTAGTAGGAGAAGTCCGGGGTCAGGAACACGCCCTGCGGACAGAGCCTGCGTGCCTGTGAGGTCGGCATCGCCGAGCCGACCCCGAACCGCCGAGCCTCGTACGAAGCCGTCGTTACCACCGAGCGCGGTCCCGGCCCGGCGACGATCACCGGCTTGCCACGCAGCTCGGGGCGGCGACGAAGTTCAACTGACACGTAGAAAGCGTCCATGTCCATGTGCGCAACGCAACGTTCATCCATGTGCCGTATCAAAGCGAACGCCTCGGACAGAACGTATGTTCGTAGCGTCGCGCCCTCAAGCGGACGGGATCTCCCCGTCCGCTTGCGCAACATCGAGCCTGAAGCCGCCTACGCGGCGGCCGGTGGCAGCGGGACTCAGTCGACGTGCGAATAGACGGTCGCGACGCCCCACATGCCGAGCGCCGAAGCGCAACGCTGATCGAGATCAAAGGAGCGCCCGTAGATGAACGGGCCGCGATCGTCGACCGTGGCGGTAATCGACCTCCCGCCGTAGCGCAGCACCACCTTCGTGCCACACGGCAAAGTCTTGTTGGCCACGCCGTATTCAGCGTGGAAGCCGCAGGCCGTGTTGCCCTCGTCGTAGTACCAAGAGGCGACGGTCGGGCTCATGGCTACCACCCGAAGCGCGTGGCGCTTGACGTGGTGGCGGTGGAGATGGTTCCGGCGGTGATGCGAATGCTTGTGGTGTGCTCGCGCGGCGTGCGTCACGGAAGCGGCGTCCGCAGGCCCGCCATCAAAAGACAAGAGCGTGGCGGGAAGGATCATCAGAAGCGCACAAGCAGCAAGCGATGCCGCACTGGGCGCGCGCATTTTTCGTATGGCTCTCGGCATGCGAGGGCCTCCTTTTCAATTCACGACCGGGCGCCTACGGGGTTAGCTGACGGGCTCGCGAAGAGACGTCGTGCGCGCAACCGTGCGCTCACACGTTCATCGCTACAGGTGCGGCCGGCGCTTGTGCGCCGGGCAACCGATTCGCCCCGGCCGCTCGACATCCGTCGTCGCGGCAATGGTTTCCCCGTTCACCACCGCTCCGGGCAGGGGTGACTCGGCAGGTCGATTACGACTGTCGGTAGGTTGGCAGCGTTATCGGCTGCCGTATGTGAGGAATCTCACACAAGCCAACATTTGCTAACAAATCGGATTTTTGTGATTTGCGGCGCTTTTTTGAAAGGCTGCGGCAACGGCGCCGCTCAAGCTCAGGGCAGTTGCAGTTCGCGTATCGCAATCGTCATCCGGGTCAGCACGCACAGCCGGCCCTGATCGTCGCTCTGCTCGACCTCCCAGACCCAGGTCGTACGGCCGGCGTGTTTGCGCACGGCGACGGCGTGGATCGTGCCTTCGAGCATCGGCCGCAGAAAGCTCGTCTGGTTCGAGAGCCCGTTCGCCGACTTGCCCTGCGGAAATACCGCCGTGCCTGTGCACCACGAAGCCAGGCTCTCAGCAACCGCCGCGTAGACGCCACCGTGAACGAGCCCGAACGGCTGCTTGAGCTCGTCACGGATCTGCACCTGCGCGCGACCGTATTCCGGCGTCGCCTCAAGGATCTCCAGCCCGTACAGGGAGTCGAATCCCTTGCCCAGCAAGCCGTCTAAGTCGAGCGACACGAGCGCCCACGATACCGGCTTTCGGCGCCCTTCAACGGCCGAGCCCTCCACTACGCTTGGGCAGCTCATGGCATCTCTCGAAGATCTCCCCGCCGACCAGCGCGCGGTCCTGCAGATGGTGCTGCAGCGTGCACGCACCTACGACGAGATCGCCAGCGTGCTCTCAATTGACCGCTCGTCCGTGCGCCAGCGCGCGCTCGACGCCTGCGACGCGCTCACGCCTGACAGCATCGAGCCCGGGCCCGAACAGGCGCTCATAACCGACTACCTGCTCTCCCAGCTTCCGGCGCAGGTCGCCGACCAGGTCTACGTCTACCTCGAGGCTGCCGACGACGAGCGTGAGTGGGCGGCCGCGATCGCCGACCGCCTGGCCCCGCTCGCCTCACGGCCGCTGCCGCAGATCCCCGTCGCTGCGCCGCTGCGCAGCGACCAACCCGCGGCGGCCGACGAACGTACCCTGCCGCCGGAGGAGCAAGCGGCACCCCAACCGGAGCCGCTCGTTTCAGCACCGGCGCGAAGCGCACCGCCAGCACGGCAGGCGGCCTCCTCGCGCTCGCCGCGTGAGCGAACGCCAATTTCCCCGACAGATCGCAAACGGCGCCAGCGGGCGCTTGTCACGGCGCTCGGCGCCGGTACGGCGGTGGTCGTCGCCGTCATCATCGTGCTGATCGCCAGCAGTGGTTCAACGACAAAGACGCTGCCAAAAATCAAGCCGCGGCGGGTCTACACGTACACCAACACGAATACCAACGCCACGACCACCACCGGGACCGCGACGGCCACTACAGGGACTGGCACACAGATCCTGGCGGCGCTCAACCTCACATCGCCGGTTGGGGCGACGCAGACCATCGGTGTAGCCCAGGTTGTACGCGTCGGCGGTGTGGTTGGCATCGTCATCGATGCCCAGGGCGTTCCACAGAACAGCGCCCACAACGCCTACGGCATCTGGCTGTACAACTCCGCGACCAGCAATAAGTTCCTCGGCTTCGACCGCAACCTCGTCGGAAAGAATGGCAAGCTCGCGATCGAGGGCACGCTTCCCGCGCACGCCGCCCGCCGCTGTACGTCGCCGGGGCGCTGCACTGGCTTCAGCGAGCTGCTGATCACGCTCGAGACCCAGCAACACCCCACCACGCCGGGTGAGGTAGTGCTCTCGGGCCCGTTCCGCGAGAATTAGCCCGGCCGTCAGCGCAGCAACTGCGCGAGACCAGCGAGTGCCTCGTCGACCCGGCGTCGCGCCGGACGCCGCTGCAGCGGCAGTCCCATGCGAAACGAACCGCGCAGCTGCTGTACCTCTTCGATTGTTACGAGCGTGCGATCACCGCTGATCTGCAATGTGACCGTCGTTGACCAGACCTCCAGCAGCCGCTCGAACGGCGTCCCTGGCAGCGTCTGGGACCATGAGCGCCGTTCCATCGGCACCGATTCGGTCACGCGAAAGTCGAGGCGCATCGGCTTGCCGCGTTTGGTCGGTACGACCTGCGTGAAGCTCTCCTCGCGTACGTCCTGCACGCGCGTCACCCCTGGCCACCAGCGCGGCAGGTGATAGGGGTCGGCGATCACTTGCCAGACCGTGTCGACCGGCGCCTCGATCTCACGACTGCGTGAGGTCGTCGCCATCGAACTAGTCGAAGCTGATCAGCGAGTGCACCGCGTGCGGCTCGAGCTTCTTGCGCCCGCCGAACTCGGTCAACTCGACCAGAAATGCGCAGGCGACTACGTCGCCGCCGAGACGTCCCACCAGGTCCGCGAGCGCATGCGCGGTCCCGCCGGTAGCCAAGAGGTCGTCGTGGATCAGCACCCGCGCTCCTCCGGCGAATGCGTCCGCGTGTACCTCCAGCGCGTCGAGCCCGTATTCCAGCGCGTACTCGGAGCTGACGACGTCGCTGGGAAGCTTGCCGCGCTTCCGGGCCGGCACGAAACCGGCTCTGAGCCCCCGCGCCAGCGCGCCGCCGAGGATGAAGCCACGGGCCTCGGCCGCCACGACGTAGTCGATCTCAAGATCCCTGGCGTACTTGATCAGCCGTGCGACCGCCGCGTCCAGCGCGCGCGGGTCCAGCAACAGCGGCGTGATGTCCTTGAACATGATCCCCGCGTGGGGAAAGTCGGGGATCTCACGGATGTAACCCCGCAGGTTGACGCCGTCATCGGCGAGCGCACTCATCGCGGCGGGAGACTACTACGGGGCGATCTTGCGCAGATCTCGGATCAGCAACAGGTGCTTCAAGTGCGTTGTGACCGAGGCCAGGTTCTCAAGCGCCTCGACCGCCTCTTTGCGGCGGTCGGGATTACGTGAGCGCAGCGCCGGAGCCAAAATGCTCTGCAGCAGCTGGGCCTCACGATCGGCCGAGGTCCGGAACACGCGCAGGTTGCGTCCGCCGACCCCGTATCGCGCCAGCTCTGACACCGCCCGCACAATCTCGCGCTCGGTGTCATCGAAGTAGCGCGAACCGGCCCGGATCTCGCCCTTGATCACGCCGAACTCGACGAGCTCGACGACGAGCTTCGCTTCGGCGCCGGTCTCCTCGACCACATCTTCGAGCGAGTAGAGGGCGCCGGGGTTTGTGGCCGTCACGGTCGTCCGGCGCATGGTGCGCCCGTCAGACGGCGCGGCGCTGACGTCGCGTTCGCTGCGGCCGCCGGCCAGCTCCTGGCGAATCACCCGTAGCGGCAGGAACTCGTCACGCTGCAGGCGCAGAATCGTGCGCAAGCGCTGGACATCGTCCTGGGTATACAGCCGGTAGCCGCCCTGCGTACGGCGCGGTGTCAACAGCTTCTGATCCTCGAGGTAACGGATCTTCGAGATCGAGATGTCAGGGAACTCCAGTTCCAACGCCTTACAGACCGCACCGATGGTGACGGCCTTCTGACGCGGGCGCCCGTTCTCCGGTGCGACCGGCAGGTCAAGTTCAGTTTCCACGTTTTGTTCGTTGATCGTTCCCATTAGCGTCCAAGGAAGGCGAGTTTGTACTTGCCGATCTGCAGTTCGTCACCATCGTCGAGCTTCTGTGACTCGATCCGCTGGCGGTTTACATAGGTGCCGTTGAGCGACCCACAGTCATCCAGGTAGTAGTCGTCGCCGCGTCTGACGACGACGGCGTGATCACGTGAAACGGTCACGTCATCCAAAAACACATCGCTGTCCGGCCGGCGGCCGACTGTCAGCCGCGCGGCCTCAACAAGGAAGCTCTCACCCGCGCGCCCGCCCCCGGCGCGAATCACGAGCTTGGCTCCATGGCCGCCGCTGAGCTCAGCGGAGACTTCCTCGAACTCGCCGGAGTCAGATATCCGGTAAGCCGCGGTGTTAGCTCCAACGGTTTCAGAGCCGGCCATGAACGCGCCGCAGCGCTGGCAATAGTTGGCTCCGTCCGCATTGGCAAAGCCACACTCGGGGCAGTGCTGAGCCACTGCGACCGGGCTTAGGCGAGGCCCTCGGGCTGCTCGCCGACCTCGTCAGGGTGCGGGTAGTTGCCCGTGAGGATGTCTGTAAGCCGCTGCACGTCAGCGCCGGTGATAACCAGCTCGCCGCTTTCATCCTTGCGACGAAGACGGTTCACGAGCTCGGCCCGAAGGATGTCGATCTTGCCGTGCAGGATGCGCCGCTTATAGGAGACTTCAATCTCCTCATCGGTCATCTGCTTGATCAGGTCCTTCAACTCCTGATCCGTCAGTGATCCAAGGTCTGGGAACGTTTCCATGCGAACTGATTCCTCCGTACTGCGGAGTGGTGGTCCAAAAAAGGTCTAACTGGGACCGTGAGTATAAGGCTCAAGCTTAGAGGGTCAAGCTGAGCTTGAGAGTTTCCTCAGTTCCCGTGCCCCGTGTTGAACGTACACCGCCGTAGACGACAGGGCAAGCGTCATGCCCACATAAAGCAGGATCAGCGCCAGCCAGTGCACTCCGACCATGGCGAAGAAGGGCGAACCCATGGTTGGAGCCACGCCGATCCGCCCGAGCCAGTTGATCTTTATGTCGACCCCGCGGCGCAGGCTCATCTCGCTCAGCACCAGCATCAGGAGCTCGCGTGCAATGACAATTGCGAGCGCCAGACGCGGCAGCAGATCGAAATCCCAGACGACGATCATCCCTGCAACCACCAGCATGCGGTCGATCACCGGGTCGAGCAGCGCCCCGAGACGGCTGAACTGGCCCGTCAGGCGTGCGGTGAAGCCGTCCAGATAGTCCGCCCATCCGACCACGGCAAAGATCACCGCTGCGGGCGTGCTGCGGCCGTCGCGGCTGCTCAGCGCGATGATCAGGAACACGGGGATCATCGCCAGCCGCAAGAAGCCGATCATGTTCGGGATCGTCAGCGGCCGCAGTGGCTCACCGCGCAGTGTCGGCTCCGGCGCCGGCCCCGAACGATCGAGACCCAGCAGTCGTCTCTTCGTGCGCGCCCTCAGTGATGAATGTGGCTGCACGCGCGGCTCACCGAGGAGTTCAGGGAAGACGACGCCAGAGTTCCGCTATCGCGGCCACAGCGCCATCGACCGCTACAGAAGCCTTTTCCTGCCCGCGACGCAGCTGCACCTCGAACTCCCCGGCAGCCAACGCCTTCCTGCCGACGGTCACGCGCAGCGGCACACCGAGCAGCTCCGCGTCGGCGAACTTCTCGCCCGGGTTCGCGTCACGGTCGTCGTACAAAGTGTCCAGGCCGGCGGCGATCAGCTCTTCGTAGAGCAGTTCAGAGACCTCGCGCTCCTCACTACCTGCCTTGCCGAGCGTCACCAGGTGCACGTCAAAGGGTGAGATCGAGCGCGGCCACGAGATCCCCTGCTCGTCGGCGAACTGCTCGATCGCTGCGGCGGCGATGCGTGCCGGCCCGATTCCGTAGGAGCCCATCCAGATCGGCTCGGAGACCCCGCTCTGAGTCAGGAAGTTCGCGCCGAGCGGCTCCGAGTAGCGCGTCCCGAGCTTGAAGATGTTGCCGACCTCAATCGCCGGTTCGATCCGGACCGCATGGCCGTTCACAAGGTCACCGGCCAGCACCTCGCGGACGTCGGCCGTCTCAAAGTTGAAGTCCCGCCCCGGAACGACTCCGCTCAGATGGATGTCCGGCCGGTTGCCACCGACCACGTATCCGCCCCCGTCTGTGCGTACGCCCTGATCGAGCAGGATCCGCATCTGCGCACCGACCGGACCGATGAAGCCCGGCGGGCCGAGGCGCTGTTCAATCTCGTCCGCGCGCGCCGCTCTGAAGCCGCACTGCAGCGCCAGCCGCAGCTTGATCTCGTTGACGCGGTGGTCGCCGCGCACCATCACCAGCACGAAGCTTCCGTCATCCAGTACGACCGGGAAGGCCTTCAGCAGCGCGCCGCTTGGGACCCCGAGGGTGGTGGCCACCTGCCCGACCGTGGTGAGTCCGGGCGTCGTGACCTCCTCCGGCGCATCCGGCGCCGGAGGCAAGGAAACCGGTTGAGCGTCGGCCGACGCGACCTCGATGTTCGCGGCGTACCCCGGGGCCAGGACCACGTCGTTCTCGCCCGCCGCGCACGGCGCCATGTACTCGTCGGCGCCGTGGCCGCCCATCATGCCGACGTCGGCTTTGACCTTGTACCACTCAAGACCGGAGCGGTCGAGCATGCGGTCGTACGCCACCGCGTGCTTCTCATAGGAGAGCTCGAGTCCTTCGGGATCGCAGTCGAGGCTGTAGGAGTCCTTCATGATGAACTCGCGGGTGCGCAGCACTCCGGCGCGCGGACGTGGTTCGTCACGTTCCTTGACCTGGAAGTGGTACAGGATCTTCGGCAGGTCGCGGTAGGAGCGGATCACCTGGGCGGCGTGGGTGGTGACGATCTCCTCGTGGGTCATCGCCAGGACCATGTCAGCGCCCTTGCGATCCTTCAGCGTGAACATCTCGTCAAAGCCGTAGCGGCCGCTGCGCTTCCAAATGTCAGCCGGATGCAGCACCGGCATCAGCATCTCCTGGCCGCCGATCGCGTTCATCTCCTCGCGCACGATCTGGACGACGCGTTGGTGTGTGCGCCACCCGGCGGGCAGCCAGGACCAGAGGCCGGCGCCGATCTGGCGCACCAGGCCGGCGCGCACCATCAGCTTGTGGCTCAGCGCCTCCGCGTCAGCAGGCGGTTCACGTTCGGTCGGCAGTAGGTATTCAGAGAGGCGAGTCATGGCAGCGCGAAGCGTAGCCGTAGCTAAGGTCACCCGGGGCGCGACTGCCAACTCCACTCCCCGGGAGTCATAAGTGCTCGGATCGCGCCAGGTTTACGGACGGCGGCACTACCGCTCTGATAGAACGGATTAGCCAGGAATTTGGCGTTTGAAATAGCCACCAAGATCAACGCGATCCCGTCTACAGGAGCAAGCATGGCTTTCTCAGTTCCGCCTCTCCCCTACGACTTCAACGCGCTCGAGCCGCATATCGACGCGCAGACGATGGAAATCCATCACGACAAGCACCACGCTGCCTACGTGACCAACGCAAACGCCGCGCTCGAAGGCACTGAGTGGGCTGACACGCCGGTCGAGGAGATCCTCACCAACCTCAGCTCGCTGCCCGCCGACAAGCAGGGCCCGGTCCGCAACAACGCCGGCGGCCACTACAACCACAGCCTCTTCTGGGAGTCGATGAGCGCGGACGGTGGCGGCGAGCCGACCGGCGCGCTCGGTGAGGCGATCAGCTCCACCTTCGGCGGCTTCTCAGACTTCCAGGCGCAGCTCAAGGCAGCCGGTATCGGCCGCTTCGGCTCCGGCTGGGCCTGGCTGATCCACGACGGCTCCGGTCTGGCGATCGTCTCGACGCCGAACCAGGACAACCCGATCAGCGACGGCAAGACGCCGCTGCTTGGCGTTGACGTCTGGGAGCACGCCTACTACCTGAAGTACCAGAACCGCCGCCCTGACTACCTCGACGCATGGTGGGGCACCGTCAACTGGGAGAAGGTCGCTGAGCGGTTCGCAGCTGTCTGATTAGTTTTGAGGCGGTCCGGGGGTGGCCACGAAAGGAAACCAACGCACACATGGGTTCGTTTCGTGGCCACCCCCGGCCACCCTCCTCACCGGCGCTCGCCCGCAACAACCTCACCGAGTCTCCTCCGCTAATCGGATCGTTCTATGCGTTTCCGGTCCACAGTGTGAGACCGCAGGCGCATAGAACGAGCGCGACGACCGCTTTACCTGGGCCAGAGCCTTAGTTCACTCGTCCCCTACGCCTGAATGGTCAGAAGCGTATGCGATCGAGCGCTCGGCGCGCTCGATGCGTTTCCACTCCACCATGGGAGAGTCCAGCCGCAGCGACCGCGGAGGCTGACTATGCGCGGGTGAACCGCCGGCCTTCGACCGGTGAGAGCGCCTCGTCGAGGCGAGCCGCGGCTTCGGGCTCCTTGGCGGCCGCGGCCTCAAGCGCCGCGAGGCGCTCTGGCGTCATCGCCGTCTCGTCTTCGTTCTCCGCAAGCCACTCGGTGGCCTCAGCGGCCGCCGCAGCGTCGCTCACGACCTGCTTGCCGGAGGCGTAGTACTTGTCGATCTCGAGAAAGAGCTCGTCTACGAGGTTGGCGGTCGCAACCTTCTTGAGCGGCACGCCCTTGGCGTAGATCATGCCCATGTCCTTGGCGCCGGTGATGCCGAAGTCCGCATGGCGGGCCTCGCCGATGCCGTTGACCGCACAGCCGAGCACCGAAACCTCGATCGGGTCGTCGTAGGCCTCGAGACGCTTCTCAACCTCGGCGACCACGGTGTCCATGTCGAACTGCAGGCGTCCGCAGGTCGGGCAGGCGATCAGCACCGGCCCTTTGGCGCGCAGCCTCAGCGCCTTGAGGATCTCCCATGCGACCTTGACCTCTTCCTCCGCCGCGAACGTGGAGAGCGAGATCCGGATCGTGTCGCCGATGCCGTCGGCGAGTAGCGTGCCGAGCCCGACCGCCGACTTCAGGGAGCCGGTCCACTTGGTGCCGGCCTCGGTGATGCCGAGGTGCAGCGGGTACGGGATCCGCTCGGAAAGCAGCCGGTTGGAGGCGATCGTGTTCGGTACGTTCGTCGACTTCATCGAGACCTTGAAGTTCGTGAAGTCAAGGCGCTCCATCAGCTCGACGAACTCGACCGCGGCGGTCACCAGCGCGTCGACCGGGTTCTCGTACTCGAGGTCACGCAGGTGCGCCGGCAGCGACCCGGAGTTGACGCCGATCCGCAGCGGCGTGCCGAGCGCCTTGGCCTTCTGCACGACCTCAGCGACCTTTTCCGGCCCGCCGATGTTGCCGGGGTTCAACCGGATGCAGTGCGCGCCGGCGTCGAGCGCCTTGAGCGCGAGCGTGTGGTTGAAGTGGATGTCGGCGATGATCGGAATCGGGGATTCCGCAACGATCGTCTTGAGCGCTTCTGCGTCCTGCTCGCGCGGCACGGCCACGCGCACGATGTCGGCGCCGGCCTCGGCGACGCGCCTGATCTGCGCCATCGTCGCCACCAGGTCGGCGGTCTCGGTCTTGGTCATTGTCTGCACGGCCACAGGCGCGCCGCCGCCGATCGGAACGTTGCCAACGTGAATCTGATTCTTGGAAGCCATCCCGGCCCAGTCTAGAGGCCGGCCTCAGGACACGAACATCAGGGAAACTTGCTCAATGGAGGCCGGGGCAGACCTGATTGAACGCGTGCGCTTGGTCTGCGGGACGCGGCACGTGTTGACCGATCCGGTGGCGCTCTTGACCTACCGCTCTGACGGCGTGAGGCGCGACGGGCCGCTCCCCCTGGCTGTGGCGCTGCCCGGCGACGGCGCCGAGGTCGCCGGCGTCGTCAGTGCCTGCGCAGACAACCAGGTGCCGTGGGTCGTGCGCGGCGCCGGTACCAGCCGCGACGGCAGCGCGCTGCCGACCTCCGCCGGGCTGCTGATCGCACTGACCCGGATGCGCCGCGTGCTGGCGATCGAGCTTGCCGACGACGAGGTGACGGTGCAGGCCGGCGTGCCGGCGGCGACGCTCGCACGCTCGCTGGCGCCGACCCACACGCTCGCGATCGACTACCCCGGCACCGTCGGCGGCGCCGCCGCGGCAGGAATGCTCGGGCGGCATCTGGTTGGCCTCGACCTCGTGCAGCCTGACGGCACTCTGGTCAGCTGCACCCCGAGGTCGATCGGCTACGACCTGTCCGGCGCCTTCGGCGGCTCGCACGGCACCCGCGGGATCGCGGTGTCGCTGACGTTGCGCGCGGTGCCGTTCTCGTGACCGACAGCGTCACGCCGCAGAGCGCCACCGAGGCGGCGGCGGTGCTCGCAGGCGCCGCCGCTCAAGGGCGCCCGGTGCGGATCGCCGGCGGCGGCACGAAGCTCGGCTGGGGCAATCCGGTGCAGTCCGACGCGCTGCGGCTGCGGACCGAGAACCTGCGCCGCGTACAGATCCAGACCACCACCCCGCCGACCGCGACGCTCGGCGCCGGGACCCCGATCGCCCACGCGCAGGTGCAGTTCGCTCGCCTCGGCATGATGCTGGCGATCGACCCTCAACTCGGTCTCGGCCTCAGCCCAGCCGCGACCGTCGGCGGCGTCTTCGCCACCACCGACAGCGGTCCCCTCTCCCATGCCTACGGCCCGCCCCGGGACCAGATCATCGGCGTCACGCTCGCGCTCAGCGACGGCAAAGTCTTACAGAGCGGCTCACGGATCGACGCGCCCCGGACCGGCTACGACCTGGCGAAGCTCGTGACCGGCTCTTTCGGCACGCTTGGTGTGCTGCTCTCGGTGGAGGTGCTGCTACATCCGCTGCCATCGCTGACGGCGACAGCCTTCGGCTCAAGTGACGACCCCTATCTGCTCGGAAGGGCTGCCGTCGCACTCTCCCATTCGCTCAGTGGCATGCAGGCCTTCGATGTCGCCTGGCGCGGCGGCTTCGGCGGACTGCTGGCGCAGTTCGCCGGCGCCGAGGCGCAATCCCAGGCTCAGGCGGCGGTCGCGGCGATCACGGCCAGCGGTCTCGGCGACGCCGACTCGCGCACCGACGACGGCACCACCTGGGCGGCTCAGCGCGCCGGCCAGCGCTCGGCCGACCGCGCGGTGCTGCGCGTCCACGCCCGCCGCTCGCAGCTCGGCACCGTGCTGCGGCTGGCGGCCGAGGCCGAGGCTGACGTCGTCGGGCGGGCCGCGCTCGGCGTCAGCTACCTCACGCTCAACGTCAATCGCATCGCGCAGGTACGCGCCGGCCTACCCGAAGGCAGCGTCGCGGTGGTGCTTGATCTGCCGCAGAGCGCGCGCGGCGCCGTCGACAGCTGGGACATGCCAGACGCGGCCGCGCTGCGGCTGATGCACGACATCAAGCAGAACTTCGACCCAGCCGGGGTTTGCAATCCGGGTGTGTTCATCGGCAGGATCTGACGACGATGTCGATCGAGCTCACAGTGATCCCGCAAAGCGACGCGATCGACCTCGCCTCCGGCAAGCTCTACGCCGACGCCTGCACGCACTGCGGCCTCTGCCTCGAGAGCTGCCCCACCTACACGCTCTGGGGCCAGGAGCCGGACTCGCCACGCGGGCGGATCGTGCAGATCGAAGACGCGATCGCGACCGGCGGCTCGGTCTCGGCGGAGATGGTGAGCCACATCGACTCCTGCCTCGGTTGTATGGCTTGCGTGAGCGCCTGCCCGGAGAACGTTGAATACGACGAGCTGATCATGCGGGCACGGGTTGCCGTGCGAGCTCAGCGCGAGCTTACGGTCGCTCAGCGACTCGGGCGCGGGCTGCGCTCACAGACACGCGCCCGCAGCGGCCGCGTACGCGCTCTACTCGGAACCCGCAGCGTTCCCCGCTTCGCCGCCGCGCAGGGCGCGACGCGCGGACGTGTGGGGCTGCTGCTCGGCTGCACGCAGCGGGCGGCCTACCCCGGCATCCATATGGCCACCCTCGGCGTCTTGGCCGCCGAGGGTTACGAGGTGATCGCGCCGACACTGCCCGAATGCTGCGGGGCCCTGGACTTCCACGACGGTGATCACGTCCAGGGCGCCGCCCGCGCCCAGGCGACGATCGACGCCTTCGCCGCCGTCGGCGGTGTTGACCATGTGGTGGTCAGCGCCGGCGCCTGCGGTGCTGCGCTGAAGCGCTACGGGCGCCTGCTCAACAGCGCCCAGGCACGAGCCTTCTCGGCGCTCGTGATCGATGTGCACGAACTGCTCAGCTCCGAACCACAGCGCGCCCCGCTGGGCGCGCTGTCGCTGCGGGTCGCCTACCACGACGCCTGCCAGCTGCGCCACGGCCAGGGGGTCGCAGAAGCCCCGCGGGAGCTGCTGCGGCGGATCCCGGGCCTGCGGCTGCTTGAACTCTCGCCCGAAGCAGGCGCCTGTTGCGGGGGTGTCGGCACGTACGCGAGGACGCAGCCGCAGGCTGCGTCCTCGCTCGGCAACCGCCAGGCCCAAGCAATCATCGACACCGGCGCCCAGGTCGTCGTCAGCGGCGACCACGCCTGCCTGGGTCAGCTCAGCGGCGCGCTCAAGGACCTCAACCATCCGCTTCCGGCTCACCACCCGCTCGAGCTGCTCTGGAGCTCGGTCCAGGCCGGTCAGGCCTGAGCCGCTCGCCACCGCTATTGCAGGTGCGGCGGGTGCGTGAGGTTGTTGCTGAGACCGATGATGACGAGCGCGGCCACCAGCACGAAGCCGACGATGCTGGCCTTCTCCATCGTCGCCCATGAGACCCGACGCCCACGCACCTTCTCAACGATCGCCCAGAAGATGTGGCCGCCGTCCAGCGGCAGAAATGGGAAGAGGTTGACGAGCCCGAGCGAGAGTGAGATCAGCGCCAGGATCCTCACAGCCATCGATGTGCCTTCGTTGAACGACTGCTGCGTCACCTCGTAGGCCCCGACGATCCCGCTGAGCTTCTTGCGATCTTTGGAGCGGAACACCTGCGCGAGCGTTGAGACGGTCGCCTTGGTCTCATCCCACAGGTCAGACGCCCCGTAGCGGATCGAGAAGCCGAGGCCGTCAGCGAATGGCTTCGGGTCAAAGTCAAAGCCGATCAACGGTTTACGCGCGCTGGTGCTGTAGCGCGGCCTGATCTTGATCGTGCGTGTGACCCCGTCGCGCCGGATCACAAGCGTTGCCGGGGTTGCAGCCTCACAGCCGTTCTTTCGCGAGCCCCCGGCGCACTCATGCGTGCGAATCTGGTTCTCAAGCGCAGCGGTACCGCCATGGACTCCGTCCACCGAAACGAGCACGTCCCCGAGCTTCAGCGCTCCGGCGGCGGGGCTGTGCTGCACGATCCCGCCGATCGTCGTCGTGGACACATAGTTCTGTCCGTTTGAGGTCAGCTCGTAGTGGTTGTTGGCCAGGTAGAAGCCCCAGATCAGCACCAGCGCGACCACCAGGTTCACGGCGGGGCCTGCTGCGATCACCACGATCCGCTTCCAGACCGGCTGGTTGTAGTAGCCCCGCGCCTCGATCTCTGGAGATTCGTAAACCTCGTTCGGAGTCATGCCGGTGATCTTCACGTAGCCACCGAGCGGGATCGTGGCGATCCCATACTCGGTCTCACCGATCGTGCGCTTGATCCACATCGGGCCGAAGAACAGTGAAAAGCGCTCGACCCGCATCCCTACGGCCTTGGCGGCGACGAAATGCCCGGCTTCGTGAAGGACTATCAGTGCGGCGAAGCCAAGAACGGCGTAGACGTACGACACGAGCCCAGTGTGACAGGGCCACGTAAGGGCTTCGCAAGTCTCAAGACGCAGCCGGTCAGGCGGCGCTCGAGCCGATCACCTCGACCTGATCAGCTCGCTGGCGAGCGTACGGGCCTCGCGGTCTGCATCAGCGAGGGCGTCAAAAGAGTGCACCGCGCGCGATGGCAGCTGCGTGAGCGTCTCTTCGATCACGGCGGCGATGCCCAGGAACGAGAGCTGCCCGGAGAGGAAGGCGTGCACCGCCATCTCGTTGGCGGCGTTGAGCGTGCACGGCGCCGTACCGCCCGCGATGCCGGCTTCACGCGCCAGCCGCAGACAGGGAAAGGTCTCGAGATCGGGTGCCTCGAAGGTCATCGCCCCCACCTCAACCAGATCCAACGCCCGCGTCGGCAGTCCGACCATGTCCGGGTGATGCAGCGCGTAGGCGATCGGGATCCGCATGTCCGGGTAGCCGATGTGCGCAAGCGTGGCGCCGTCGCAGAACTGCACGAGCCCGTGGATCAGGGACTGCGGGTGCACGACCACGTCTATCTGGTCGTAGGGCGTACCGAAGAGGTGATGCGCCTCCATCAGCTCGAGCCCCTTGTTCATCAGCGTCGCCGAGTCGATCGTGATCTTGCCACCCATCGCCCAGGTCGGGTGCGCAAGCGCCTGCTCGACGGTCACCTCGGCCAACTGCGCGGTCGAGCGCCCGCGGAAAGGCCCGCCGGAGGCGGTGATGATCAGCTTGTCGACGGTGCCCGGCTGATGGCCGGTGAGCAGCTGGTGAAGCGCCGTGTGCTCGGAGTCGACCGGGATGATCTGGGCGCCGGTCGCCTCGGCCAGGTGCCCGACAAGCTCACCGCCGACCACCAGCGACTCCTTGTTGGCGAGCGCCAGATCGATGCCTTCACCGAGCGTCGCGACCGTCGCGAGCAGCCCCGCCGATCCGACAATCGCATTGAGCACGAGCTCACAGTCGCCGTCGGTGATCAGCCGCACGATGCCCTCGGGACCCGAGAGCACCTCGCCGTCGGTCCAGGCCTCGGCGGCCAGTGCCGCCGCATCCCCGTCGCTCAGCGCGATCCGCGTGACGCCGTACGCCCGCGCCTGCTCGATCAGCGCCTCCCAGCCGGTGGCGGCGCTCAACCCCACCAGCTCGAGTTCGCCTTCGCTGCGCGCGACCACGTCGATCGCCTGCCTGCCGATCGAGCCGGTGGCTCCGAGGATCACAAGCCGCCGCGGCATCAGTGCAGGCTCGGGACGGTAATCCCGATGTAGTAGGCGGCGACGATCGTGAAGCTGACCGCGTCAAGCCGGTCCAGGGCGCCGCCGTGGGCGCCGAACATCACGCCGGCATCCTTGGCGCCGACGTCGCGCTTCAGCAGTGACTCGAAGAGGTCTCCCATCGGGCCGAGCACGGCGACAGCGAGGCCGAGCAGCAGCGCTGTGCCGTTCGGCAGCCATGGCTGGAAGAGGGTCGCGCAGAAGACCGCCAGCACCGCCGCGAGCATGCCGCAGCCGAGCCCCTCGATCGTCTTCTTGGGTGAGATCGTGGGTGCCAGCAGGTGCCGTCCGAATAGACGCCCGCCGAAGTAGGCGGCGATGTCGGCCACGAAGGTCCCGATCAGCACATCGATCACGAGGCCCTTGCCGTAGGGGGTCTCGCGCAGCAGCACCGCGTGAGAGAACGCGAAGCCGATCCAGACGACGCCGAGCAGCGTCGCCGCGATTGAGAGCGTCGAGCGGCGGGGGTCGCCGCGCGCGACGATGCCCAGGAAGACCAGCGGTACCGTCGCCGCCCCGGCGCCGAGTACGTCGCGCGGGTTCCCGAAGTGCGCTGCGAGGCACATGCCGATCACACCGATGAACCCGACGGCGGTGATCGGGCGCCAGGCCTCGAGCAGCTTGTAGAGCTCACCGACGCAGGCGCAGCCGAGCAGCGCTACCAGCAGCGTCCAGCCGATCCCGCCGAGGTCGACAAAGACGATCGCGAGGATCGCGCCTGGGACCGCGACCATCACCCGGCCGATGAGATCAGACCTGCCCCGCACCGACGCTTCGTCCTCCAGATCGGCCGGCTCGCGCGGGCTCGCGCGCCGCTCGCGGGGCGCTTGTGAGCGCGGCTGCTGTCGCCTTGCCTGCGGCATCAACGCCCTCCGAAGCGGCGTTGGCGGGTGCCGTATTCGGCCAAAGTGGCTGCGAACGCCTGCTCTGAGAAGTCTGGCCAGAGCTCGTCCCGGAACACAAGCTCAGAGTACGCGGACTGCCACATCAGGTAGTTGGAGAGACGTTGCTCACCACTGGTCCGGATCACGAGGTCGGGGTCGTGCATGTCGGGCGCGTAGAGGCCCTTGCGGAACTCTTCCTCGCCCCCGCCCTGATACGCCAGAGCCGCGTCGAGGATCTCAGCACGGCCACCGTAGTTGAAGGCCACGAACAACGTTATCCGGTCATTCTCCGCGGTCTCTTCCTCGGCCCACATCATCTTCTCGATCAGGCGCTTTGAGACCGGCGCGTCGCGCCTGCCGATGAAGCGCATGCGCACGCCCTGGTCCTTGAGCTCAGGCGTTTCGGCGTCGATCCGGCGCGCGAACATCCGCATCAGACCCGAGACCTCTGCCTTGGAGCGGCTCCAGTTCTCGGTCGAGAACGAGTAGACGGTCAGCTCNNCGGCCGTTGCCGTCGGTGATGATCGCGACGTAGCGAGGCCCTTCGACGCCCTGGTCCGCCGCAGCAGAGCCACTCACGTCAGACCTCGAGGATCTCTTCTTCCTTGACCTTCAGGAGCTCGTCCAACTCGCTGACGCGCGCGTCGGTGGCCTTCTGCAGGTCGCCTTCAGCGCGGTGCTCGTCGTCCGCGCCGATGTCGCCGCCCTCCTTGAGCTCGCGCAGGTCGTGCATTACGTCGCGGCGCACGTTGCGGATCGCGATCCGCCCATCTTCGGCGATTCCGCGCACGACCTTGACCAGCTCCTTGCGGCGCTCCTGGGTCAGCTCAGGCAGCACCAGGCGCACGACCGCCCCGTCGTTGGAAGGCGTGAGACCGACATCTGACTCGAGGATCGCCTTCTCAATCGACTTGATCGAGCTCTTGTCGTAGGGCTGGATCGAGATCAGCCGCGCTTCCGGGGCGTTGATCGTAGCCAGCTGCTTGAGCGGCGTGGCCGTGCCGTAGTAGTCAACGACGATGCGATCCAGCAGCGCCGGGTTGGCGCGCCCGGTACGCACCGAGCCGAACTCGTGCCGCGTCGAATCTACGCACTTCTGCATGCGGTCACGGCCGTCTTCAAGCAGGCCGCCGACCAGATCATCTTCATCGCTCATGTCCTCACCAATGTCCCTACTCGCTCGCCCGACACTATCCGGTTGATGTTGCGATCGTCGGCCATGTTGAAGACCACGATCGGCAGGTTGTTGTCCATGCACAGCGCGAACGCCGTCGAGTCCATCACTTGCAGTCCGCGCGTCAGAGCTTCCTTGTGGGTGATCTCCGGAATGAACTCGGCGGTCGGGTCCTTGGCGGGATCGGCCGTGTATACGCCCTCGATCCCGTGCTTCGCCATCAGTATGACCTCGGCGCGAACCTCCGCAGCCCGCAGTGCGGCGGCGGTATCGGTCGTGAAGAACGGGTTGCCGGTGCCGGCCGCGAAGATCACGACCCGGCCCTTCTCAAGGTGACGTACGGCGCGCCGGCGGATGTAGGGCTCGGCGACCTCAGAGATCGTGATAGCTGACTGCACGCGGGTGGGCACCTCGCCCTTCTCGAGCGCGTCCTGCAGCGCCAATGCGTTCAGCACCGTCGCCAGCATGCCCATGTAGTCGCCGGTCGCGCGATCCATGCCCTTGGCGGCGGCAGCCATGCCGCGGTAGATGTTGCCGCCGCCGACAACGATCGCGACTTCGACCCCGCGACGGTGCACTGCGGCTATCTCCTGGGCGATCGCGCGTACGCGCTCTGGATCCGTCCCGTACTCGAGCTCACCCATCAACGCCTCGCCGGAGAGCTTGAGCAGCACCCGCCCGAAGGCAGGTGCTGCGTCTGCGGAATCCGTGCTCACGCGGCGTTTACTACGAGCCGATCGCGAAGCGCGCGAAGCGCCGGATCACGACGTTCTCGCCCATCGTGGCGGCGAGCTGCGCGCGCAGCTCCTCGATCGTCTTGCCGCCGTACTTGTCCTCATTGACGTGCTTCTGGCGCAGCAGTACGACCTCACCGAGCCACTTGTCGACAGAGCCCTGGACGATCTTCTCGCGAACGTTCTCAGGGCGGTCGGCGGCCTTCTCGGTGGCGACGCGAACCTCGGTCTCGCGGTCCTGCGCGGGAATCTCTTCCTCGGTGACAGCGATCGGGTTGGCGGCCGCGATGTGCAGCGCCAGATCCCGGGCGAAGGCGATGAAGTCATCGTTACGAGCGACGAAATCGGTCTCGCAGTCGACCTCGACCAGCACGCCGATCGTCGAGCCGTGCACATAGCTCTGCACGGTGCCTTCGGAGGCCTCGTTGCCGGAGCGCTTGGCGGCTTGAGCCTCGCCGCGGGCGCGGAGGTGCTCGGCAGCCTTTTCCATGTCGCCGGCAGCCTCCTCCAACGCCTTCTTGCAGGCCATCATGCCCGCACCGGTGCGGTCACGCAGAGCCTTCACGTCCTTCGCGGTAATACCGCTCATCTAGTTCTCCTCGTTGGTCGTCGCGCTGTCGGCGGCAGGCGCCTCAGGCTCGGCGGCCGGAGCGACCTGCGCCTCAGCGGCGGGGACAGCAGGAGCCTGAGCGGGCTCCTCCACGGTGGTGGTTGCAGGGGTTACGTTGACTTCAGCGGCTGCGCCAGCGGGCGCAGCCTGCGCCGCGGCCGGGACAGCTTCAGCGGCCGGTGCGGCCGGCGCTGCGGGCGCAGCTTCAGCAGCAGGCGCGGCTTC
>PLES01000058.1:0-156 GCA_003137075.1 Solirubrobacterales bacterium
AGGCCGGTCAGGGCTTCTCACGTGCCCAGCGCGCAACCATGAGGGAGCGGTGGCTCGCGATGGGAGGGGGTAGGTTCCAATGAGCGATGTGATGGTTAGAGCCGAAGGGGTGCACAAACGCTTCGGCCGCAACGAGGTCCTCAAGGGCATCAACCT
>PLES01000058.1:216-3436 GCA_003137075.1 Solirubrobacterales bacterium
GGGATGGTCTTCCAGCAGTTCAATCTCTTCCCGCACATGACCGCGATCGAAAACATCACGCTGGCACCGATCCAAGTGCGTAAACACGACCGCGACGCAGCGCGCCAGAAGGCGACGGAACTGCTCACGCGCGTAGGTCTCGCTGACAAGGTCGACGCGTATCCCGTCGCGCTCTCCGGCGGCCAGCAGCAGCGTGTTGCAATCGCTCGAGCGCTGGCGATGGATCCAAAACTGATGCTCTTCGACGAGCCCACCTCCGCGCTCGACCCTGAGCTTGTGGGAGATGTGCTCGACGTGATGCGCGACCTCGCGCGCTCTGGGATGACCATGATCGTCGTCACGCACGAGATCGGCTTCGCGCGCGAGGTCGCGGACACGGTCGTCTTCATGGATGCCGGCGTCGTGGTCGAAGCCGGTCCGCCGGCGCAGGTCCTCGGCGCGCCGACCCACGAGCGCACCAAGGCCTTTCTCTCGAAGGTTCTGTAAGCGCGACGCTCACACCGGGCGTGGTCTGGCGGGTTTCGAACCGCTGGCCCACTGGAATTACAGGTTTGGCCAATGGGAGGTGTTCACGGCGCTTCGCGCCGGGAAGTATTGGGCAGGCTAGTCGAGACGGCTTTCGATGCGGCAGTTGGACGAGGCGTTTCTCGGGCTTGCATCGATTCACACAATCTGCCGAGTTGCGAGCTAGGATCGCGCCTTTGGTATCAACACTTAGGGAGGGAAGTTGGGAGCTACTGCTAGTGCGCCAAAGGTGCAGCTCGACGTGGAAGGGCTTGACCGAGGACTTGGATTCTTCGGGCTGCTCTGGGCATCGGAGACGTCGATCATCGGCTCCGGCTGGCTGTTCGGCGCCCTCGGCGCCGCGCTGATCGCGGGACCATCGGCCATCTTCGGATGGATCCTCGCCTCGATCATCGTCGCGGTCTTGGCGCTGATCCACGCCGAGCTGGGTTGTGTGTTCCCTGTCACCGGCGGCACCAGCCGCTTCCCGCACTACGCCTTCGGCAGCTTCGCGGGGGCGACCTTCGGGTGGGCCTCCTACCTGCAGGCGGCAAGCGTGGCGCCGATCGAGGTGCTGGCAGCGATTCAGTACCTGTCCACAGCTCACTGGGCTTCGGGCTGGTACAAGCACCAGAGCACAGGTCCGGGCACCCTCTCGGGCGCCGGCATCGCCGCGGCGATCGTGTTGATGATCATCTTTGTGGTCCTCAACCTGATCGGCATCCGCTGGTTGGCGCGGATCAGCAACGCGATCACCACCTGGAAGGTCTTCATTCCGGTGATCACGATCATCATCCTGATCCTCGGGCACTTCCACAGCGGGAACTTCGGACACGCCGGTGGTGGTTTCTTCGCCCCCTCAAGCCCAGTCAAGGCGATCATCGAGACGCTGCCAGCAGGCATCGTCTTCTCGCTGCTCGGCTTCGAACAGGCGGTCCAGTTAGCCGGTGAGGCCAAGGATCCGCAGGCGCATCTGGCGAAGGCGATCATCGGCTCCGTGGTCATCGGCGCGATCGTCTACATCCTCGTGCAGGTCGCCTTCCTCGGCGCGCTTGATCCGCACATCCTCACCGCGAATGGTGGCTGGACCACGCTTGCCGCTCCCGCGAAGGGCGTTGGCGGCGCGGTCGCACACGACATCGGCAACCTCAACGCAGGACCGTTCTACACGGTTGCGAGCCTCGCCGGCGTCGGCTGGCTGGCCACTGTGCTGCGGATCGACGCCGTGATCTCACCGTCGGGCACTGGCTTGGTCTACACGACCTCTGCCTCGCGCCTGAGCTTTGGTATGAGCAAGAACGGGTTTTTGCCGGTGGCCTTCGAGAAGATCGACCCCCGTACAAAGGCCCCGATCTTCAGCGTGATCGTGGCTGCAATCATCGGGCTGCTGTTCCTGCTGCCGTTCCCGAGCTGGAGCGCACTGGTCAACGTCGTGACCGCCGCGTCGGTTCTCATGTACGCGGCGGCCCCGATATCGTTGGCGGCGCTGCGGCTGCAGAAGCCAGACCTGCATCGGCCTTACAGGGTGCCGGCCGCAGGATTTCTGGCCCCGGCGGGCTTCATGGGCGCCAGCTTCATCATCATCTTCTCCGGTTGGGAGACCTATACGACGTTGATGGTGGCGGTACTGCTCGGCTACCTACTCATCTGGCTGTCTTACACGTTCAAGCTGAATCCGAAGGCACCGGCAATGGATTGGCAGGGCGCTCCGTGGATCGTTGGCTACTTCATCGGGATGCTGATCATCTCGTACCTGGGTGCCTTTGGCCCGGGCGGAATCATCGGCGGCATCGGGATCTTCAAGCACGCGCTTGATCAAGGCGGAACCGATGACATCGGCCTCGGCGGCACGCTCGCCGCGACAGCTGTCTGGTCTCTGGCCGTCTACTACTGGGCACTTTCGGCGCGTCTGCCTGAGTCCAAGGTTGACGAGTACGTCCAGGAGGTCTATCCGGCGGCCGACTCGATCGCTTCTCACTAGCAGCAGATCGACAACGCGGTTCAAGTCGGNNGCCAGCGACCCCGACGTCGTTCTGCGCAGGGCTGATGGACCGCACCGCAGCCTGGACGCATGCCCACGTTCAGCCGACCCGGGCGAGCCGACGATGAGCTGTCCAAGTAACCTGAGGCGATCGCTCACGGGTAACCGAGGTATTAATGAATGAGACTAATCAGCAGTCGGTTGCGCCGGTTGTAGGTCCCGACGATCCGCGTCGTTTCACGGATTCGGGCATCGAGGTCCAGCCGCTCTACAGCGACGCTGACGTGGCGGACGGCCTCGCCGCCCGTCTGGGAACTCCCGGTGATTACCCCTACACGCGTGGTGTGCACGCGGAGATGTATCGCAAGCAGCTGTGGACGATCCGGCAGTACGCGGGTTATGCGAGCGCGACCGAGTCGAATGAGCGCTATCGCTATTTGCTTGAGAACGGCTCGACCGGTCTGTCGATGGCGTTCGATCTCCCCACCCAGCTTGGGTTGGATTCGGACGACCCGCGTTGTCTTGGCGAGGTTGGCCGTACCGGCGTTGCGATCGACACGATCGATGACATGCGGACCGCCTTCAACGGGATCCCGCTCGACAAGGTCTCAACATCGATGACGATCAACGCTCCGGCGGGTGTGCTGTTGCTGCTCTATGAGCTTGTTGGCGAGGAGCAGGGCGTCGCGGCTGATCGGCTCAGGGGCACGACCCAGAACGACATCCTCAAGGAGT
>PLES01000139.1 GCA_003137075.1 Solirubrobacterales bacterium
GGCGTCGTGCTCAATGCGATCGCGACCGTCTACGAGCGCGACGACTACCAGGACGTCCAGGCTGAGCTGAGCGCGATCAAGGGCGTGACCGTGCTGATCCACGACGACCGCTGCGCCACGGAGAAGCGGCGCATGCGCAAGCGCGGCAAGCTCGAGACGCCGCCTGAGCACGCGTGGATCAATGAGCGCGTCTGCGAAGGATGCGGGGATTGCGGTGAGAAGTCGAGTTGCCTCTCGGTGCTGCCGGTGCAGACCGAGTTCGGGCGCAAGACACGGATTCAGCAGAGCTCCTGCAACCAGGACATGACCTGCATCAACGGCGACTGCCCATCGTTCGTGATGGTGACGCCCAAAGGCTCCGGGCGTGGGAAGTGGGCTGGGCGGGGTCGGGACAGCCGTANNGGGCCGGTGATCTCCGACCTGCGGATCGCGAGCAAGCCGATAGAGGGCCAGATCCGCGCCACCAGCAAGTCGGTTGACGTCCTGCTCGGCTACGACCTGCTCGGCTGCGTGGCCCCGGCGACGCTCGAGACGCTCGACCCCGAGCGCACGGTCGCCGTGATGAACAGCGACGTCAGCCCGACCGCGGCCAACGTCACGCAGCCGGACGTCCCGTTGCCCGTCTCCGCCCGCCTGATCGGTCTGGTGCGCCACGCGACGCGCGCGAGCGACGCCGTTACGATCGGCGCCGAGTCGATCTCAGAGCAACTCTTCGGCGACCACATGCAGGCCAACATGCTGCTGATCGGCGCTGCCTTCCAGCACGGCGCGCTGCCACTCGAAGCTGCCGCGATTGAACGTGCTATCGAGATGAACGGCGCCGCAGTCGAAGCAAACCTCGCGGCCTTCCGCTGGGGCCGGGCAGCGATCGCAGACCGCGCCGCGCTCGACGAGGCGCTCGGTCGCCGCACCACGCCACGCGCGAGCGCTCCCGAAAGCCTCGACGACCTGCTGCGCAACCGCACCGCCGAGCTGACCGCCTACCAGGACAGCCGCTACGCGGACCGGTACCTGGAGGACGTCAACGCGGTTGTCGCAGCCGCCCGCGAGCACCTGCAGGACAGCGACGGCGCCGAGCGCATCGCCGACGCCTACGCGCGCGGGCTCTTCAAGTTGATGGCCTACAAGGACGAGTACGAAGTCGCCCGGCTTCACCTGGACACTTTCGAGCAGGCGCGACTGCAGGCTGAGTTCGGTGACAAGGTGCGTGTCCAGGTCCTGTTGCATCCGCCGCTGATGCGCGCCTTCGGGCTTGATCACAAGCTGCGTTTCGGTGCGTCGGCCAAGCCGTTGTTCAAGCTGCTGCGCTCGGGCAGGCGGCTGCGCGGTACCGGCCTCGACCCCTTCGGCCGCGCAGAAGTGCGCCGCACCGAGCGGGCGCTGATCGGGGAGTACCAGTCGTTGATGGCGACCGCACTGAGCCGGCTTGACCCGGCAACCGCCGGCACCGTTCTGGAGATCGCGCAGCTTCCTGAGCTTGTACGCGGCTACGAGGAGATCAAGCTCGAGGGTGTGAAGCGGATGCGCGTGCGTGCCGCTGAACTGATCGCCGAGCTCGACGCGCCGCGTCAGCCGGAGCGCCCGATCCTTGAAGTCACCTTCGCTGGCGGCGCCACTTCCTGACGCCGGGCGATGCCGCGCAGGGTCGGCGCTCGTCACTGCGCTGCAGGCGCCGCCCAAGCCGAAAGCGCGTCAGCGTCGGCCCGCATCCGGCAGCGGCTGCCGACGGTCAGATCCGGCAGCTCCGTGGCTCGGGCCCGCAGCTCCCCGCCGCCATCCAGTGCAACCACGACTTCGACCGTGCGCCCGAGGTCGATCACGTCGGTGACCAGGCCGAGCCCAAGCTCGACGCTCAACCGGTCGCGATTCGGTGGCGCCGTCTGCGGATCTACCCGGATCGCCTCGGGCGGCACCTGCCAGAGCACCGCCTGGCCAGCGGGCAGGCCGGTCGTCAGCCCGGCCGGGACGCCGCCCTCGAAGAGGTTGTCGATTCCAAGCAGCCGACCGATCGCGACCGAGGCGGGACGCTGGTAGACCTCGCGGCAGCTTCCGGCCTGCAACACGTGCCCGTTGCTTACGACCATGATCTCATCGGCCAGCATCGCCGCCTCCTCGGGGTCATGCGTGACCAGCACGGTTGAGAGGTTGACTTCGCGCTGCAGGCGCCGCAGCTCGCGCCGCAACTCGGATCGCACGGGGGCGTCGAGTGCCGAGAACGGCTCATCCAGCAGCACCACGCGAGGATCTGTGGCGAGCGCTCGCGCGAGGCTGACTCGCTGACGCTGTCCTCCAGAGAGTTGCTCGGGCAGGCGGTCGAGCAGGCCATCGAGTTGCAGGGTTTGGAGCCACCAGGCGGCCCTGGCTGGATCCGCTCGCACCCCGAAGGTGGCCTGTTGCCAGACCGTGCGTCCGGGCAGCAGGCCGAAGCCCTGCGGCACGTATCCGAGCTGGCGTTGTTCGGGCGCCAGCGTGCTCACGTCGCGGCCGCCGTAGGTCACGCGCCCGGCGCCCGGTCCGAGCAGGCCCGCGAGCGCTCGCAGCGTGACTGATTTGCCCGAGCCCGACGGCCCGACGACCGCCAGGCGTTGGCCGGCCTCGGGGTGAACCACCTGCAGGTGGAAGCTGCCAAGGGTCGCGTCAAGATCGAAGCCGACCGCTGTCGCCGGGGTCGAGACGGGTGCCGCGGGCGCCGGCATCGGCGGGCTCCCGCGCCGCATCCAGCCGAGCCGGACGTGGCTCGCGCTGATCGCCAGCGCGGCCACAGCGAACGCGAGGATCGTAGGGGCCTCGGCTTGTGAGAGCGGCACCGAGGAGAACAGGTTGTCGACGTAAACCGGAAGGCTGTAAGGGTGATATGCCAGTACCACGACGGTGCCGTACTCGCCGAACGCCCGCAGCCACATCAGGATCATTCCCGTGCGCAGGCCGTCCGAAGCGGCAGGCACATCGACCCGCAGGAAGCGGGCCAAGGGGCCATGGCCGAGCGTCGCGGCGACATCACCCAGGGATGGGTCTACGGCCCGGAAGGCGCTACGCGCGACCACGATCAGGAACGGCGCCGAGACGAACGACTGGGCGATGATGACGCCGTAGATCGTCTCGGTCAGGCGCTGACCTGAGAGCCGGCCGAGGAACGAGTAGGGGCCGACGATGTAGATCAGGATGATGCCGCTGATCAGCGGCGGCACAGCCAACGGCAGCTGCACGACTACGCCGACGGCTTCAGCGAGCCAGCCGCGGCGGTGAGCCAGTACATACGCCAAGGGAATTGCGGTCACGACCCCGATCAGCAGGGAGATCGTGGCGCCCTCTACCGATACGCCCAGCGCGGACCAGAGTCCGGCACCGTTCCAGCCCTCGTTGTGGCCGCTGACGACGCGGACGATGAAGGCCGCGAGCGGGTACGTCAGATATAGAACCAGCAGGGCGCCGAGCCAGCGGAGCGGGCGTGGCGCCCTGCCAGGGCTCACTACTTAAAGAGGCTCGAGAGTGCGCTCGGAACGCCGGACCCGCTGAGCTTCGCGGGTGTGACGATCTCAAAGTGGTCGGCCTTCATCGCGGCCTGGCCCTTGGAGCCGAGCAGGAACTCGATGAACGCCTCGGCTGCCGCCACATGCGGTGCATTCTTGACGATCGTGATCGTATAGTCGCCGGCCAGCTTCGTGCCGGTCAGGCTCACGAACGGGCTCTTCTGGGAGTTGGCGTCGGCCTCGTACATGAACGAGGCGTCAAGCTGCCCGGTCTGGATGTCAGCTTCCTCGGTGTCCTCGACGTACTCGTCCGAGCTCTCCGTCGCCAGCTTCTTCAGCGCGGCCGCGTACTTCGGCTGCGCCTTCGCGGTTTCCTTGAGTGCTACGGCTGCCAGCACACCGCCTGGGTCCTGGGTCGGGTTGGTGCGCCCGAGGCGGAAGCCCGGCATCGTGATCACCTGGTACCAGGGCATCGTCTTGAGGTCCTTGGCGAACTTGCTCTTGGGGTAGTAGCCCAGCACCTCTGGCGATGCCGCGAAGTCTCCGTACCACGAGACCCAGCTGCCGTTCTTGCTGCCCTCGAGCGTCGCGTCGACTGCCGGTGAGGCGCTCACAAAGACGTCTTCAACGTCGACCTTGTCCTTGATGTCGGCGGCGTCGCTTGAGGACCCACCCGAGGTGTCGACCAGCGTGTAACCGGTCGCAGCCTTGAACGCAGGCGCGATCTTGGTCATCAGCGTCTGCAGCGAACCCGCAGAGATCACGTCCACGTCGCCGCTGCCCTTGGCGATCGCCGGCCTTGACTTGCTCGCCGCGCTGGCAGAGGAAGCCAGACCAATCCCAACTGCGCTGAACGCGGCGCTCGCCACAATCGCGACGCCCACCAAGGCGGACTTTGCACGTCTTGCTCGCATATCTACCTCTCTGGGCTCTAGGCCCATGTCTGTGTCAAAACCCCGACGCCAGAATCCTGGCAAGGAGGTCTTACGAAAATCTGATGCCAGAATCCTGGCAGAGATAATCCGCTGATGACTTCCGACAGCGCCGTCCGTCGTCGCCGTGTAGCGCTCGGACTCACCCAGGTTGAACTGGCGCGCGCCGCCCGCGTCAGTCGTCAGCTGGTGGTCGCTGTCGAAGCCGGGGTCAATACGCCCTCGGTGGATGCGGCACTGCGCCTCGCGGAGGCTTTGGGCTGTTCGGCCGAGCGGCTCTTCGGCCGGACCGTGCGCGAGGTCTCGCCGAGCCCAGCCGGCATCCGGCCGCAGGCCGCGGTTGAGCCCGGCTGCCTGGTGATCGCAGGCTGCGACCCGGCGCTTCAGATCGCCGAGACGATGCTCCGCGGTGCCGGCCAGGCCGCTCTGCTGGCGCTCGACGCCACCAGCGGCAAGGCGATGGCAGCGCTTCGTGACGGCGGCGTGCATGCCGCCGTCGCTCATGGACCGATTGGTCATCTGCAACAGGCGCCGGTGCCGGTGTTGCGCATGCATCTGGCGCGGTGGCAGGTCGGCCTCGGGATCGCGCCGGCGCTCGCGTCGAGCGTCAAGAGCTTGGATGCCTGCCTAGATCAGCTGGTCCCGATCGTTCAGCGCGACCAGTCGGCCGCCGCCCAGCAGGCCCTGCTCCGGGCCGCGAGCGCGCTGGGGCGCGAGCTGCCGTCGGGCGCAATCGCATCCGGGCACGCCGCGGCTGCGCGGGCCGCCGCGGCGCTCGGCTGTGCGGCGATCACGACGGAGGCCGCCGCTCTCACCGCCGGCCTGCGCTTCATCGCGCTCGAGTCGCACACCGTCGAGATTTCACTCGACCGCCGCTTCGAACAGCACCCTGGGTTCGAGTCGCTTGGCAACCTGCTGACTGGTCACGCGTTCCGCTTCGAGGTCGGGCGCATGGGCGGCTACGACCTCAGCGGGTGTGGTTCTCTATTGGGAACCACCGAGGGAGTGAGATGACGGAACGACGTGTCAACAGCAAGATGTTGCTGGTCGGGAGCATGCCGGCGGATTCGGCTGAGGGGGCCTTCAGGGCCGGCGCCGAGCTATTTGGTGACCTGGCGTTCGCACTGCCGGACGGCGAAACCGGTCCGATGGGCGGCTGGGTCAGTTACGAGCGTGAGCGGCTGATCCGTCCCAGTGAGGACGTGGTGGTGATCTCTGAGACGCCGTCACCGACGGGCCTGCCCCGCCACGCCTATGAGACGCCCGTGTTCAGTGTGCGCGAGGGGGTGGAGCGCGTGCGCTTCGGGAACTGGCCGCGGATCGACGTCGCGATCAGCTCCTATCAGCTCTTCAAGGAGTTGCGAGACGCCGGTGTGATCCCGGGCCACCTGCGCTTCCAGATCGGGCTGCCGTTCCCGTCGAGCGCGATGAACGCGTTCAAGGCGGATTTTGCAAACGACTATCCGCGTGCCGAGGCCGGTTACGAGGACCTGATCGCGCGTGAGCTGCCGCGGCTGTTTGACTCGATCCCGCCTGAGGATCTGGCAATCCAGTGGGACTGCGCCTACGAGACCCAGGACATCGAGGGCGTGCTGGCCTGGACCAATGAGGGCGCCTGGGAGCGCTTCGCGGGGCCGGTAACCCGGCTTACGGGGCTGATCCCGCAGGAGACCCTGGTGGGCTACCACCTCTGTTACGGGACCTTCCCCGAGTGGCCGATGTACGAGGCCCGCGACTATCAGGTGCTGGTGCGCATGGCCAACTTCGCCGTCAGCGAGTCGGGACGCACCGTCGACTGGCTGCACCTCGCCGGGCCGCGCTACCTGCGCAGTGAGGACCGCTCATTCTTCCGCCCGCTCATGGACCTCGAGCCCGGCAGCGCACGCGTGTTTCTCGGGATCGTGCTGCCGCTCGACGGCGAGCCCGGGGTAAAGCTCCGTCACGCCACCGCTTCGCGTTACCTCGAGGACTTCGGGGTGGCGATGTACTGCGGCTTCGGCCGCCAGCCCGGGGAGGACCCGGCAGAAACGCTGCGTGAGCACGCCCGGGTAATCCGCTCGGTCTGAACCCTGGCCCGAAGACGGTCGCGGCGTCCGCCCGGCTGCCGTCGAACCAGAACAACTCCTACCGCTGCGCCCTCTCGGACGGTCGGTCGGGGATTGTGCCCGTCAGCGATGCACAACCCCAACGGCTCCGCTGAAGGTGGCGTTGCGCTAGGAGTTCTGCCGGTAGCGGCTTGCCTGTTCGAGCTGGGTCGCCATGTGCCACTCGCGTTTGGGGTACCTTGGGCGGCGCGGGCCGGTCAGCGCCGGGCCTTGCTCTTCGACGTGGGCGACAAACTGACACCCAGACGGTTGGCAGCGGCCGGGATCGCCGCGGCCCTTGTTGTGCTTGTGGCGCTTGACCTGACGGCCCACAGCTTCAGCGGCTGGTGGGACCGCCACACGCTGAGCGCCTCGATCGTCGCGAACCTGCTGGTGCTCGGGTTCGCAGGCCTGGTCGTGGATGAGGTGGTGGCGCGCCGGCAGCGCGAGGATCGCGCGAACTCGGTCGCGGTCCAGGCGATCATCGTCTACGACCAGGCCCAGCGCACCTATGCGTCGGTGCTGGCGATTCTCGACGCCCAGAGCGAGCCTCGTAGGGAGGCGTCCGACGAGCCTGGCAGTGAGACGCCCGACGAGCCTGACAGCGACGCGCCGGATGAGTTGCGGGCCTTGGCCAACATGCTGCTGACCAGCTCGCCGTCGCTGTTCGACGATCCCGAGGCCAGGATTTTCCTTGAGAACGTCCAGCGTCTGACCGGCGTCATGTTCAGGGCCAGCTCGGCGTCGCTGGTCGGCCATCCGGGCAGGCCCAGCCGCGAGCTGCTGGCGACGGCGATGGATCGGCTGCACGCCAGCGCCAGACCGTTGGTAGAGAGACTGTCGGCCGGGTACCGTGCCGCGATCGACGAGCTCGACCCGAATGCGATCATCGCCGAACCACCGGTGGGTCCGGCGACCGCAACGGCGAGCGAACCCCCACCCGCGTCGCAGTAGCGCTCAGTGCTTGGCGGCGTCGACAGGGAGTCGAGCGCGGAACACGGTGTGCCCGGGCCGCGACTCCAGAGTCAGTGAGCCGCGATGGCGCTCCACCAGGATCCGCCGGGCGGTGTCGAGGCCCAGCCCGGTGCCCTGTCCGACATCCTTGGTGGTGAAGAACGGGTCAAAGACACGCTGGCGGATCGCGTCAGGGATGCCGGGGCCGTCGTCCTCGATATCGACCTCGGCGCAGTCACCGTCGGCGCGGGTGGTGATCGTGATTGTGCCGCTCTCGCCGAGCGCGTCGATCGCGTTGTCGAGCAGATTGGTCCACACCTGATTGAGCTCAGCGCCGTGGACCATGACCTCGCCGAGCGCGGGGTCGTAGTCTCGCTTGACCTCAATCGTCGTGTGCTTGAGCTTGTGGCCGAGGATCGTGAGCGTCGTTTCGAGGCCCTCACGCAGATCGACCTGAACGACCTCACCGCGGTCCATGTACGCGTAGGTCTTGATCGCCTTGACCAGCTGGCTCATCTGCTCGGTTGACTGTCCCAGCTCGGCCGCCAGCTGGCGGGCCGAGAGTGACGCCACGATCCAGCGCAGGACCGGCACCGAGATATCGCCGGCCGTCTCCGCGACCTCGCGCAGGAAGCTCGGTTCGATTCCGGCGATCGCGAGCGGCGGGCTGAGCGTCCATGGTTCGGGGACGCCGAGCTCGGCCAGCGTGTCGGTCAGCTCGTCCTCGCGGTCAGCCGCGTCGAGACCTGAGAGCGCGCTGCCGGCGCGCGCGGCGCAACGGTCGAGCGCCGCGCTCTGCAGCTCCACCAGCCGCGCAGCCTGCTCGCGCTCGGTGCCGGACTCGACAAACACGCCGATCGCGCGGCTCAGCACCATCAGCGCGTCGGCCAGTTCGTTGGCGGTGCGTCGCGCCGCGGCGGCCGGGTTGTTGAGCTCGTGCGCGAGCCCGGCGGCCATCGTGCCGAGCGACTCCATGCGGTCGCGTTCCTGCTGGCGACGGGTGATGCGCCCCAGTACTGGCTTCATCTGTGCCATCGCGCGGTTGAAGACCAGGCGGTTGGCGAGCGTCAGCTGAATGAATGCCTCGGACTCGACGACCGCGTAGCGCACCGGCGTGTCGGCGCGCAGCGTGACGACGGTCGGAGCGTCCAGCAACGTCGGGATCGCTCCGATCCAGGTCGGCGCCGTCTGGCGGCCGTTGACTGATTCGATGTCACCGTCCGGGATCAGCATCTCGAGCTCGCCCTCGAACAGCAGGAGCAGGCCCGCGTAGTGCTGTCCGTACTCAGAGACGCGTGTGCCTGGCCCTGCTTCGTGCATCGTCGCGGCGTCGGCGAACGTTTGCAGCGCACCTTCATCAAGATCCGCCAGCAGATCTATCTGGCGCAGCTGCTCGACGGTGGGGTGGGTGACGGTGCTCATCCCTGCGCCAGATATTCGTGGATCAGCGAGACCGCCATCGAGCCTTCGCCGACGGCACTGGCGACGCGCTTGATCGAGCGCGAACGTACATCGCCCGCGACGAACACGCCGGGAACGCTGGTTTCGAGCGGATGCGGCTCACGCTGCAGCGGCCAGCCCTGTTTGGGCACGTCGGCGCCCGAGAGCACAAAGCCGCGCTCATCACGCGCCACGACGCCGTCGAGCCACTCGGTTCGAGGCAGCGCACCGATGAAGACGAAGCAGACATCCACCGAGATTTCGCGTTCTGAGCCGTCGGCCGCGTTTCGCAGCCGCAGGGCGCTCAGATGCTGAGACTCGCCGATCGCCGCGACCACCTCGGTGCGCGTCAGCACCTCGACGTTGTCGAGAGCGCCGATCTGCTCGATCAGGTAGTGCGACATTGATTTCGCGAGGCCGTCGGCGCGCACCACCATCGATACCTGGCCCGCATAGCCGCTGAAGTAGACCGCGGCCTGGCCGGCTGAGTTGGCGCCGCCGATCACGACCACGTGCTGGTCGGTGCAGGAGCGCGCCTCGGTCATCGCGCTGCCGTAGTAGATGCCGGCGCCGGTGTATTCGTCGAAGCCGGGAGCTGGCATGCGCCGGTATGAGATCCCGGAGGCGATCAGCACTGTGTTCGCGCTCAGCTCGAGCCCGCCGCTCAGCTCCAGCACGCGTCCGGCGCCCTCCACGCGCAACGCCTTCGCGTCCGAGACGGTCAGCAGCTCAGCGCCCAGGCGCCGAGCCTGGCTGGTGGCGCGGCGAGCGAGATCGGCTCCGGCGATGCCGGCCGGGAAGCCGAGGTAGTTCTCAATGCGGCTCGACTGACCGGCCTGGCCGCCGGGCGCTTCTGACTCGACCATCACGGTGCGCAGCCCCTCCGAAGCACCGTAGACCGCGGCGGCGAGCCCAGCGGGGCCGCCGCCGACGATCACCAGGTCGTAGTGGTCAGAGGCCGGGCGGCTGGAGACTCCGAGGCGCTCCGCCAGTTCCAGCACCGTCGGGCGCTCAAGCACAGAGCCGTCCTCGAGCAGCACGACCGGCAGCCGATCCTCCGGCACGTCGGCGATCGTGAGCAGCTCACGCGCCTCGCTGTCACGTTCCACATCGAGCCAGCGGCCCGGGACACGGTTGCGGGCGAGAAAGTCGCGCAGCACGTGGCTCTCCTTGGAGAAACGGTGGCCGATCACGCGCACGCCGCCCGAGAGCAGCGCGGCGCCGGCGTCCCAGGCCGTCAGCAGGTCGGCTACGACCGGGAAGAGAAACTCCTCCGGCGGATCCCACGGCTTCAGCAGGTAGTAGTCGAGCGAGACCTCGTTGATCGCCGCGATCGCGGCCTGCGTGTCGGCGTAGGCGGTCAGCAGCACGCGCTTGGCGTCCGGATAGATACCGCGGGCCTTGGTGAGCAGCTCGGTGCCCTCCATTCCGGGCATGCGCTGATCGGCGATCACCAGCGCCAGCTGATCGCCGCGGCGCCGCAGTTCCTCGAGCATCTCCAGCGCTTCGCCGCCCGAGCCGGCGCGCAGAATCCGGTACTGCTCGCCAAAGCCGCGACGCAGGTCACGCGCCACGGCGGCAAGCACGGTCGGTTCGTCGTCGACGGCGAGGATCGCCGGACGGTTGGGCGCGTCTGCAGACATCCGTCGGCTACGAGAGCATCGGCGAAGGCGGGATCCGCGTTTCGCCCGTGACCTGTGGGATCACCAGCGCAAGCTCGTCCAGGTAACACCAGGACCAGTCCTCGCCCGGCTCGAGCGAGCGGATGATCGGATGGCCGCTGAGGTTGGCGTGAGTCGTGGCATGGCGACCCGGGGAGTTGTCGCAGCAACCCACGTGTCCGCAGCCCAGACAGATCCGTAGGTGCAGCCAGACTTCGCCAAGCTCGAGACAGTCTTCGCAGCCGGCTACTGAGGCGGGCAGCTCCGTGACGGTGATGGTGTCGAGGTGGCTGCAGGTCGGTTCGGAAGAGCTCATCTGCCAAGCATCGCAAAGCCGTCAACCTCGCGTTGCGTTTCGGCGGGTCCGGGCCACTTCCATGTCCGCCCCTGGACTTACGGTTTAGGCTTGCTGGACGTTGCAGATGTGGACGTCTGTGCTCGATCGGAGGTCGAGATAGGTGGCAAGCCAAGGACGGGGTGGTTCATTCGCGGACGACGGACGCCGGGTGGCGGAGCGCCAGGATGGACCTGAGAGTCAACAGCGTCGCCAGGCCTACCGCGTGAACATGCGGCTGCCGGTGCACGTCGACGACCCGGTGCAGCTGTTCTGCGAGGTCGTCGACATCTCGGTGCTGGGCGTGCGGTTCGACCGTGAGCTGCCCTGCACTCCAGGGGTGACCGTAGATTTCAGGCTCGAGGTGCCGATGTACGGCGCCTCCAAACCAGAGGAAATCGAGCTTCAGGCAGAGGTTGTGCGCCTAGCGCTCTATTGCACAGGGTTGCGCTTCGTCAACCTCGAGCCAGACGCCGATCGGGCGGTGAAGCAGCTCGTCAACGACCAACAGCGCCGCGTGCTCGCAATCCTGCGTCAACAGCAAGACCGTCGCATGGCGCCCGGCATGTTGCGCGACGACACCGAGCCCGAATAGCGCTCACCCCGCTGGGCGAGCGCCGCCGGTATCGCCGAGCCGGGCTCAGTGGCCGGATGGGATCTGAGCGCGAACCATCCAGAGGTTCTCCTCGAGCGCGCGCAGCACTTCGGTCAGCACATCCTCGGAGGCGCCGTCCAGCTCGCCGAGGCGATCCATGCGGGTGCGCACGTTCTCACTGACCGTTGCCAGCCGGTTGGCGAGTTCTCGCACGACGACGTGATCCTCAATCGCGCCCTGCTCGAGCGTCGAGAACTCAGTCGCTGCGGCTACCGTGGCGCTCTGTCCGTCGGGCTGGAAGCCGACCGCTACGGCCCGTTCAGCAACGGTGTCACCGAGCAGGCGCCAGCCGTCGATCAGCTCATCGAGCTGCAGGTGCAGCGAGCGGAAGTGCGGACCGACGACGTTCCAGTGCAGATGCTTGCCTACCAATGCGAGGTCGGTCAGCTCGATCACCGTCGCCTGAAGCAGATTTCCAACCTCTTCGCGCTGGTGCGCGCCGAGCGCTGGAAGGTGGGTTGCGTGGGTGGTGGCCATGTTTTCTCCTTTGCGGTTCTTGGTCAGCTACTGCTCAAAAACCCGTCAGGCAAAACATAACCCGCTCAGGCGGTTGCGATGTGCAAACCGTGTGACGCTCAGCGCTCGTTCAGCTGACCGAGCGCCGGTAGAGCGTGACGTTGCGGTCCTGCCCGGTGCCGCGGAAGCCCATCGGGCGACCGCCCTGGGCGTCCAGGTAGGAGAGCTCGCGCGAGAAAGTGCCGAGCCGGCCGCGGTCTACGTGGTCAAGCATCCAGGTTTGCAGCGCGACGCCGCCACCGGCGGTGGCAAAGAGGCGCAGCGCTCGCGCCTGCTGCGGGAAGTCGATCAGTGAGGCCGTGTTGATCAGCCAGTAGCCACCGGCGGATGTCGGCCGCGGGAGTATCTGGTTGCGGTGGATATGACCGGCCAGGGCGGCGATCACACGCGGCGAGCGGTCGAGCACTGCGAGGATCAGCTCGCCGCCGGTCGCGTCGAGCAGCGGCTGGTGCGAGACCACCAGCACCCAGCGCCGGCCGGCGTCGGCGATCTGTTCGGCCAACCAGCCGGGTTGCTGCGCGGTCACGAGCCCGCCGGAGCCTCCATCTCGCCGCACGATGTCGAGCACGATCACCCGCACCGACTCCCCGAGGTCACGCACGTAATCGAGTTGTTCGCCAGGGGTGGTGGAGGGGGCCGCCAGGCCGGGCTGCCTGGCGGCGTCAGCACCGCTCCAGAGTCGCGTCGTGGCCTCGCCGAAGCTCAGTTCGTAGCGGCGGCTATCTGGCGGGACCAGCACGGTCGGTCCGGCGAGTGCCTGGCGCAGAAACTCCGAGACGAACTCAGGGTCAGGGGGACCATCGGGAGAGCCGCTTGGATTGAGGCGCAGGCCGGCCGGGAGCGTGAGGTTCGTTGGCAGCTGCCAGAGTGCGCGATTGCCGACCGCAAGTGCGCGGGTGAGCTCGGTGGGCGCCAGCTCGCCGGCCACGAGCGTGTCATGGTCTCCGAGCACCGGCAGCCAGGCCGCACGCAGTCCGGCGCTTTGGAAGGGATGCACCGCCTCGGTCAGCATGCCCGGGTGTCGGGGCGCGTCGATGTCGGGTCGGTAGTAGAGCGGGTCAGGATCGAACGCCGACTGCACGCCGTAATAGCCGTCGTGGCCGCTGCCAGGGTGCACGAGGCCGCCTCGAAGCAGCGTCAGAGCGTTCTCGAGCTCGTTGTTCTGGTCGTTGTCGATCAGGTCGCCGCCTTGGATCACTAGCTCCGGATCGGTCGCCGCGATGGCATTGACGGCACCGTTCAGTACGTGCGTGGTGAGCGCCTCCTGCGGACGGAAGGTCGACTGCACCGGTGGCCCCAGACGGGCGAGGAACGGGACCCGCGCGGGCGAGGAGGCGTCGAGCACGTGCGCATCTGTGAGGTGGGCGATCCGCGCCAGTTCACCGGTCAGACGCTGCCTCGGACCCAGTGCAACGCGGTCAATCAGCGGCTCGCCGGGGCCGACCTGAAGTTGCCCGTCGCCGAGCGGGTCGATCCAGGTCGAATAGAGCGTCGAGCCGTCCGGGTGGGGGGAGCGGCCGCTGCTGCCACAGCCGGTCAGCGAGGTGGCGCCGAGCACCGTCGCGGCACCAAGGACGGCACCGCCGATCGCCTGGCGCCGGGTCAGCCGGCGCATCGGGGCGCCGGCCCCATCGCTCTCTGGCCGCCTGGCGCTCATGAGGCGAGCCCCGTGACCACCGATTCACGTACGGCCGAACGGGCGACCCACCAGATGGTCAAGATCCCCGCGAGCGCGAGTCCGAGCACGGTGGCGAGGATCTCCAACGCGTTGGCGCGCAGCTGCAGCGTCGCGTAGCTGGCGGCGAGGTGTGAGAGCGCCGGGCCGAGCAGCAGCAGCTCGAGTAGCACTCCGATCAATGCCGCGGGCGCGACCAATGCCAGCACCGCGCCGAGTAACAGTCGTCGCACAGCGCCGGCGCCGGCACCGCAGGCACGCAGCACCGCGATCGTGCGCCGGCGCTCCTGAACGGTCAGCGCGCATGCTTGGGTGAGCGCGTAGATGCAGACCAAGCCGTCGACGATCGCGACCGCCCTCAGGATCGTCTTGAGTACCGCCACCAGCGGCGCGCCGCGCTCGACCGCGCCGGCGGCCGTCTGGGGCGCGGCGCCCAGGCGCGTGAGCGCAGCGCTGACGGCGGCCTGGCTGGCGCCCGGCTTGAGCAACACCGCGATCTGTGAAGGTGCCGACGGATCCGCGGCCAGCAGCGCCGCCGCCGGCACGTAGGCGACCAGGCCCTCCTCGTCGAGCGAACTGACCGTGCCCGAGACCCGCAGGCGCAGCTCCTGTCCGGACGGCAGCGCCAGCAGCAGTCGCGAGCCGGGGGCGAGCCCGAGCGCATCCGCAAGGCCGACGCCGACTTCCGCCTGATCGTTGCCGCGCAGCCGGCGACCCGAGGCGAGCGGCGGCGCCTCGAACAGCGTGTGGTCGCGTGGGTAGGCGACCACGTCGACGATCTCACCGAGCGCGTACCCGTCGGCGGCGTGCAGCTCGTAGCGCGGCTCGGCCGCCTGCACCCCGGGAATCTGCGCCACCCGCGAGGCGTATGACGGGGGCAGCGTGGCGGTCAGCTCGTAGTGCTTGCCTAGCTCCTGAGGGTCGGTTTCGAGCGAGGTGAGGGTCGCGGCGAGCGCGATCATCAGCAGGATGAACGCGGTCGAGCAGGCCAGCATCGTCGAGGTCGCGACCAGGCGTGCTGGACGGGCTGCCACGAATCGCGCGCCGAGCCCGGTGAGGCTGCCGCCGCCGTCGCCGTGGCCGCGCATGCGGCGCGGCCACGACCGAGAGGATCTGCGCCTGCGTTTCACATCGGCGCCGCGCAGCAGCGAGATCACAGCGCGCCCGCCCGCGGTCCACGCCGGCCAAGCGGCGCCGGCTACCGGAATCGCCACACTTGCCAGCCAGCTCGCGAGCAGCGGCAGCGCAAGCGCGCTGCCGGGACCGGGCTCATTCAGCAGCGCCAGCAGGCGGTCGCCAGGGCCGTAGGTCGCGACCCAGCCGACGAACGTTCCGAGCGTGGCCGCCGGGACCGTGACGATCATCGCCTCGACCGCCTGGGTCAGCGTCACATGGCTGCGGCTGGCGCCAACCGCGCGGCGGATGCCGATCGCGCGCAGCCGGCGTTGGACTTCCGCCTTGGAAGACGAAGCGAGCATCACGGCAGCGGTTGCGAGCGCGATCACCGAGAGCGCCACCAGCAGGTCGATCACGATCCCGGCGGCCTCGTGGATCAACACCCGCACGCCACTGCGGGTGGCGAACTGCAGGTCTTGTAGTCCGAAGCTCTCGTCGCGTGCCTGCACCAGGACCTCGTTGAGGTAGCGTGGGTTGCGCAGCCAGATCTCGGCGAAGTTCACCTCTGGATCGCTGTGGCGGCCGAGTTGCGCGTCGATCGCGGCGCGTGAGAGGTAGATGCGCGGTGCTGCCAGCGGGTAGCCGACGTCGTCAGGCCCCTCGGCAAAGCCGACCACGCGTTCTGGCGCCAGATAGCGGACGTAGATGGTGTCGCCGAGCTTGATGTGCCAGGCCGTCGCGAGCCCCTGCTCGATCAGGACCTCATGGCCGCTCCCGCGCAGGTTGTGGCCTGCCACGATCGCGTAGCCCTGCCGGCGACCGCTGCCGACAACCTCGGCGACGCCGCTGGTTGTGCTGTGGCCGCGGTAGGCGAACGTCGCGTCGGTGACCTCGGTGCGCAGCGCGTAGCCGGAGAGGTCGGGCAGCGCGGCGATACGCCTGACCACCTGACTCGCCGGCTGCGGTTTGAAGCGGACGATCAGATCGCCGAGGTCGGCGGCCTTGACCGCGCGTGGAAAGCCGCCGCCGAGGCCGTCCGTGATCACCACCGCGCACGACAGCATCGCGGCAGAGAGCGCCACACCGGTGGCCGCGATCAGAGCGCGGCGCCGGCGGGTGCGCAGCGCGAGCCATGCCTCGATCAGCGCCCCGCGGAGCTGTCCCAGAGCGACGTTCACATCGACAGATCAGCGGAGNNGCCGTATCGGGCTCGTGCGTGACGATCACCACGGCCCGCCCGGGCAGGTTCGCCAGCAGCCCCAGCACCACGGCGGCGTTGGCGGCGTCGAGGCTGCCGGTGGGCTCGTCCGCGAGGATCACCTGTGGATCGTTGACGAGTGCCCGGGCGATCGCGAAGCGCTGCTGCTCGCCTCCGGAAAGCTCATGGGGCCGGTGGTCGGCCACGTCGCGCAGACCGAGCTCGTCGATCAGTTCGGCGGCGCGCCGGGCGCCGCCGCCCGGAGCACCCGGGAGCCGCGTTGGCACCAGTACGTTCTCTCGCCCGGTGAGCTCCTCGATCAGCTGAAACTGCTGGAACACGAAGCCGATGTGGCGCAGCCGGATCCTCGCGAGCGCGCCGCCGCGGCGGCCTGTAAGCCGCTCACCGCCGACCGTGATGCGGCCGCTGTCGGGCGCGTCGAGACCGCCGAGCACGTGCAACAGCGTCGACTTACCCGTACCGGAGCGGCCGATTACCGCCACCACCTCGTCGGTTTCGACCGCCAGGCTGACGTCATCGAGCACGGTGCGTGCGGCGCGGCCCTCGCCGACGCTCTTGACCAGACGCTCGGCTTGCAGCACGGGCATCAGCTCACCGTACCGTGCAGAGATGGACAGAAAATGAACGCTTTACCGTCTCTGTCTAAGTTGTCAGCCTGATCGCGGCTGGGACAGAAACCGACCTGGAGAGGAATGGCATGGCCACGTCATTGAAGGACAAGACGGTGCTTGTAATCGGCCGTGGCAGTGGGATCGCGCTCGCGATCACGCAGGCCGCCCGAGCGCAGGGCGCGCAGGTGATCGTCGCCGGCCGCAGCCCGGAGGCCCTGACCGAGGCCTACAAGGGTGATCCCGGGGTCACGGTCGAGACCGTCGATCTCACGGATGACGCGACGATCAACGCGTTGGCGGATCGATCCTGATCTTCTCTGGGATCGCCGCCTTCAAGATCGAGGCGGGCACGCTCGCGGTCGCGATCACAAACGGCGCTGCCGACACGCTCACCCGCTCATTGGCAATTGAGCTGGCCCCGATCCGCGTCAACGCAATGTGCCCTGGGGTGATTGACACCGGTGCCTGGGATGGGCTCGGTGAGGAGCGCAAGAACAAGCTGTTTGCCGAGATGACCGAACGCAATCCGGCGGGCCGGATCGGCACCGCGGCGGAGATCGCCGAGGCCGCCATGCTTGCGCTGACGAACGGCTTCATGACCGGCGTCACGCTCTACGTCGACGGCGGCGAACGGCTTACGTAGCGGGTGCCAGCTTGAAGATCACGAAGACGGGGCGCGTGCTCAGGAGCTCCCACTCCTGCGGAAAGCGTTCGCGGCACTCTGGCACCGGCTGGGGCTCGCTGAAGGCGAGCACGCTGAAACCGGCGGTGTCAAACGCGGCGAACATGTCCCTCAGCGGCCGTCTCCAGTAGCGCACCTCGTACTCCTTGCCGGCCCGGGTCCAGCGGTCGTCGACCAGCTCGGTGGCGAAGTAGTTGCCGGTCGCCGAGCGCTCGATGTCCCAGCTGGGGTGGTGGGTCGAGAGCAGCAGCAGCCCGTCGGGTCGCAGCACACGGCGCAACTCCCGCAACGGCGCCACCCAATCGCGCAGGTAATGCATGACCAGTGATCCGACAGCGACGTCAAACGCGTGATCCTCGAGGAAATGAAGCGGTTCGGAGAGGTCGGCCACGCGGAACGAGGCTTTCGGGATCTGGCGCCCCTGCGCGAGAGCCACCATGTTCTCGGTCAGATCAAAGCCGACGACCTCGGCGCCCTGGCTCGCTGCCCAGGCCGAGATCGGAGCGCTGCCGCAGCCGACGTCGAGCAGCCGCTTGCCTTTGAGGTCAGGCAGCATCGAGATGATCGCCGGGCGCTCATAGAGTGAGTTCCAGGGCGTCTGGTCTTCGTGATCGGCGGCGTAGGTTTCGGCCAACGCCGCGTAGGCGGCGGCTGCGTGCACGTGCTCTTCGGCCATCGATCGCGGACTATCGCAGAGCCCGCAGTGCGAGCGCGGTGGTCCGGATCGGTACGCTTCTGGGCATGCCCTTGGAAGGTGAATTCGCTGAGCTCGACCCGCGGGATTGGGTGCGCCAGCAGATCGAGACCTGGGAGCGTTCCGGGGGTACCGAAGGCACGACGCTGCGTGACACCGGACTGCCTTGCGTGATCGTCGTCAACCGCGGGGTTCGCAGCGGCCAGTTGCGCCGCACGCCGCTGATGCGGGTCGAGCAAGAAGGCAGCTACCTGGCGGTCGGCTCGAAGGGTGGCGCGCCGGAGAACCCGGCCTGGGTCGCCAACCTGCGCGCGGATCCGAAGGTTGAGGTCTGGGACGGACCGGCCCGCGGAGACTACGTCAGCCGTGAGCTCGAAGGCGACGAACGCGCGAGCTGGTGGGAGCGGGCAGTTGCGGCCTTCCCGCCTTACGCCGACTACCAGAAGCGCACCGAGCGGCTGATCCCGGTGTTTGTGCTCGAGCCAGCGGCCTGAGCAGGTCCGCAGCTTTCAGCCGCCGTCTGAGTCGGCTGCAGATGCCTGATCCGATGCCGTCGCTGCCGCAATAGGCCGCGGACTTCACCGACCAGCGTGATCCGTCGGCCGCCGATCAGCTCCCACGAGCGCGCGATCCCGGTCAGGAAGCAGACCAGGATGATGATCGCGACCGTGTGCTGCGCGCTCTGGCCCGCCGGATCGGCCGCGCTGAGCAGCCCGGTGATCAACTCCGAGACGAAGGTCAGCGACAGCAACCCGAGGATCACCACGTCATGCCCGTTGCGCCTGCCGCTGCGCGCCAGCGAGAGCACCGAGGCCAGGACGAAGAGCATCCCGAGCGCGCCCGAGACCTCGGCGGCGGTGGAGTAGAAGGTCTGCAGTGAGCTGGGGTGCATGTGAGTCGGGCTTTCGGCTGGGGCGTGGACAGGCCACCAATGCTGAAGCGCCGCGGTAGCGCTGTCATCGCCGTGGGGGCTGGTGTGCAGGTTGATCTGTTAGTCCGCTCTCAACCCGCCTCCACCCGGATCTCCACCCAAGATCAACCCCCAGGATCAAGCCGTGGGCCGATGTGTCGCGGCCCGATGATCCATAGCTTCAGGAGTGTCGATTCACCCCCGAAACCGAGGTACGAAATGTCGCTCCTAACAGTCGTTGTCGCAGTTGGACTCATCGTCTATGTGATCGGTCAGCAAGTCGCCGGAAGCGCCCTTCGAGGCAAGCGCGTGGTGGTCCTGCCGGCGGTCCTGACGGTGATCGGGATCGCCGATATCAGCAGCAGCAAGGTCCACCCAGGTGCGACCGACATCGCCCTGCTCGTGATCGGCGCGGTGATAGCAATAGCAGTCGGCCTCGGCCTCGGTGCGATGACCCGCCTTGAGCGCCGCGACGGCTCGCTCTGGGCTCAGCTGCCAATGCGGGGACTCTGGCTGTGGGGCGGACTGATCGTCACCCGTCTGGTGATCGTGGGGATCGCGCATGCATCCGGTGCCAGCGTCGCCG
>PLES01000073.1 GCA_003137075.1 Solirubrobacterales bacterium
GATAGCTTGCCCTCCTTGCCGACCACACGGCTGACCCTGGCGAGCTCGTCGCTCAAGGTCTGGTTTGCGGCGATCACATCGTTGAGCCGGTCCGCGATCTTGCCCGAAACCCCAGTCCAGTCGAGCGGCATACGGACGCTGAAGTCGCCGCTGCTCACCTGCGAGAGCACACCGAGCAGGACCGCCTCGTCAAGTTCGTCAGCGAGGTGCCGCTCGGGATGAGCGCCCGCCGGTCCCGACGTCTCTCTCCTGGTGATCACCGGCAGCCAACGGGCTGCGTTCCGTCTCACTGAGCCTGTGGTGCCAGCCGCCATGGTGCTCCCTTGCCTAGGCCGAGCCTCGAAGGGAGCGCCGATCCGATCGGACGCACGGGAGTCAACTCTGCGTTTGAACGACCAACCCAAATGACTGGACGCCAACTGCTTATAGCTGAAAGACGGTCAAATGACCGATTCAATGGTTACCAGCGTAAACCATTTGCTGCGAACTAGCGAATCTGCAGGAGAAAAACCAAGCCCCTGGCGAGCCATCGCGAGCCCAGATCACTTCCTATACGCTCCGGTATATGCCCGTGAGCGACGAGGAATACATCCCGCTGACGACGTTTGGTCGGGCGGTCGCCAAGCCCACGCTGCCGGCTGGCGTCTGACACCCGTGGAGGTTGTCTTCGACGCTGGCTCGGGTCGGACACTCTCGTACACCAGGCGCGGCTCCGGGCCGTTGATGGTCTGCATCCCGGGTGGTCCGGGGATGGATCCGACAGCGTACTTCTCTGCGATCGATATCCCCGGTCACGAGTTGCTGATCTTCGCGCCCCGCGGCACCGGCGACTCGAGCTGGCCGGACACCGCTGGCGCGTACCGGATAGCTGACTACGTCGACGACGTTGAGACTCTGCGAGTCCACCTCGCCCTTGAACAACTGACTCTTTACGGAAACAGCCACGGTGGCTGTGTGGCGCTTGCCTACGCCACTGCGTACCCGCAGCGGGTGGCGCGATTCGTGATCACCAACTCGCCATCAAGCATTGACGACGGCTACGCGGATGCCGCCGATGAGGTGCAGCAGCGCTTCATCGCGAACTTTGCGGATGGAGAGCAGCGGCTGCTGGCGGCCGAGGAGTCATACCCGCTGATCGCGCAGACCGCCGACAACGCTGAGAAGGCGCGCCTTCTACGCCGCTTCATGGCTCGCTACACAGCCAACCAGGGACCGGTCGAGTCGGCTTACCTCGACCGTCTCTGCGCCGCGCCGATGAACTACGACTCGGTTGACGTGATGTACGAGGAGTTTGAGGCGGGACTTGACCTGCTGGATGGTGCCGAGCAAGCGATGGCGGCCGCACTGGTGATCGGCACGGAGTTCGATGTTGTCGTGCCGTCAGTGGAGATGCGGCGCATCGCCGACTCGCTGCCGAACGCAAGCTTTCGAGAGCTCGCCGGCGTCGGGCACTTCCCCGAGGTTGAGTCGCCGCAGGCGTTCACCTCGGCGGTGTTGGAGTTTCTCGCGGGCTGACCCGACGGTTGCGGCGCTCAGCGCACCAGCTGCTCCAGCGGCATTTCGTACTCGATGTTCCAGGCCTGGCTGAAGCCGCGCATGGCGATCACGATCAGCAGCAGCTGACTGACGGCAATCGCGATCGTGAGCGCACTCATCGTGCCGGAGCTGAGGCCAGCGCTGCCGAATACGTCGTGAACAGGCCCGTAACCGGCACGACCACGGTCGCTCCAGGTGATGCCATCCAGTGAACTCGCCGCGATCAGCGCGAAGGTGAGCATCAGCGCCGCAAGCGCTGCTGCGATCGGCAGCAGGCCTCGCGCCCAGTGCAATACGTAGCGGGCGATCACGAGGTAGACAAGGCACCAGGCGATGTTCAGCGGGATCAGTCCGTCGAGCTTGCTCCAGCCGCCGAGCGTGGCCAGCAGCATCAGAAGCGTCGAGAGCACCAGGACCGCGACCACGAGCAGCTTCGTGCGCCGACTCCCCGCCTTATCGCGGTTGGGATAGGTGACGACATACCCGGGTTTCACGTGGCGGGCCACACTCACACGGAGGACCATACAATCTGCCCGGGCTGGGAAGCCCGATCCGTGCCTATGCGGGCGTGGCGAAATTGGTAGACGCGCTGGCTTTAGGTGCCAGTGAGCTTGCTCGTGGGGGTTCAAGTCCCTCCGCCCGCATTAACGGACACGGGTTGCTGCCGATACGTGGGAGACTCGGGCTGTGAGCACCGGATTCGACCACGAGCAGACGATCCTTGCGGTGCACGACCCTCAGCGTGAACAACGCCGCTGGCTGCTCACGTTTGGATCACGGCGTGAGTTCGAAGATCCGAGCCTCGAGTACCGCAGGTTGTTCTCGGAGCTGCTGGGGACTTTCATGCTGGTGCTTGTCGCCGCCGGCGGCGGCATCATGCACGCCGAGGGCCGGATCAGCCTGCCGGCCGCTGTGGTCGCGCCGGGCCTGATGGTGATGGCGATCATCTTGTTCATGGGGGCCGTCTCGGGGGCGCACCTCAATCCGGTCGTCTCGATCGCCTTCGCCTTGCGTGGCGACTTTCCGTGGAAGCGCGTGCCCGGCTATATCGTCGTCCAGCTGATCGGAGCGACGTTGGCCTGCTTGTTCCTGCTGGCGTTGTTCGGAAACGTCGAGCATCTCGGCGCGACCCTGCCTGGTCCGGGCTACAAGGCGTGGCAGGCGCTGCTGATGGAGATCGCACTTACCGGCACGCTGGTCAGCGTGATTCTCGGCACGGCATCGTCGGCACAGAACGTCGGCACGATCGGAGCGCTGGGCGTCGGCGGATACATCGCGCTGGCCGGCCTGTGGGCAGCGCCTGTCAGTGGCACTTCGATGAACCCGGCGCGTTCATTCGCGCCGGCGCTGGTATCGGGCGATTGGACCACGTTCTGGGTGTACGTCGTCGGGCCGCTGGTCGGCGCCGCGCTGGCTGTCGGCGCCGCCCTGATCCTGCGCGGCCGTGGCGGCGACGAGGCCGCGCGTCACGCAGCCGCGGGTGCGCTCGACTTCAAAGCCGACGCGGACCCGTCTGCGATGATCCGGCCATGACGAGCGAGCGCACAGGCCCGACTCAGCCTGCGGTCCAGGTCAAATGGGCCGAGGCCGTAGCCGAGCACGATTACAGCGCGGCCGAGGCCTATCTCTCACTCAAGCTGAGTGCGAACGGTGTGGCCAAATCCCTGCAGCGGCTTCGGAAAGCTCAGCTCACCACGCGCCGTGCCAACGACATCCTGCGGGCCGCGGGGTTGACGGCAGCACCGCTCGACGACCCTGGCGTCATGAAGGACCTGATCAAAGCGATCACCGGCGAGCCGCTCAGCCCGGTCCTGGTCCTGAGCGGAAAAAAGGGCGCTGACATCGCCGACGGCTTCCATCGGGTCTCGCTGGCTTATCGACTCGATCCGTACTCAGTGATACCCCTCAAGGTCGGCTGACGCCGCTCCGCGGAGTTCTCTCTNNGCTGCATCCGAGCACACGCGCGAAGGAAGGAACTGATTGCCGATGGTGACGGGGGCGGGCCTGACGCAGGCGCCTAGCTTGGTGGCGCGCCGACGCTCCCCGTCGGAGTGGTTCGTGTTCATCTTCTGGACTGCCGTCACGGTCAACGGCGCGATCATGATCTGGCTGTGGCTGCGCGACGGCGGCATCACGCAGCTGCACAACGCGTCCGATCTGTGGACCAGCGCCGGCCGGGTGACCGGTCTGCTGGGCGCGTACCTGGCGTTGCTACAGGTGCTGCTGCTGGCGCGGCTGCCGCCGCTTGAACGCCAGATCGGCTTTGACCGTTTGACGGTGTGGCACCGCCGCAACGGCAAGCTCGTGATCTACCTGGTGGTCGCGCACGTCGTACTTATCACGATCGGCTACGCCGGCGGCGTTCACATCTCGGTGTGGCATCAGTTCTCACTGTTCCTCTCCACCTACTCGGGCATGATCACGGCCACGGTCGGGACCGCGATGATGATCGCGATCGTGCTCAGCTCGATCGTCATAGTCAGGCGCCGGCTTCCGTACGAGGCCTGGTACGGGATGCATGTGACGCTGTACGCCGCGATCTTTCTCGCCTACCTGCACCAGATCCCCAACGGCAACGAGTTTCTGAGCTCAACCAGCCAGAGCGACTGGTGGATCGCGATGTATGTGGTGACGCTGGCGCTGGTGATCGTCTACCGCTTGCTGCGCCCCGTGGTCGCCGCCTTCCGTCACCGTCTGCGGGTTGTCGAGGTCAGGCGTGAGACGCATGACACGGTCTCAGTTGTGATCGAGGGACGCGCGCTCGCCCGCATGCATCAAGAGGCCGGGCAGTTCATGTTGTGGCGCTTTCTGACCCGCAAGCTCTGGTGGCAGTCACACCCGTTCTCACTGTCGGCCGCGCCCAACGGTCAATCGCTGCGGATCACGGTGAAGGCCGTTGGTGGCTTCACGCGTGAGCTCGCAGAGCTCCGTCCCGGAACTCGCGTCATCACCGAAGGACCGTTTGGCCGCTTCGTCGCCTCAAGGCGCAAGCGGGAGCGGGTGACCCTGATCGCCGGCGGGATCGGAGTGACGCCGCTGCGCGCGATGCTCGAGCAGCTCTCCGGCCCGCCCGGCACGATCACCTTCATCCACCGGGTGCTGACCGACGCCGATTGCGTGCTGCGCGAGGAACTCGAGCAGCTGTCGGCGCAACGCGGCGTGGCACTGCACCACCTGATCGGCGATCACCAAGACCCCGCGGCCGCTGCGCTGCTCTCGCCCCAGCACCTGCGCGAGCTGGTGCCGGAGATCTCCGCCAGCGATGTCTTCCTCTGCGGCCCGCCGCGGATGATGGACCACACGCGCGAGAGCCTGCGGGCGGCAGGCGTGCCCAGCCGGCAGGTTCACTCCGAGCGCTTTGCCTTGGCGGGTTGAGCGGCTTACCGAGATTTACTCACGACAAGGAGCAGCACATGAACAAATCCCTCCCACTGGCGGTCGTCGCGCTGGGCGCGGCCGCTGCGGCCGGCGCGGTGCCCGCAACGGCCGCGGCCGCTAACAAAACGACGAAGTACACCGGCGCGAAAGAGACCTACAAGTACGGCTCACTGAGCGTGTCGATCACGGTTGCCAACAAGAAGATCAAAACGATCTCCACGAGCTACACCCCCAACGACCCGCGCTCCTCGCAGATCGACTCCGAGGCGCTGCCTCAGCTCTACCAGGAAGCTCTCAAGCTTCAGGGCTGGGACGTTCATACGGTTTCCAGCGCTTCGTTCACCAGCGCCGCATTCCGTCAGTCGTTGTACTCGGCACTCGGCCACGCGGATCTGCTGAAGAAATGACGCGGTTCCCGGGCGCCGGTCCGACCTCCTCGCAGACCCCGCTCTCCCGAGCGCCGAGCGGCTTTCTGCCGAGCACCCGCGACGGTCTGCGCCACGTCGAACACGTGATGGGTATGCCGGTGATGTTCGATATCTGCGATTCGGAGCTGGAGGTAGCGGCACTCAGTGCCGCGGTGGACTGGTTGCACTGGGTCGACGCGAGCTTCTCGACCTACCGCGGCGACAGTCAGATCAGCCGCCTCAACCGCGGCGAGCTGACGGCCGGCGAGCTGCACCCGGACGTCAGCGCAGTGCTCGAGCGCTGTGCCGAGCTGCATCAGGAGACCGACGGCTACTTCGACATCGAGGCGCCCTATCGCCGCGGCGGTTCGGCGCCCGCGGCGGGCCGCGGCGGAGCTCGGTCGATCGAGCCCTCCGGGTTCGTCAAAGGCTGGGCCGTCGACCGCGTGGTACGCATGCTGCGCGACGCGGGCGCGGTCAACTTCATGGTCAACGCCAGCGGCGACATCTACGCGGCCGGCCATCCTGACGGCGCCGGGGCCTGGCGCGTCGGCATCCAGCATCCGCGCCTTTCAAACGAGGTCGCGCTGACGCTCGCCCTGCGCGACGGCGCCGTTGCGACCTCGGGCACGCAGGCACGTGGCCGGCACATCGCCGATCCCTTCGACGAGCGGGGACCAACGGGACTGCTGTCGGTGACGATCACCGGCGAGGACATCGCCACGGCCGACGCCTACGCGACGGCCGCCTTCGCGATGGGGGCGCAGCGGGCCGCCAAATGGTGCGCCGGCCTGAACGGCTACGACGCCGCGCTGATCTGCGAAGACGAAACGGTTCTGATGACCGCGGGCTTCAAGGCGGCGCGCGTCTAGAACGTTCGCGAGGCGGCCTCCCGAAAAGCTGCGGTACCTAAGCAACGGTACCTAATCATTTGGTACCATCGCTTTATGTCTCTCTCTTCAGATACCTCCGCGGTCGATCCCGACCGGATCCCACGCCAGGTGTGGATCATCTCCGGCGTCGCCATGCTCGGCGCCGTCATGTCGATCCTCGACACGACCATCGTCAACGTCGCGCTTGACACGCTCGGCAAAGACCTTCACTCGAGCCTGACCAACATCCAGTGGGTGATCACCGGCTACATGCTTTCGCTCGCCGCGGTGATCCCGGTGACGGGGTGGGCGTCGCGCCGCTTCGGCGCCAAACGAGTCTTCATCCTCTCGCTGATCCTGTTCACGTTCGGCTCGCTGCTCTGCGGGCTTGCGACCTCGGACACCGAGCTGATCCTCTTCCGCGTGCTNNGGCCCGTTGCTCGGCGGCACGATCATTCAGGCCCTCAACTGGCATTGGATCTTCTACGTGAACCTGGTGGTCGGCGCGATCGCCGTGCCGCTCGCAGTCCGGATCCTGCCGGGCAAGACCGGTCAGCACACGGACACGCTCGACTTCACCGGGTTGGCACTGATGTCCACGGGCCTCGTGGGCGTCACCTACGGCTTAGCGGAGGCCGGCACCTACAACTCGTTCACCAACGTCCACGTCCTGGTCCCGGTTGTCGTCGGGCTGGCTCTGATTGTCAGCTTCGCGTTCCACGCGCTGCGCGTCAAGCATCCGCTGCTGGACCTGCGTCTCTACCGCCGCTGGCACTTCACGGCCGCCTCGATCGTGATGTTCGCGCTCGGCGCCGCGGTCTTCGGAGCGATGATCCTGATGCCGCTGTACTGGCAGGAGCTGCGCGGTTATGACGTGCTCACGACCGGCCTGCTTACCGGCCCGCAGGGCGTTGGTATGGCGATCACGATGCCGCTCGCATCGAGGCTGACCGAGCGCTACGGTGGCGGCCCGGTGGCCTTCGTCGGGGTCGTCGCGACCGCGATCATGACGGTCCCGTTCGCGCTGATCGGCGCTCACACCGCGGTGCTTGAACTCTGCTTCGCGATGCTGCTGCGCGGTATGGCGATGGGCGCGAGCTTCATGCCGGCGATGACCGCCGCGTTCTCCGCGCTTGAGCGCAGCGAGATCAGTCACGCAACGCCGCAGCTGAACGTGCTGAACCGCATCGGTGGCTCGATCGGGACCACGGTGCTGGCGGTCGTGCTGGCAAACGCTGAGCGTCACGCGCACAACCCGACGCAGGCCGCTCAAGCTTTCGGCACCGCCTTCTGGTGGTCAGTCGGGCTTGCGGCGCTTGCGATCATTCCCTGCGTGGTGCTGATGCGCGCCGAGAGCAACTCGCGTAAGGCTGCGAAGCTGGCGGGCCTAGGCGATCCGGACCTGGTGGCGGTTGACTCGGGTGCGATCGCGGAGGTGCTCGCTTGAGCTCCACCGAGGTCCGTCCGGGGACTCAGGTCCCGACGCCGGCGCCCGACGCTGCCAGTGGTCCGGCCAGACCACTGGCAGCAGAGCAGAGCGCGATCCATGACCCCTCGACGCCGGCAGGTCAGCTCGGTCTCGCCTTCAAGCGGGCGATGGTGGCTGTGCGCAAGCTGCGTGGCCGCGAGACCACGCGGCCGGGCGAGATCAGCTACGCCCAGTACGGACTGCTGTTCGGGCTGGCCGGTTTGCGCGAGTGCTCGGCGCGCGAGTTGGCCGAGCATGCCGACCTGACCCCGGCGACCGTCACCCAGATGCTCGAGCACTTGGAGAGCGCCGGCCTGGTCACGCGCACACGCTCGGATGAGGACCGCCGGGTGGTGTTGTCAGCTCTGACCGATCACGGCGCCGCGGTCGTAGCCAAGCGCAAGGCGATGATGGAGCCGCGCTGGCGGGAGGCGATCGCGCAGTTCTCGGACTCAGAGTTGATCGCCGCCGCCCGCGTGCTCGACAGCCTCGCCGACTACTTCGACACCTACACGCTGACGGAGCCGGAGACCGTCGAGTAGCGGCTAGGCGGGCGCCGCGCGTACGCCCGGGCGGCCCGTGGCGTTGGCAGTGAGCGGTGAGCTGGGACGGAAACGGAGCCTGCCGGGCAGGATCGGTACCAGCAGATGCTTGGTTGACCTCGCTCCTGCATCCAGCATGACACTGCGAATCGGGTCCCACCAGAGCCCATATTGCCTGCGGATCTTGCCCGGCAGCAGGCCGACGATTATGAAGTTAGCGAGCTCGAGCAGGGGCCGTGCGGCCAGTGGCACCGGCGGGTGCAGGACGATATCGACCCCGAGTTCTCGCGCTTCCTTGGAAACGTAAAGAGTGTCGCCGCAGAGCATCTCGCGCATGTACTCGCGCAGCCGCGAGCTGTCGCTGGGCATGTCGGTGGCGCCGAGTCCGAACAGCTCTCCAACCACTCGCCAGTCCTGCCAGTACGCGTCGCGCTCGCGTTTCGTGAGGGCGCCGACGTACCTCGCGTAAACCATCGCCCCGGAGTCAGCCAACGTGGCGAGGATCCAGAGCAGCAGTTCCGGATCGTCAGCAGCCCACGGTGTTCCGGCCGGAAAGCTTCCAACCGCGCGGGGCAGGGTGCCGCGGGTCTGGCTGTGAACGCGACGGACGGTGGCAGTCACCTTGTCCGCGTCGTCACGGTCGCCAAAAAGAATCGTGTCCAACACCCGCGCGGTTCGCTGCAGTCGAGGGTATGGATCGCCGAGCGCGCCGGACGACATGAAGAAGCCTGTGAAGGCAACCGGGTGGGCCGCCTGCATCAAGAGCGCCCGGGCACCACCGAGCGCAACCACATGCTCGCGGTGAACCCGGCGGATCATCGATTCGTCGTTGAAGTAGCCGGCCACAGACTGATTGTGCCGAACCGCGTTACTCGGCCGGCTGGGTCAGCCTCGTCCGCCTGCTGACGCTCGCCGCGGGAGCGGCCGTTCAGCTTTCGTCGGCGCCAGGGCTCTGGCGCTGGCGCTTGCGCTCTGACTGACTGCGCTTGGCTTCGGCCCGGCGAAGTTCCGAGGCCCTGCTCGGACGTGTCGGCGTGCGTGGCCGGGCGACGTGCAGGGCCGACTCGAGGCGGCCGCGCAGCCGTGTCAGCGCGAGCTCACGGTTCTGGCTCTGGCTGCGTGCGTCTTGAGCGATCGCGACAACCCGTGGGCCGCATTGATCGATCACCCGCTGCTTCTGCCGATCGGTCAGCGCCGCAGACGCGGCCACGTCAAACACGGCCTCGATCCGGGAGGCCGTCACGTTCGCGTGCTGTCCACCGGGACCGGACGAGCGCGACGCTCGGATCAGGATCTCCGACAGTGGAATCTGTGTGTTGTGTCCAACTGACATCGGGTCTTCCATCGGCCTTAGAACCCCCTTCCGGTGTTTTGCACGTGAACCTGCGGTCACCACTGACGATAGTGAGCCTTCAAGACAGGGAATTGTGACGTCGCAGCTGCTCTGCGGCTGCCGCGAGAGATGCGCCGATGGCCCTGATGTGCGAGTCTCCCGCCATGCCAACTGATGACCAGATTGAGATCCAGATCGACCTGCTCGAAACTGAGCGGGAAAGCCTCCACGAGCGCGAGGGCAGCGCCGATCCCACACTCGAACGCGACGTGGCGCGACTTGAGGAAATCCGAATTGACCTGGAGCGCCTCTGGGACCTGCTGCGTCAGCGTCGCGCGCTGCGCGAAGCCGACCAGAATCCGGACCTCGCGTCGGAGCGCTCAGCTGAGACGGTTGAGAAGTACTGGCAGTAAGTAGCGACCGGTCGTCCACCTCACGCCCGGCGCAGCCGGAGCGTGAGGTGCCGTGTGACGACCGTCGTCGCGTGCCCGGTGGCCTTGGTGGTGATCACCAAGGCCACCGTCAGGTGCCCGCTCTTCGCAAGCGCCTTGCGCGCCGCACGTGAGAGATGCAGTGTCAGCTTGCCGGAGTGATGTGGCTTCAGCGTGAGGCTGCCCGAGGCGATCCGGACCAGCCGTGTCACGGCCCGGCCATGCACGGCAAGTGACTTTGTAAGACCGCTCTCCACCGCCAGCAGCGCGATGCCGAGGTGCTCGTTCGCCGAGGAGGTGTTACCGAACCCGATCGTCTCGCCGCCGTTCTGGCCAATGATCGTAGGGGTGACCAGCGTGATCGTCGCCGGCTTCTGCTTGGGGGCGGTGAGTTGGGTAGCGGTGGTCGTCGAGCCCGCGGCGGCTGGGGTTGCCGTGCCCGTGGCAGCGCTGCCACCGCTGCCGCCGGTTGAGCCAGCGCCAGAACCGGAGCCGCCGGAACCGGTACCGCCGGAGCCGGAACCTGTTCCCGAAGCGGGCGGTGTCAAGGCGCCGCCCACGCTGCCGTAGGTTGCGTACTCGGACGGATCCGAGGTGTTGAGATCGCCGATCACGGTGGCGTTACCGGCGGCGTCCAGCGCGGCTCCGTCGACGCCCACCTCGGTGACTGGGCCGGTGCCGGTCTGGCCGCCGGTTCCCCACGCCGGAGAGGTGACTTGGACGTTGGGTCCGAGGATCACGGCGCTGTCGGTCAGCGTCGTCTGCGTGGGGTAGCCCTCCTGTTCGCCACAGGAGGCTTCGTTCCAGGCGGAGCCGCCACCGATGTTCGTTGGATTGATCACATCGGTTGTGTCGAGCCCGATGATCGCCCTCCCACCGCCGGCAGCGAGTGCCGTCACCGTGGTGCTGAAGCTGCTGGTCAGGGTTGTGCCGGGCACGGAATAGGGGGTGAGCTGGCCACCGGGCGGAGCAATCCAGACGGTCGTGGAGGAGCTCTGGTCTGAGGTGAGCTGCTGGTTCGCGCAGGTGTCAGAGGTGACGGTCGTTGCGAGCGTGCCGTCCGGTCCCGCGGCGATCTTCGGGTCGAGCGCCTCCGCGATGCCGCCGACCGGGACGCTGCTCTGGTCGAGCAGCTGCACCGGGGTGCCGAAGTTGCCGCCCGGCTCCCGGATAGAAGCGTCCACACCGATCGTGTAGAACTGCGAGTTGACCTCTATGTCGACCGGCCAGGTGGCGAGCATCCTGCCGGTGGGCGCCACGGCCACCTGCAGCGAGTTGGTGTCGGCCTGCGCCGTGCCGGGGACCTGCTCCGGCGAGGCCCAGACGCCTGATGCCGAGCGCGAGACCTCGGCCATGTAGCCGTCGCCGTAGTCAGGGGTGCCCGCCTGCTCGTCAGTCGCGTTGATCATGACTTCAGCGCTGCCGCTCGGATCTATCGCAGTCCAGGTCTCGCCGAACAGGGTGCCGTCGGTGAAGATCTGCACTGGTGAGCCGTTCGCGGTCAGGCTGCCGCCGGTGCCGATCGAGTAGGAGGTCACGCTCGCGCCGGCGCCGGCGCTCGTGACCAGCAGCTCATCGTCGTTCGCCGCGTAGCTAGAAAGGCCGTAGACGCTGATCTCACCGCCGTAGGTCCCGTTGGCGAAGCGGTACGCAAGTGTCGTGTAGTAGTCCTCGGGGTCGTAAGCCGAGAGGATCGAGTCTCCATTGGGCAGGAACTCGGCCTTGGTGGAGTCGAACTCACCGTAGATATCGCTCTGCAAGGGCAAGGCGCTGCCGGCGGTGACCGGCCAGACACCAACGTTTCCATACGTTTCAAAGCTCAGCGGAGTGATGCCGGCGAGCACCAGCGTCGAGCCGCTGGGGCCGGAGGCGACGGAGGCTCCGTTCATGTTCGGTACGTATGAGGGCAGGTCCGAGATTGAGCTCCAGGTCGGCGTCGCGGTTGCAAGTGCCGTTCCAGTGAAGAGGGCCGTGCCCAGCAATACGACCAGCAGAGGAAGCGTCAAAAGGGAGCTGAGCAGCCGTCGCGTTCTATTCATACCCGGCACGCTATTTGCGAGGCGTGAGATGAACGTGACACCGACAGAAATGCTTTGGAAAAGGGCAGCGACCGCTCGCTGGCGGCCGCTGCCCGACTCTTGATCCACTAGGGCCCTTACCTACGCCTTCTTGTGCTTTGCAGCCCTCACCACGACTGTCTCTGATTTCACCGTCTTACCGCCGATCTGCACCGTCACATCGACCGTCAGCTTGTGGAACCGGGCCAGTAGTTTGCGCCCGGTCGCGTTGAGGCTGATTGAGACGGTCTTGCTCGCGCCCGCGGTAAGCGTCTTGCTTGCACTCGCGACGACAACCACCTTCGTGACGAGCTTTTTGGCCGCGTGCGCGCTGGCCGTGACGGCCTTCAACTTGTGGCCCTTGAGGTGCTCCTTCACCGTGCCGACGATCCGCACGTTTGCGCAGGCGCCGGATTTGCCGCACGTGAGTTTGAGACTCAGCTTGCCGCCGGATCCGCTGACCTTGCCGACGGAAAGTGCCGCTGGCGCCGCCGCCGCGGCCTGGCCGTAGATCAAGCCCACGAATGCAGGCGATGCGGTCTCCTTGGTGTAGTCGGCTTCGAAGCCGGAGCCCACGGTCGCGAAGCTGCCGGTGAAGCTGCCACCGTCGAGCGCGACTATCGGGAACTCCTCTTTTGCGGCTGGCGTGAAGCCGTTCACCAGTTTGGGCGCGATCGTGCCGCCGGCCGTGATCGTGCCCGCCCCGTTGCAGCAGGGGCTGGTCAGCTGGAACGAGCCGTAGCTGGTTGCACTGGCTATTTCTGGTACGAGCGTGCCGGCGTTGCTGAGCGTGCCGCCCTCGTCGAGCGACCAGAGGGCTCCGGGCGCGATTGTCGCAACCCCGTCGTTGGTGGTCAGCCCGCCGTTGGAGGTCATCGTGCCGCTGTTGAGGTCGATGTTGCCGCTGGCCCCGTTGACGATGCTCGCCTGCAGGATGTTGCTCCAGCTTGTGTCCTCGACCTGCGACACGAACGTGCCGTTGTTGTCCAACGTGCCGTTTGTGAGGTACGTGTTGCCGCCACTGCTCGAGCCGCTGCCCGGAGCGTCGAGGATCAGCGTGCCGTTGTTGGTGACCGGCGCTGTGGCGTTGTTGGCGTTGAGCGCGAGCCCGGTTGAGTTGTAGTTCTCACCGCCGCTGTTGAAGACCTCTCCCTGAACCGTGACCGTCTGGCCCGCGGGGATCGTGCCCGAGAGCGCTCCGGATTCGTAGTTGAAGAGGAACGAGCCGGCACCGACCGAGTCGACCAGCCAAGCCCCGGCCTCCAGCACCACAGGGTTGCCCGACTCCGAGCCGCCGCTCTGGGTCCAGGTCATCTGCCCGCCCTGGTTGACGCCGGTGATCGATCCGTTGTTGACCACGGTGCCGTTGTTGGTGAAGTCTCCGGCGTCACCGAGGCCGGCCGCGAGCACCATTGTGGTGTTGGCCGCAACGTTCACCGAACCGTCATTGGTAACCGAGTACGCATACGACGGTGCGATACCACCGCCGTTCGGCGAAGGCATCGTCAGCTTGCCGCTGTTGAGATCGAGGCTTGCTGAACTCGTGTCGGTCAGCTCGCCCTCGAAATACTCCTGCCAGGTTGGGTCCTCTGTTTGCGCGACGATCTGGCCGGCGTTGGTAAGCGTGTCGGTGTCAAGGATCGCGCTGCCGCCCGCCTGATTGCCGGCACCGACGGGTTCGTAACCGCCGCTGGTGGCGTCGAGGATCAGCTTCCCGCCGGCACCTATCGTGCTGGCGGTGTTCAGTGTGAGCGTCGTCGAGTTGTAGATCTCGCCCTCGTAGCTGTAGTCCTGTCCGGCGACGTCAAGCGTCCCGCCGAGCGTGAGCGAGGCGATGTTCGCTCCCGGAGCGGGCAATGTCACAGTGGCGCCAGCCCCGATGCAGACGGAATCGGTGGTTTGTGGGACCTGGGCCGGAGACCAGTTGTTCGCCGAACTCCAGGATCCGTCGCCGGCGTTGCCGGTCCAAGTTTCGGTACATGCCTGTGCCGCCGCGGCGGTGAAGGCGAGTGTGGCCAGCGTGAGCAGGCATGTGATGAGTGGTCGGAAGCGCATCGGCGCAACCTATGTGGCCGGCGTGAGATGAACGTGACACGGCCCGCTGGCCGTGTCACTGCTTCTGGGCCGAGGCAGCCTCGGTCGGACCGCCGCGGTCGCGCCGCAGTACGCTCAGGAGTTCCTCGTAGGGGCCGGCCAGGTAGGCGTCGTCACCGCCCGCCAGGCGGCTGTCGCGGCGCGGCGGGTGTTCCAGCGAACCGGGCGTGTCCGGGCCTGCGTCACGGCCGATCGCGATCACCCGCAGGCTCGCCCCGAGCTCGCTCATCGCAACGCCGTCAAGTCCCCCGCCGGGCGTGATCGGCAGGCGCGCCAGCAGGAATGGGTGGCTGCCGACGTAGAAGCTGAACAGCACTTCCATCCCGAGGGCGGCACCCGCGAACCAGGGCGCCGCGATCGCCGAGGTCGACCAGACGTGGCGGAAGTCAAAGCTGTCCTCGAGGTGGCGGCCGAGTTCGCGGTCGAACACGCGCAGGACCACCGGCACCTCCTCCCAGCGTGTCCCGAGCCGGTCGCGCACGGCGAGACCGGTCTCGATATTGGCCATGTCGTCCGAGGTCACGATCGCGACCGACGTGGCCTTCGAGAGGTTGACCGAGTCGAGTGTCTGCCCGAGCGTCGAATCGCCCAAGACCAGCGGCACGCCCAGCTGCCGGACCTGGTTCAGGTAGCGGTTGCTCTCGTCACGCTCGACCACCACGACCTCGCGTCCACGTGCGACCAGGCCCTCCAGGACCTCCATGCCAACCGACCCGAGCCCCACCATCACGACGTGGCCGCGCATCCCCGGAATCTCCGCCTGGCCGAGCGACTGCGCGATCCGCCGCGAGACCAGCGTGTTGGTGAGCAGCGCGAAGATCGTGGTAACGAGTGTGGTCCCGGCGATGATCAGACAGATGCCGAAGATCTCCATCGCCAGCGGCTGGTGGGAGAACGAGAAGTCGCCAAAGCCGACCGTCGCGATCGTCTCAACCGTGAAGTAGATGGCACTGACGACCGGCAGGCCACCCGGCTGTTGGTAGCCGAAGTGCAAGACCAGCGTGGAGATCACCAGCAGCAGGAATCCGAGCCCAAGCGCGATCCGCAGCGCCCGGTCAGCGTCTGTCATCAGCAGCGCCAGGACCTGCCGGGCGCGTCCGATCAGGCGCTCGCTGGTCTGCTGAAACTCGGCGCCGGCGCTCAGCCGCGCCCCGAAGCCGCGGGCTTCGATCTCCTCGCGCGTGCCGAGCAGGGTGACGCGGTCTCCCTCGCTGACACGGTGATCACGTCCCGGGCAGACGACCGTGCCGTCCTCTCCGCGGCCGGCCACGCCCAACGGCACAAGGCTGCCGTAGAGCTCGCGCAGGGTCTCCTCGCGTGGCGCCACGACCTCGATCGTGACGAAGTGGGTCGAGCCGATCTTGATGTCGTGCGCGCGGCGTTTGATGCAGGCCTCAACCACCGAGGGCGCGAACATGGCCGCCACGTCGATCACCGTCGCTTCGCCGGTTTTCTCTTCGACGGCCCGCGCGATCGCGGGGTTGTCGAGCTCGGCCACGACCCTCACGTCCGGTCGCAGACCGTGGACGAGCAGCACCGTCTCCAGGGTCCGCAGGTCGCTCGACTCGATGCAGATCACCGACTCGGCGCCGGCGATGCCCGCCTCTATCAGCGAGTCGCCGGTACGCGAGCCGCGCGGGATCACCGGTACGCCCATCCGCCGCAGCGCCCGCAGGTTGCGTTCGCGCGTGCCCTCATCGTCGATCACCACGACGCGGGCACCGGCCGCGAGGAGCTGCTCGACGGTCTGCACGACCACCGGCTTGAC
>PLES01000061.1 GCA_003137075.1 Solirubrobacterales bacterium
CCGATGCGCAGCGCCTCGGCGGCGTCGATCGGCTCGCCGGTGAGCAACATCTCCAGCGCGATCGCAGGCGGGATCTTGCGCGGCAGCAGGATCGCGCCGCCACCCCCGGCGACGACTCCGCGACGCACCTCAGGCAGACCGAACTGCGCGGTCGCGCCGGCGACGATCAGGTCGCAGCAGAGCAGCAGTTCGAGGCCGGCGCCGAGCGCCCAGCCCTCGACCGCTGCGATCAGCGGCTTTGACGGCGGCGCAGAGCCGATCCCGCAGAGCCCGCGCCCGTCTATCAGTGCCGTCTCACCCTCAGCTAGAGCGTTAAGGTCGGTCCCGCTGGAGAACACCTCGGTGTCACCGGTGATCACCGAGACGCGGATCTCCGGCGACCCGTCGGCCGCATCGATCGCCGCGGCTACTCCCCTTGCGACACTGGCGTTGAGCGCGTTGCGCAAGGCCGGCCGGTTGATTCGGATGATCTGGACATACCCGTCGAACTCGACGTTGACGTCTGCCAATCAGATCACCGCCCCCAGCTGCCTCAGCGCTCGCGCATTTGCTGACCGGGTGCCATCAGCGCGGCTCCCAGCGGGGATCGCGCTTCTCAACAAACGCCTCTGGGCCCTCCTTGGAGTCCGGATGCGACCAGTGGGCGCGGATCGCATCCCAGCCATCCTGGAAGGAGGCGGCCACCAGCTTCTCTTCCAACTCGCGGATCACGCGACGCGAAGCTGCGACGGCGGCCGGTGAGTTGCGTGCGATCAGCTCGGCCAGCTGCATCGCGCGGTCACGCAGTTCGGATGCCGGCACGACTTCGGAGACGATTCCGGCCGTCAAGGCGGCCTGCGCGTCGAGCCGCTCGGGGGTGCCGATCAGCGCCATCCGCGTCACCGCGGCCGACGACGCCTTCAGCCAGAGCCCAAGTGGCTCGAGCGCCGTGACCTGGCCGACGGAGACGTGCGGATCAAGAAAAGTCGCGTCGTTGGAGGCGATCACGATGTCTGCGTCGGCGACGAAGTGCAGCCCGCCGCCGGCGCAGACGCCGTTGACTGCGACGATCACCGGACATTGGACCTGCATACCGGGCAGAAACCTGAGCTCTTCACGGACATCGAGCGGAGCGTCTGAGCGGTCGCTCGAGAGCAGAGACATGTCGGCGCCGGCGCAGAAGCCGGGCGCCGCACCGGTCAGGACAACGCATCGGACCCCGCTCAGCGGAGCGCGGTCACTCCACAGGTCCCGCAGTTCGCCGATCAGCGTCTCGTCCAGCGCATTGCGGCGCTTGGGCCGGTTCAGCGTCACCTCGAGCACGTGACCGTGGCGCTCGACACGCAGCGGTCCCTCGGTCGTGGCGCTCTCAGTCGCGGTCATCAGCTCAGGCGTGGCGGGCGGCTTCGTAGTGCTCGTCGTGGCCGCCGAGCAGCATGCTCTTCTGTCGCGCGCGCAAATACAAGCCCGAGACCGCCTCCTCGGCGGTGATGCCCGATCCGCCATGCACCTGCACGGCCGCGCGGGCGGCGGCGGACGCGGCTTCGGAGGCCGCAGCCTTGGCGCGGTGAGCGGCGCGGATCAGATCTGGCCGGCCCTCAACCTCGGCGAGCGCAGCGTAGAGCGTCAGTGAGCGCGCCCGCTCGAGCTCGAGGTGCACGTCGACGAGGCGGTGCTTGACGCCCTGGAAGGAACCGATCGGCTGACCGAACTGGACGCGGTCCTTGGCGTAGGCCACGGAGCGGTCGAGCAGCTCCGCCGCCAACCCGACCAACTCGGCGGCAGCGGCGATCCAGGCAATCGGCAGCACCGCGTGGGCATCGTATTTCAAGACTGCTAGTGCAGTGACCGCATGGTCGACCACTTCAAGGACGCCCAGGGGGCTGGTCGCGTCCATCGCCTGCGCGACACTGACGCCAAGCTGCTGGGACGAACCGACGACGAGCACCAGCTCACCGGTGTCGACGCTAACCGCCGGCACTGCGATTAGGTCCGCGTCGGCTTCCGGAACGACCAGGCGGGAAACCGTCAGACGGTCACCGTCGATTTTCGCCGTCGGCGGCGAGTTAGGTGAGCTTTGGGTTGGCGCGAGCGTCCCGGTAGTCCCGGTCAGCACCTTGCCGATCAGTTCGCGCACTGTCGCATCACCGGTGTCGCCCGATATCAGGGCCGCGGTAAACGGGCCGATCGTCATCGCGAGCGGCACTGGCAGCGCGAACCTGCCGGCGGCCTCGAGCACCGCGACGAGATCAATCGTCGAAAGGCCGAGACCTTCGAGCTCTTCCGGAATCAGCAGCGACGGCAGGTCGAGCGAAAGCAGTTCCGCCCAGAGATCTCTGCTCGCCTGCTGATCGCCGGGCCTTTTGCGCCCGTGCTCCCGCAGGAAATCGGTGACCGTCTCGATGAAGTCGCGTTGGTCGTTGTCAAAGGTGAACGGCATGGATCCCGGTGCCTGTGCAGACGCTCGTAGGGCCGGGGTGATCAGACGGTCGCCGTGGCAGCGACCGGGTAAAGGCTGTCGAAGCCCGAGCGTCTGATCTCCTCAACGAGCAGACCGAGCATCCGACTGGCCCCACAGGGCCGTCGCACCTGCGGCTGGATGTGGCGGTCCATCAACGTGACATCGTGCTCCTCGCAGAGCCCGATCGCGCCAAGCACCTGGTGCGCATGACGCATCACCGCCTGGGCCGACTCGGCGGTCGTCAGCTGCAGCGCCAGCACGTCGGCCGCCAGCAGGCGGTCGTCGATCATCCGCCCAAGGCTGAAGCTGGCGAGTTCCCAGAGGCCATCATGTGCGACCGCGAGGTCGGAAAGGTGCCACTGGATCCCGCCGAAGTCGGCGATCCGGGTGCCAAACTGACGCCGCTCCTTGGCGTAGGCGACCGCCAGGTCTCGCGCCCGGCCGAGCGCGCCGAGCACCCAGAAGGCGGCAAGCACGACATGTACGCCCAAGGCGCCGTTGAGCTCGTCGGCGGCCACCGCACCAAGCTCGCAAGTGACCCCGAAGGGATCGAGCGGGGCGTGTGACAGACCGCCGAGCGCTGTCAGCTCACGGACCTCGCCGCTGACGAGGTCAAGCGCGACCGAACGGCCCGCGAGGTCGAGGTGTTCGGCGCGGCGCACGTCGCGATCGACGAGATACACGCGATCGATGCGATCGCGAAGCGCGGTGGGCACGGCTAGGTGCTGGACCAGTGGCCAGGGGCAGACGACGGCGCCGGCGGCGAGCATCGCCCGCGCTGCCGCGGCGGCTTCAACCGGGCTGCCGTGTACATCGAGGTCGAGCAGTCCAAGGTCAGCAAGCGCGTCACGAAGCTCGCCGTCGCGCAGTGACGGCTCCGCCTCAACCCTGCGGGTGAGTTCGACGCCGCCGAGCCGGCTCAGCGCGCCCTCAACCGCCGCCTGGAAATCGACCGCTTCATCTGGCCACGGGCGTTCCACGTCAGGCTCCGTTGACAAGCGCGCGCGAAGCGAGCAGGCGCTGAATCTCGGTTGTTCCGGAGGCGATGGTCGCCGACTGCGCATACCGCCACGCATCCTCGGCCCAGCCTCCGTGCCATGACTCGGGATCGGGATCAAGGGCCGCAGCGCCGACGCTGTCCATCGCCAGCTCGGAGACCTGCAGGTCTAGCAGCGTCGAGACGATCCGCGCGACGCTCGGCTGCGGCGGGCTGCCGTCCTTCTGGCTTGAGACCAGCGTTCGATAGGCCAGAAGTCGCGCGATCCGCGCCTGCACGAGCCCGTGGGCGACACCTGCGCGCTGCTCCTCGGAGCCGGCGCCGTCGGCCGCCTGAACGACCTTCCAGAGGTCCCCGAGAATCTTGTCACTGCGGGCGTAGCGGGCGATCCCAACCCGCTCGTGCTTGAGCACCAGCTCGACCACCGCCCAACCCATGTCGAGCTCGCCGAGGATCTCCTCCGGCTCGAGGATGACGTCGTCGAAGAAGACCTCGTTGAGGTGGTTCGGGCCCATGATCGAGTCGATCGGTCGCACGCTGATCCCGGCGCGATCCATCGGCACGAGGAAGACGGTAATGCCCTGCTGCTTGCGCGTACCGGTGCTGGTGCGCGCGGTCAGGAAGCACCAGTTCGCGAAGCCGGCGTAGGAAGTCCAGATCTTCTGGCCGTTCGCCAGGAAGGTCCCGTCCGGCTGCCGCACCGCCGACAGCTTCAGGGACGCGAGATCACTTCCTGCATCAGGTTCGCTGAAGCCCTGACACCATACCTCGTCGCCGGCAGCGATCGCGGGAAGATGCTGGTGCTGCTGCGCAGGCGAGCCGAAATGCATGATCGCCGGACCGACCCAGTTGACGCCCATATACTGGGCCCCGCGCGGCTCATGGTGCGCCCAGAACTCTTCGCGCAATGCCGTCTGCTCCCAGATGCTCGCACCGGCACCGCCGTACTCCTCAGGCCAAGCGAAGGTGAGCAGGCGGTCGCGCGCAAGCCGCTTGCAGAACATCGTTGCGGTGTCCTGCCACTCGGCGTCCGGCACGAAGGTGCGCAGAAATTCCGGCGAGAGCTCGGTATTGATGATCTCCCGGATTCGCTGGCGCAGATGGAGGATCTCTTCGGTGTCCTCGAATGTCATGGGAGATGCGGTCATGAGCTAAATTATATATAGCAATTCCTAGCGAGGAAGGCCCAAAAGCTTCTCGCCGATGATGTTGCGCTGAACCTCGGAGGTGCCGCCGTAGATCGTTGCGCCGAGACCCTCGATCTCACCGAGCACGATCTCGCCCTCAAACGGCGCCCCAGCCCCAAGCAGCGCCGCACTATCCCCAGTGGCTCGGGCCGCGAAGTCAAAGGCCCGTTGCGCCGCTTCGGTCGAATAGAGCTTGAGGATCGGAGTTTCCGTGTCGGGCCGGCCCGTAAGCCGATGCCCGAGACCACGCAGGCCGGTGAGCCAGACCGAGTCGGCGTCGGCCAATAGGCGCTCAAGCTCCACGGCCAAGGCCGCGTCAGGCCGCTCTGCGAGCGACCGCGACCCAAGGTCAAGCGCCCGCTCGATCTCAACCAGATTCATGATCCAGATCATGTCCCGTTCAAAGGAGAGTGACTCCATCGCTACCTTCCAGCCGCCGTTCAGCGGGCCGAGCATGGCGCCCTGGGGAACAAGAGCGTCATCAAAGAAGACCTCACAGAACTCCTCGTCGCCGGCCCCGATCTTTTTGATCGCGCGCACCGTGATCCCAGGCGTATCCATCGGAACGACAAACGCAGTGATGCCGCGGTGGCGCGTCTCAAGCCGGTCAGTGCGTGCGAACAGCAGGCAATGACTCGAATCGCGGGCATGGGATGTCCAGACCTTCTGCCCGTTGATGAGGAAACCCTCGTCAACCGACTGTGCGGTCGTACGCATTGACGCCAGGTCTGAGCCGGCCTGCGGCTCGGACATGCCAAGACACCACCATGTATCGCCGCGAACCACTGAGCGGACGTGAGAGCGCTGCGACTCATCGCCGAACTTGATGAGCGCTGGCGCTGCCACCCCGGGGCCCTGGACATTCGGGAGTTTTGGCGCCGAGAGACGCGCGAAGTTCAGCTTGATCCAAAGCTCTGACTCCTCCTCAAGCGAATGACCCCCCAGTTCCGGGCCCCAACCCGGCATCAGCCAACCGGCGTCGAAGGCCGCTGCTTGATACGCGCTGCGGAAGTCAAGATCGAGGCGGTACTCACCGGTTCGGTCGTAGTAGTCCGGTGGCAGCCATGATTTGAGCCAGGCGTTCGCCTGCTCACAGACCGCGGCATCCGTTCCCTGTGGCTCAAGCTTCATTCGCCCACCCTGGCCGGCTCAGCCCACCGCTCGACGTTGGCGAGTTCGCGCTGTCCGACCTCAGAGAGCGCGCGACGATCGATCTTCCCCATCGAGTTGCGCGGCAGACTCCCCACGACGGCGATCAGCTCCGGCACCTTGTAGCGAGCCAGCCGCTCCAGACAATGCGTGACCAGCCCATCCAGGTCGGCCACGAGACCGGGCTTGAACTCGACGAGCATCCCGATGCGCTGACCCAGACGCTCGTCGGGAACGCCAAGCACCGCACACGAGTCGACGCTGTCGAAGCTGAGAACAACCCGCTCAACCTCTGCTGGATAGACATTTGCCCCGCCTCGGTTGAGCAGCAGGTTGATTCGATCCGAGACGATCAGATGGCCACTTTCATCAAGGGAGCCGGCATCTCCCGTGTGCATGACGCCACCACGCATCAGCTCCTCGCTCTGGTCCGGCTTGTTCCAATAGTTGATCATCGGGACGTACGTCGGTAGTTCACCGACATCCTCCACACCCCAGTCGAGCAGGAGCCGCTCCGATATCTCTTTTCGATCGCGCACGCCGACGCAGATCTCGCCCACCTGCCCCACCGGCAGCACGACGTCGTCAGCGTCGCGGATCGTCACGTCGAGGTGCGGAAGCACAGTGCCGCTGGACCCTGGCGCGTGGCGCTCAGGCAAGGTCTCGACCGACACGATGGTTGGCGCCTCGGTCAGCCCGTAGGTGCCATATATACGCGCAGGAAACTTCGCCTCAAAGGCTTCGCGGATTGCGTCGGGGAGATCTGCCCNNCTGCCCCGCCGCTCCAAACCTCATTCATCGTGGCGAGGTCGCTGGGCAGGATCTGGTCGTCGTGAGCCATCGTGTAGATCACGGGCGGCGGACCGTTCCAGACGGTCACGCGCTCGTCGCGGATCCAGGCTGCGATCCCGCGGGCGCTCAGGCTGTCCATGATGATCCCTGTGGCCAGCGCCTGTGAGGTCGTCAGCGTGGTCAGCACGATCATATTAAGGATCGTCAACGGAAAGGCGTCGCCTTTGCGCAGCTCAGCGTCGTAGCGGCGCGTTGCCACAAGGTACGCGCCCGGCAACAGCAGGCCGATGTGTGAGTGCACGGCACCTTTGGGGTACCCGGTGGTGCCGCTCGTGTAGGCGATCGCGGCGGGCGCGCGCGGATCGATCTCAACCCCAAGCGGCGTGGTCTCCTGCGCCTGCATCAGTGCCTTCCAGCTGCTCGCTGTGGTCGGCTCGTCGGAGCCACCGACGCTGACGATCGCTCGCAGCGCGGGCATGCTTGCCTGCTCCGCGCTCGTCTGAGCCGCCGTCTCGGGGTCGCACAGCGCGAGGCTCGCGCCGCTGTCCCTGAGGATGTAAGCCTGCTCGGGCTGGGCCAGCGCCTTGTTGACCCCGACCCAGACGGCTCCGAGGCGCATCGCGCCATGGAACGCGACCAGGATGTCAATGTCGTTTGGTAGGCAAGCGGCGACGCGGTCACCGCGCTGGACGCCGAGCTCGCGTAGCGCGCGAGCGGCCTGGTTGGCCAAAGCGTCGAGTTCGGCGTAGGTCACCGACCCTGAGCGCGTGATGAGCGCGACCCTGTCCGGCGTCTCCTGAAGCGGCCGCTGCAAGACCTGGCTGACATCACTTGGGACGTGCATCTATGAACGCCCCGGCATGTCTGCGCGTGGACTAGTCATATCGCCTCGTAGTAAGCGGTTACCGTGCGGCTGCGATCGAGCGAGTCGCTGAGTGGCATCCGCCCGTCCGCCACCGCCTGCTTGATCGCATCTGGGATTCCGGAAACGTCGTCGGTCTCGATCTCATNNCGGCGGCTGCATGTCCGCGAGTTTGAACCGCCGCGCGTCGACGATCCCGTCGAGCGCAATCACGTCAGGAACATGAACATCCGAGTACCAATCGTTGTACTCGTCATCGCGCCCTTCGAACGGCACGGTGTATACGACGAACACATATTTTGCCACCTTGTCCTCCCTCCGTCTCTCAGCCGGCGACTGGAATCGAACCGCCGTCAAGCGGCAGCGCGACCCCAGTGATCCACTCGGCATTGCTGGATGCCAAAAACACAATTGCGTCTGCGATCTCGTTCGGTTCCGCGATCCGGCCCACCGGAATCGGCGCCTTTCGAAGCATCGCGGCCATCAGTTCATCCTCGGTGCGGCCGGTGCGCTCACCGGCTGAGGCGAGATTCGCCGCGACCATCTCCGTACGGGTGATCCCCGGCAGCACGCAGTTGCAGCGCACGCCATCCGTGGCGAATGCCGTGGAGATCGTCTTGGAGAAGTTGACTAGGCCGGCTTTGGCCGCGCCATAGACCGCGTGATACGGGTCCACGACCTTCGCTGTCGTCGACGCGACGTTCACGATCCGTCCCCAGTGCTGCTCGATCATCGACGGCAGGCAGGCACGCGTGAAGCGAACGGCGCTTAGCAAGTTGAGCTCCAGGCCGGACTGCCAGTCCTCATCGGACACGTCCAGAAACTTCTGTGGCTTCGCGAGCCCCGCGTTATTGACCAGGATGTCTATCCGCCCGAACCGCTCGGTCGCCTGTTCAAGCACGGCCACAGGCGCTGTCGGGTCAGTGACGTCGCACGGAACTGCGAGGGCAGCGCCACCAGCAGCCTCTATCGCCGTCGCGACCTCAAGCAGCCGCGACGCGCCACGTGCGCATACGACAACGCCGGCTCCCTCCCGCGCGAGCCTCAGCGCAACCGCACGACCAATGCCTTGACTTGCCCCAGTGACGAGCGCCGTCCGGCCTTGCAGACCTAGATCCACGGTCTTCTCTCCTGTCGGATCTGCCGCATCACAACCACGATGCATTCATATCATACCAATGATAAGGCCCATTGCTTGCCACGGGACCCAGTGGCGGCGACGCGAAGAGTGGGTAAGCGATGAGTGGTGTCGCGCGCGCCAAGGCGAAGCCTCGCCGGCCACGAACGCTTGGCGCGACGGACCACAGCGGGGCTGGTGACCCGCGCGGTCAAGCTGGCAACACAGCATCGGCTGGGGCGCAAACCGTAAACGTCAGTCCCGACGTGACAGCGCCGAACTCCGACTCAGAGCAGCTAAATCCACTGCGCGGCGCGTGCGCCGGGCTCGGTGGCGAGAACGTCGAGTGACCGATCGTCAGCGCCAACGTAAGGCTGTGACTTGCCGAGATGTCTTCTCATCAGGTGTGTCGCGGTGTCAGCGTCGCCCTTGGCGATCGCCTCGACCACAGCACGATGGGCATTGATCACGTCCTTCTGATACTTCGTGTCCGGATAGTCACCGTCGCTGGCGACGCGTTGAGCCCAGTGGCGCTCCTGAGAGCTCCAGATAGCCTCGACCACCCCAGCCAGCAGAGCGACAGTCGTATTGCCACAGAGTTCAACGATCGCTGCGTGAAATTCCAGGGCCTTCTCGGTGAACGCGTACGACTCACCAACGCATCCCTCGTTCTCGTCGATCAAGGCGTTAAGGGCCAAAACGAGCGCCTTGCGGGCCCGCGCATCCAGGCCGGCGGCCAGGCCGGCGCAGGCCGGTTCCAGCACCACCCGTGCCTGGGCGACATCGCGAAGCGTTGTGCCCCTCGACTGCAGTGTGAGCCCAAGATGGTAAGCAGTGCTCTGTGCCGTGGGAACCTGAACCACGCCGCCGCCGATCTTCCCTCGGCGGATGCGTATCAGGCCCTCGGTTTCTAGGATCCGGAGCGCCTCCCGCAGGCTGGGACGGCTCACGCCGAACTCTGCCAACAGCTCCGCTTCGCGCGGCAACTCGGCGCCGTCAGCAAGCTCGCCGCCGATGATTCGCCGACGCAGGTTCGAGGCGACCAACTCAGCCATCCGCGGAAGACGGGGCGGCAGGACTGGGGCGCGCTCAGTACTCATCGAGTCCGTACCATAGTGTTTGGATCATATATCTCAAGCCGGGCGCTGTCTTCGATGCCGCCAAGGCGCTATCCCACCCCCTCGCCTGCGACCACTGTCACACGGCGGTAAGCCCGCCGTCGACGCAGAGCTCGGCACCCGTCACGAACGACGCTTCGTCGGAGATCAGCCACAGCGCCGCGTACGCAACCTCACGCGGGCTGGCCGCCCGCCCCATTGGCGTCGCCTCGGTAACGGCGTCTGAGATCGAGTCACCGATCTCTACTGACATGTCGGTTTGAAAGCGCCCAGGGTGAACTGAGTTGGCGCGGATTTTCTGCTTCGCGAAATCAATCGCGATGCTCTTGGTCATCAACCGCACCGCGGCCTTCGTCGCCGCGTACGAGGGCCCGGCTCCGGGAGTGGGCTTGATCCCGGCGCACGAGGAGATATTCACTATCGCACCACCGCCGTTTCGCTGGAAGGCGGGGATGCAGTGCTTCATACCCAGGAATGTCCCAGTCTGGTTAACCGCCACAACCCGGTCCCAGGCGTCCATCGTGTGCTGAAGAAGCGGACCGCCGCCAAGCACGGCGGCGTTGTTGACCAGCCCGTCGATCTTCTCAAAGCGACCTTCAACCTCGGCGACGGCTGCCTCCCAATCGGCGACCTGGCTCACGTCCAGGTGTCGATAGATCGCCAGCCCGCCGTCGCGCGTGATCGACGACGCCGCTGCTTCACCCAACTCATCCCGCACGTCACAGAGCACCACCTGAGCTCCCTCTTGCGCGAACAACCTGCTCATCGCTTCACCGAGGCCGCGGCTGCCGCCCGTGACGACGATGACTCTCTGGTCCAGCCGTCCCATATCTCTCCTGTCGGATTGTGCTGTGATGCCAGGCCGAGCCCATCAAGCAGGCCTGGCCTGCCGCAGTAGCGGCCCCAAGTCGCAGACGATCGTCCGCAGGTGACGCTGTGTCAGCTCGAACGGCATGCCGCCGATCGAAACCCAAATAAAGATCGTCTCGGTGGGACTCCCCTCTACGTACTTAGCGATTCTCGCCGCGGCGTCCTGCGGGGTCGCCAGCAGGAAGTGGCCGAGACCAGCGCCCAGACCCCGCGCGCGATACGCGTCGGGATCTATCGGCGCCGGCAACGCCTTGTCGGTGCCCTCAACCGCATGACGCCGATAGCTATCCCACTGGTAGGCCAGTCGTTCACGGACGACTGGCCAGTCGGCCTCAGGATCGTCGCTGATCCAAGCGTTGATGCCGCCCGCCATGCGCGCGGCCTCTGGATCGTGCCCACCCTCCACAAGACCAGCCAGGTAGGGCCTCACCGAATCGGGGTTCACGGTCAGTAGCCCCTCCCCCAGCAAGCCGGCACGGCGCGCACCCTGCGGGCCCTGATAACCGAGCCAGATGTTCGGTCGCGGCTGCACCGGCGGCGGCAGGACGCGGGGATCCTGCCAGAGACGTCGCACGTCACGGGCCCGCTGATCGGTGGCCGCGTAGCGGCGATCAGAGCTGGCACCGAAGAGTTCGAACTCGGGGGCGCGGTAGCCCGTGCCGAGCCCCAGCTCCAAGCGACCGTTGCTCAGCACATCCACCAGCGCCGACTGCTCCGCAAGTTCGACACTGGTGTGCAGCGGGGCAAGCACGACAGCAGTGCCGATGCGGATCGACTTGGTACGAGCCGCGATCGCGGCCGCGAGCGTGAATGGCTGGCTCAAGTAGCCGTCGTCGAAGAGGTGGTGCTCTGAGAGCCATACGGAGTGCGCGCCGAGCTGGTCCGCCTCCTCGCACAGCTCGAGCACTTCCCCATACAGCTGGCCCCATGAGCGCCGGGCCCCAGGCGGGTTGCGAACATCGAACCAGAGTCCGACATTGGTCACGGTGTCACAGGCAGGCCCTGGTGAAGAAGCCCCTGTCCGGCGCTCGTTCCCAAGAACTGGGTTTGGCGTTCAACGATCAGCCAGGCGCCGTCCCTACGAGCGAACCTCCAGAGATTCGCCGAGCTCAGGATCGGGCTCACGCGGTGGTCCTCGGAGTAATCGACGCGCGAGTAACCGACCACGAACGCCTGATCCCCGTCCACCTCCACATGCACAGGACCAATCGTGTGGCTCGAACCAGGCAGGATCGACTGGTGTTCGGAGCCCAGAACCATCTCACGAATGCCCTGCTGCCCGCGCAACACCAACCGGCCCCCGTCGACCGTTGTCACCGAGTCCGGCGCGAACAGCGCGGCGGCAGCATCGGCGTCGCCGNNAAGCGAAGCCGTAACACGCCAAGACATCGCGTATCTCCAGCTGCGCCTCCATGGCTTCAAGGCGCGCTTCAAGCGCTTCTAGCCGCGCGTCGTGTCTATCTTCACGAGTCGTGTCGCTCATTCTCAATGATTGCAATGTATCATCGAATCGGCAATACCACTTGGAATGGTCGATCTTTGGAAGCGACCGAACCGAGAGCCACCGAAGAGGAGCTGCCGTCATGCATTCACCGATCGACACACTCCTGGCCATCGAGGAAATCAAGCGTCTAAAAGCCAGATACTGCCGTTACCTCGACTCCGAAAACTGGGACGGCTACCGCTCGGTGTTCACGGATGACCTTCGCGGCGAAGCCCAAGACGGCCGGGTCTTCTACGGCGCCGACGCGTGGGTTGCGATGGTACGCGCGCTCCACACTGAGAACGTCGACAGGACCGTTCACCACTGCCATATGCCCGAGATAACGGTGTTAGACGCAAGCCGGGCCACGGGCATCTGGGCGCTTTTTGATTACGTTGACCGAGTCTCGCATGCAGATGGGGTCCGCGCGGCCTTCGCGGGTTACGGGCATTATCAGGAGGAGTACGTCAGGACACCCGTGCGTGGGTGGTTGATCGGCGCAATCCACCTCACGCGGATACGCGTTGACAACCTCGACGTTTCCACCCTGCCGACGTTCCCATCGCCCGGGAGCTTCCCGGACGCCGACTAGCGCCTCCGCGGGACGAAGGCGCGCTGTCGACAGCGGTCAGGAGAGCGCGAACTCGAGGATCTGCGGCGCAAGCAGATGCCAGTCATCGAACATGTTGCCCTCGCCCGCACGGTCTTTCCCGATGGCCCTATGCCAGGCGTCCCGCGGCCATGGCGGCTCGACAAGACGTGCGTCCCGGATCAGCTTGACCAAGTCGTAGGAAACCTCCGCTGAGTGGAAGATGTCGTTGTCGCCGTTGCGGAACACCAGCGTTGGCGCCTGCACGAGTCCCACTTCGCTGGCAGGCACACCGGGCAGCGGCTCATTTTCACGGGGAATGTAGGCCCCCAACCAGCGCGTCAATGTCTCGATGAACTCGTCCCGGTCATATTCGCGGATGATGCGTTCGTTGTCAGGGTTGGCGCGGACGCTCTCCTGGATGTCCGGCATCTCCAGAACGGCATCCATCCCTTTGAGCCACGCGGCATTGATGTGCAGCAGCAGATACCGATAGGCGAGGTACATCGTTCCGTACCGTCCAGCGGACATGTTCCACATGATCAGCTTCCGCACGGCCTCGGGATAGTGCGCGGCAGCGATCAGTGAGACCCGGGATCCGGCAGAGCCCCCGGCGAGCACCGCAGGTGCCAGATCGAGCGCTTCGAGCAGAGCAACCATGTCATCGGCCGCCATCCGCGACTCAGATGGTCCTGTGAACTTCAGCTCTGAGGCGCCGCAGTTGGGTCGGTCCCAGATCACGACCTGCATCGACTCGGCGAGCCTCTCGGCGAGCGGACGCAACCCAGGTATGTCTTTGCCGAACCGACCGCCCGGGGTGAGAATGATCGGATCACCTTCCCCGAGGATCTCGTACACGATTTTGCTTCCGTTGATGGCTAGGTCGGGCATATCGGTCTCCCTCGTTGTTGATCGATCAGCTGCCTTGAGAGCCCTGAGCAATCTCCCGGAGAGCATCGGTGTCGCCCGCCAGATACGCGGCGACCAGCGACGACTCGTTCTCCTTGAGCTGGGCGGGCCGCCCGTCGAACTCAATGCGGCCGGAGATGATCAGGCAGATCCGGTCCGCAAAGCGGAGCGCGTTGTTGAGGTGCTGTTCAACCAGGAGCACCCCGACGTTGTCATCGTCAGCAGCGGCGCGAACCGCTATTAACAGCCGCTCCGTCACCTTTGGCGCCAAGCCCAACGACAGCTCGTCCGCCATCAGCATCACCGGATTGCTGGCCAGGGCTCGGCCTACCGACAGCATCTGCTGCTCTCCACCGGAGAGGTCCCCGGCCTTGGTGTCCAAACGGGCACGCAGTTCCGGGAACAGATCCAGGCACGCGGTTTCGTCGGTCCTGGCGAGCTTGAGGTTCTGGCGGGTCGTAAGCCGCCGGAGCACCGAGCGCGCCTCATTGACAAACGCCAGCCCGTCCTTGGCGCGCCGGTGAGGCGGCGCGGACGCATCCACGCCCTTCCACCGCACCGTCCCAGACAATGCGGGAAGGTATCCCCCCAACGCGTTGAGCGTCGTCGTTTTGCCGGCCCCGTTTGGCCCAACAAGCGCAACCACTTCACCAGGGCGGACGCTGAGATTCATCTCTCGGATGACCGGGATGCGGCCATACCCGACCGAGAGGTTGACCGCCTCAATTACAGGGACGACGGTCCGGGCGGCGTCGGTGGGCGTAGCGGCGGCGTTCATGCGCCCTGCCTTCCGATCGTGCCCTGTGGCTCACCGGCCGCTGCGTCAGCAGGCTCTTCCGCGTCCTGGGAGAGGCCCAGGTATGCCGCGATCACGACCGGGTCGGCGCGAACCTCCGCAGGCGTCCCTGTACCGATCACCGCGCCGAACTCCAAAACGACGACCCGGTCACAGACGTCCATCACCAGCTCCATGTCGTGCTNNTGCTCCACCAGCAGGACGCCCATACCGTGTTCCCGAGCCATTAGCCGAATGAGTTCCGCCAGCTCGGCGCGATCAGCGTGATCCAGGCCGGAAGCGGGCTCGTCCAGCAACAGCGTGTTGGGGTCACAGGCGACCGCGCGCGCGATACCCAGAAGCCTGCGGGTTCCGTACGGGAGATCACGCGGGAAGGTGCCGAGGTGGTCGGCGAGTTTGAATGACTCAATCGCGGCTTCCGCGGAGGGAGAGCTCTGTTGCCGGCCGGGTGCGAACAGGGACGTCAGGTAGCTAAGCCCGTCCCGCGGTTCAATAGCAACCCGGAAGTTGTCCCACGCGGTCAGGTCCTCCAGCAACTCCAGGGACTGGAACGTCCGGACCACCCCAGCGCGAGAGCGCCGATAAGGTGGCAGCCGACGGAGGTTCACGTCCCCGAGCGTTATCTGCCCCCCAGCCGCGGTTACGAACCCGGTAACCGCGTCGATGAGCGTCGTCTTGCCGGCGCCGTTGGGCCCGATCAACCCCACGATCTCACCTGGCGCGACCTCCAGGCTGACGTTGTTGACAGCCACCACGCCGCCGAACCTGACTGTGAGATCCTTGATGCTCAGGTGGTTGCCTCGCCGTGGAGCCTCTGGCTCCCGCTCGGAGACGGTCCGTCCCGCCCGCGCTCGTGACAGCTTCGCCAGCCGGCCCACCGTGCCGCCCCGTATCGCCCCCGAGTCCAGCTGACTGATGGCCGCATGACGCCCGACGACGGTGGCAGGCGGATGTCCGAACCAGACGATGAGATCCACAAGCTTGCGGATAAACCGAGGCTGCTTCGCTCCCGCCATCCCGTCGGGGTTCTGCATCAGCACCAGCAGGATGACGACACCACCGATCAAAGGCAGCCACGAATCAAGTCCACCGATGGAGTTCAAGACGATGGAGCCGATTCCGCCGTCCTCAAAGCCGGAGCCGTACAGTGGTCCGGTGACGTGCGCGATACCGCCGATCGTCCCGAACCCGACGAAGTTGACCGAACTCACCGCGTCATACGAGTAATACTGGATCGACGGGTTCATGAAGGCCAGTAGCGTCCCTCCGAGACCCGCGATGCCAGCGCCCAGTGAAAACGCGTAAAGCTTCGCGCCGGTGACACTGACGCCGAGCGACGCAGCCGCGCGCTCGTTGGCGCGCACCGCGATCATCCGGCGCCCTACGCGAGATCTTCGGACGTTGCCTACGACTATCGTCGCGATGATCAGACATACAACGCAGAACGCCGCGTATCGCGTGGGTGTTCTGATCGGATCGATCGAGTAACCCAGCAGGGTTGGAGGATTCACGGTCGTCCCGTTGATCCCGCCCGTATAGGACGGGTTCAGGAAGACGAGGTCCTGCAGGGCGACGCCGAGCCCCAACGTCACGATCGCCAGGTTCACTCCACGTGTCCGCAGCGCTGGTGCCCCCAAAATCGCGCCGACCACAGCAGCACCGGCTATACCGGCCAAAAGGGCAAAGAGAAAGGGCCAATGCTGCGCCGCCGCCAGCCTGCCTGACACCCACGCACCGACACCGGCCAGCCCGTACTGCGCAAATGAAAGCTGCCCGGCGAACCCGGTCACAACCACTACCGACAACAGGATGACGGCGATCGCGACCTGGAGGTTGATCGCGATGGTCAACCCCTGAGAGAAGAAGGTCGACATGCAGACGATCAGTGCGATCGTGAGCGGCACCACGCTCCGCAGCGGAACAAAGCCCGAGCCGAGGCTGGGCAGCCGCTCCATCACATGAGAGCGCACCGGCAGTCCCCGTCCACGGACGACGAGCCAAGCGATGACGACCAGGAACGGCAGGCTGTCCGACCACCCCGGGGCGGAGATGTACTCGGCCATCTCTGACTGGCCGATGCCGATTGCCAGTCCGCCGAGGAAGACGATCGGGAAGGACTCAAAACCGCCGAGAATCGCCGCGGCCAGAGCGGCCACGACGATCAGGGTCATGTTGGTGATGACCAGCCCCGTTGACGGAGCGATCAGAACGCCCGCGACGGCCGCCAGCGCGGCGCCGGCGACCCAGGTGCCCGTGGCGACGAGTTGCGGTGACCAGCCCAGAGCCGACGCCGCGTCAGGGCTCTCGGCGACGGCCATCATCGCCATCCCGGAGGCTGACCGCTTGCTCCAGAAGTGGAGCGCGCCTGTTATCACGATGGCGACCACCAGCAGGCTGACCGCCTGCTCGCTGAAGGTATACGAGCCGACATGGACGGTGCCGTTAGGCAGGATCGCCGGCACGATCGTATTGGTCGTGGCGCCGAACCACTTGGAGAAGATCCCGTCGAGGACGGCCAGGATCCCAACTGTGGCGATGAGCCGGGAGATGCCGGAGGCGTTGCGCAGCCGACGCATGACCCCGAGTTGTGTCACCAGTCCGACGAAGCCGAGTATCGCCACCGCGAGCACAAAAGACAGCGCGTTCCCAAGTCCCTTTTGGGTGAACTCGTAGAAGAGATACGCCGCGGACATGGCCATCGCCCCATGGGCGAAGTTGACCAGGCCCGACCCGCGGTAGATCAGGACAAGTCCGCTGCCGAGCAAGCCGTATACACCGCCGGCTCCGAGCCCCAATACCGCGAAAGTCAAGACTGTATGCATCTTTGGTTCCTCTTCGATGACGGGTTAACTGGTGAGCGGGCGACCGCGCCTGCGGCGGGGCGGGTGCAGGCTCCCAGCCCGCACCCGCCCTGTCCTACTGCCGCTCGCCATCAGTTAGAGCTGCGTCGGTCAGCTCCCCGTCATCACCTTCTGAACGGAGAACGACTTCGGATAAGCCAGGACAAGCTGCCCGTTCTGGAGCTTTTCCATGTACTCGTCGAAGTTCGTCACTCGCGTGAACCCCTTCGGCCCGGTCCCATTCGGGGTCCACGCCGGGGTCAGACCCAGCTTGACGTCCTTCGCGGCCCGCAGCGCCGCGAGCATCGTCACCTTGGTCACGTTCGGACCCTTGATCATGTTGCCGATCACCTGGACCGCGTGGATGCCGTACCACGCCCACTCCGATGCGGGCGAGCGCCAAGAATCGGACGCGTACTGGTCCCCGGTCGCCTGCTCTGCGTTCATGTCAGCGACGTAGGTTTTCAGGATCGGGAACTGCTTTGTGGCGCTCACCGGCGGAAGATCGGCCGCGAACAGAATATCTTTCGCGAAAGCCGATGTCGGCTGCAGCGTCTTGATCGTTGACGGCGGATACGCGATCGCCGTGACGAACGTGTGGAAGGCATACCCGTCTGCGTTGGCGGCGGCGGAGACCTCAGCAACGTTCGGGCCGGTCATCGCGAGGATGGTCATGTCCGCGTTGTCCTTCTGGGCTGCTGCAACGTATGGCGCGAACTGCGTCACGCTTGCCGGCACGCCGATGAAACCCTTCCACTGCCCACCGCTCGCAACAACGGCCTTCTGTGTGCTGCCCATGAGAGCCGCGACGATCGGGATCTGAACTCCGACACCCGCGTAGGTCTTGAAGCCGGCGAGCTTCCCATAAGCGACGCTGGCGTCGAAGGTTCCCTCGGTGCCTGCGTTGAGCAGGAACTCATAGGGAGAATTGAACTGAACCGGGGAGTCAGGGGAGATGTCCCCGACCATCGGAATCTTCGCCGCCGCGATGATCGGCGTGACCTGCGGGCCGTAGTTGGTGATGAACGGCACCACTGCGAAGTCCCCGTCCGAAACGAACTTACGCGCGCACTGCTCCGCAAGGTTCACGTTGCTCTGGACGTTGCACGCATCAAGGTCGACCACGTGCCCATCGATCCCGCCACGACTGTTGATCCCTCTGACGGCAGCCTTCGCTGAGGCAAGCCCGTCCGGGTACTGCGAGTCGGTTCCGGTCGTACTGACCAGGAACCCGAGCTTGATCGCTGACCCCGTGGGCTTAGCAGCCCTCGCCGAAGCGGCGAGCGACGTGCTCGCCACCGCCAACGCGACAAGTGCGCACAGCACCGCCATCCCAGTGAGCCTGAGCCCCGGTGACCTCAACCGGCTCATCCGGCCACCGCTTGGTGTTCTTTTCGACATGGTGTTTCTCTCTCTCCCCGCCGGCAACCGGCTCTAGCTGGTGAGCCCGAAGTCCGGTCTATCTTGCGACCGTCCCGCGAACAGCACGAAACCCGACGTCGCGTATTCGTGTAGATCATTGGCAGGTTAGATCATCGCTCCGCTCGATGCAAGCCGACGAGCTCATCTACCTAACAAAATTTCAACAGTGACCGTGACGGCAAGCGAGTGCACCGGACGCTTCGCCTTTGCCGGTGCACTCGCAGCCGCCGAAGCCGGTCAAGCACTCAGCGCCGACACCAGTCCAGGCGCGACTCATCGGATCAGACACAATCCGTCAACCGCGACGAAACCGTCAGGTCCGAAGATGAGCGGATTGATATCCACGGACTCGATCCAGCCCCGGCCTCCTGCCACCAGAAGGCCTGCGTTGACGAGCACCGTCGCGAGCTGTTCTCGGTCCCACGGACGTGAGCCGCGCAGCCCGTTCATCACACCCACGTCGTCGAATTCGGCCAGCAGCTCACGGGCATCGTCGAGCTCGAATGGCCCCAACCGTCCGCCCACACGCGCGAGCACCTCAACGAAGATCCCTCCCAATCCGAAGGCGACGAGCGGCCCGAGCTCCGTCTTGCCACGGAGCCCGATGAACGCCTCTCCGTCGGATTCGATCATCGGCTGAATGGCCACTACCGCAGAGAAGCCCTCGGCATCGGCCAAACCACGCATCTGCGCCACAGCGTCCGCCAGCTCGGCGTCGGCTACACCGACGCGCACGGCGCCGTGCTCGGTGCGGTGCGCTACATCCGCGAGCTTGACGACGTACGGCCCTGCAAACGGCGGCGCAACCACGTCGTCGCCGGAGTCCAGGAGAGCGTAATCGGCTACTGGGATGCCGGCGTCGGCGAGGAGACTCATCGTCTCGGCAAAGGGCAACATACGCCCTTCCGGCACGACCAACGGTTCGACGGCGGGCCGGACAGACGCCGGAACTGTGGATGGATCGGCCACAAATGACGCGGGCCGACTGCGCATGAAAGCTGCCATCCCCTGAAAGCCCCGCAAGGCTCCCCGCAGGCCGTTCGCCACGGCCACATCGCGAGCCCGGAACTCGTCGGTCCAGCTCCCGGCCGGCCCGGCCAGAGGAGAGAACACGAACGGGCGGTCACTGCTCTCCCCCGCGGCGACGTAAGTCTCCAATCTCTCCCGGTAGCGGGGCGTTTCGTCCCAGTCCGCAAACTGATTCAGGAAGACATAGGCATCGAACTCGGGTGCTCGGGAGTACTCCTCCACCACGTTGTCCCAGATTTCGGGACGCGTGACGTGAAACGCGGTGGCGTCGAGGGGATTGGCCACCGTCGCGCCGGGTACCACCGATCCGATCCAGTTGTCCAAGCGCGGCACATCTGGCATGTCGATGTTCTCGTCGTCGGCGATGTCACTGGCGATCGCTGCCAGACCGCCTGTCATCGTCAGCACCGCCAGCCCCCGAACTTCGGTCCAGCGGTCCGACGGCAGCTGCTCGAGCAGCTGCATCCGATCGACCATCTCATCAATTTCGGAGACGAGCTGGATGTTTGCCTGTCTGAAAGCCACCTCATAGACCCAGCCGTCGCCGGTGAGCGTCCCGGTATGAGATTGAGCCATCCGCTGCGCCCGTTTCCGACGCCCGAACTTGATGGCCAGGATCGGCTTGCCGGCTTCCCGGGCGCGGCGAGCTGCGGCGAAGAACGCCTGCGGACGCCGGACCTTCTCAATCGCCAGGCCGATGATCCGCGTGCCGGGATCATCTACCAGGTATTCGAGATAGTCCGCGACGTCCGTGACCGGCTCATTCCCGGATGAGATCATCAGGTTGAAACCGACCCCACCGGCACGCCACGCAGACGAACCAATCGCTTCCAGCAGCGCACCGCTGGAGGAGATCATCGAGACACCCCCCGGCCGCGCCGGGAATGAGGGGAGAATTGACAGGTTGAGGGGTCGAGCCACATCGATGAAGCCCACGCCGTTCGGCCCGATGACGGGCAGGTTGCCGGCCACGGCCGCGGCGATCATCCTGTCCTGCAAGGCTCTTCCTGCGGCCCCCATCTCGGCGAATCCACCGGCCGCGGTGATCACTCCGCCGGCCCCGCAGCGAGACGCCTCCTCGATGATTGGGATGGTCCGCTCGGCGCTCACCACCGAAAAGATGGCGTCAACCGGCCTGCCGATGGCCGTCAGGTTCGGGTAGCAGGGGCGCCCGAAGACGCTGTCGTGTTTGGGGTGCACGAACACGATGTCAGCATCCTCACTGGCGGCGGTGACGGCTGCGCCCCGTGCGAATGCCGAACTTTCACTGACACCCACTATCGCGACTGACCGTGGTTTGCAAACGCGGTCGAGGCTGGGGCGGGTTGAGTGCGACATCTACTACCGCCCCACGACGCTGATGCCGATGAGTTTGGTGTCCAGGTATTCGAAGATCCCCTCTTGGGCACCTTCACGGCCGGACCCGCTCTCCCGCACTCCCCCGAACGGCGCGGCGGCCGACGTCGGATTGATGTCGTTCACTCCGACCATGCCGAAGTGCAACGCCTCTGAGATCCGGATCGCCCGCGAGAGATCCCGCGTATAGACGTACGAGGCCAGCCCGTAGTCGGTGTCGTTCGCCATGGCGATNNACGGTGGGCGCGTAGAAGCAGCCGGCGCCGAGCTCCCCTTCCTGGAGTCGTGAACCGCCCGTGTGCACTTGCGCGCCCTGAGCCGCCGCATCGTCGACCTGGCGCTGCATGCGGGCCAGCGCGTCTTCATCAATGAGCGGACCGACGCTCACCCCGTCTGTCATCCCGCGTCCGACCCGCATCGCCTGCACCCTCTGGGTGAGCGTCTCCACAAACTCGTCGTGAACCGCCCGCTGCACATAGATCCGGTTGGGACTGATGCACGCCTGACCTGCATTCAGCATTTTCACCGCGGCGGCACCTTTGGCCGCGTGGACCGGATCAGCGTCATCCATCACGAGGAACGGGGCGTGCCCACCGAGCTCCAGTGAGACCCGCTTCATCTGTTGCACGCTCTCGCGGGCGAGGTACTTACCCACCGTCGTTGACCCGGTGAACGTGATCTTGCGAACGGTACGGTTGCGCAGGAACTCGTCACCGACGGGCTCCGGATCGGACGTAGTCACGAGATTCAGCACACCGGCAGGTACCCCGGCGTCATGAAACGCCCGGAACACCTCCACCGCGCATAGGGG
>PLES01000001.1 GCA_003137075.1 Solirubrobacterales bacterium
GAGGGTGCGCACGGTGATCTCCGGCGACTTGAGGTAGGCGCGCTCCTGCGCGAGCAGCTCCGCCCGACGCTCGGGGGTCTGCTCATAAAGAAACTGGTTGAAGGCGGTGGAGCGCCCGAACCCGTTCGCGTTCCAGGCGCTGTATTTACGCTTTCGCATTTTCGATTCTCCTGTTGAGTGTGATGGTGATGCTCTTGATGCTGTGCCGGGGGTGGTGCGCGTACCGGTCCCCCATCGCCCTACGCACGCGCACCTGCGCGGCGTAGAGCTGGGCCTGGCGGTGGCGCTCGGTGAAGGTGAGCCTAATCATGGCTCGCCTCCGCGTAGGCGACGTCCTGGTTGAGGGCGTCGAAGAGGCGGGCGGCGGCCTTCCGGTCGTTCGCTTCGAGGGTGACCCGTGCCCAGGTCGCGAGCGCGACCGGCACATCGAACTTCACCTGGTGGACGACGCTGCCATCGGTCAGCTTCCGGGTGGTGATTCTCAGGTTGTTCATGACCGGCCACCTTCGTTGTACAGGCGCTCGTCATTGTCTAGGTGCCAACCTTCGGCGTATGCGTCGCGCACGTCGTCGAGCGCGGTCTCAAGGTCGCACTTGTAGGAGGCGGCGTACTCGATTGCTTCCGCCTGTATCTTGGCGGCGTTGTTCTTCAGGTGTTGCTCAAGTGTCATTTTCAGTCTCCAGTTTCGGTTGATCGACGGGGGAGAGTCTACGCGGTCACCTGCCCGATGTCAACACTCTCCTTTCGGAGGCGGTACGCCTCCCACCGGGCGGCCACGTCGGGGCGGGCGGTGCCGGCGGGCGCCCCCAGCTTCACACCCCGCGCCTTGAGGGCGGCCAGGGCGGCCTTGGTGCGCTGCGAGATCATGGCGCGCTCCTTCTCGGCGAGGGCCGCGAAGAGGTGCAGCATGAAGGGGTCCACGTCGGCCCCCAGCTCGGCCACCAGGAACGGCACCTTGTGGGCCATCAGCCCACTGATGAAGTGCACGTCCCGGGACAGGCGGTCCAGCTTGGACACCAGGACGGGCGCCCTGGCCGCATTAGCGGCCCCTAGGGCGGCGCGGAGCTGGGGGCGCTCCTCTAGGGTGTCCGAGATCCGTTTCCCGCTCTGGCATTCGCTGAACCAGCCCAGGATCGTAATCTGCTCCCGGGCCGCGAACGCCTCGATGGCGGCCCGCTGCGCTTCGAGGCCCAGCCCGGAGCGTCCCTGCTCGGCGGTCGAGACGCGGGTGTAGGCGACGGCGGTCTTCATTTCTTCGCCCTCTTTGAGCGTGCAACCTGGTAGTAGGCGGACCCGTCATCTTTCCAGCGATACAAAACAGCCTCCGTCTGCCCTTTTTCATACGGAGCTGCAAACGCTGCGCGAGCTTCCTCTTCGGTCAAATAAGAGATGTTAGAATCCCTCAAGTTGCCGATATACGTACGTACGGTGCGGTACCACTTACGCACAAAAAAGGTCCCGGCGTGCGCGCTGTTATTAAGTTTTCGGTTTTCGGTGTTCATGGTTAAACTATACAGTACCCGCTAAGAAAAGCAAGAACTATCTCACAGTTTGTACAAAAACCTGTGCTTCGACACCCTGGGCACCCGCTTGATCGTCACACCGTCGGGGACGTGCCCCCGTCGGCTGTACTTCTTGCCGGTTGCGGCGTCCGCGTAGTCGAAGCGAGGTGTCTTACGCTCGTCGTCGGTGCGCCCGTCCGCCTTCCAATTCGCTGCCTTGTAAATCGTACCCTTGTGCCCGGCCGAGGGGTCGGCGTACGACACCAGGAACCTTACATCAGGACGGTTCTTTTTCACGTACCGGACCGCTTGACCCAGGAGCCAACTCTCCGTATTAAGCGGCATCCAATCTTCGACCCACAGCCGCGCCAGCTCCCACGTCAGCCCACCGTACCGCTTCGACGTCTCGCGCGGCGGGAGAGCGAACACCACGCCACCGCGGTAGCGGTCGTTATGTTTGACTCCGAGGATCTGCGTCACCACTCCGGGCCAGTGCCCGATGTAATGGTAGCGGATGAACAGATCAAAGTCTTTTCGCTCGCACGGCTCCAGGCGGCACGCAGCGCGCATGGAGGCGTCAAAATGGAGCGGCGAGATAGGAGTCGCACCTTCGTCTCCCACCTGGTCTAGTGGGCGCTCTACTACTGAGCTATCGCCGCAATTCATGGCCGCCGATCCTCCACCAGTTCAAACCCGAACTTTGTCGCCCGCACCCGCCCCCGCTGGGGCAGCGCTACCCCGGGATTCTCCTCGGTTATTAGGTTTAGCGGTGTCACGCATTCTAGGGTTACGTGCTCCGTATAGGCGCCGTTCGGCTGCAGGATAAAAGTCGTGGTGACCTTGCAGTCCTGCCGTGTGAATCGCTCCGTCATGTCAGCCTCCCTTCGCCTTGACGCACGCCTTCGCCATCGCGATGGCGGCGGCGTACTGCTTTGCGTACAGCGAAGTCTTACCGTGATCTCGCTTAACTGCGGTCTTGAGCGTCTTGAGATCGCCCGAAAAACATCCGGTACTGTATCGAACGCCGATCTTCGCATCCGCCGTGACCGTCAGGTAACTACGTCGTGACCCTATCGGCCCGACAAGCAGTAAATCGGCATCGCCGGAGACCTGGGCATTGCCGTAGACCCGGGCATTGCCGTAGACCCAGGCATCGCCGGAGACCTGGGCATTGCCGTAGACCCAGGCATCGCCGTAGACCTGGGCATAGCCGTAGACCCAGGCATCGCCGGAGACCC
>PLES01000025.1:0-5963 GCA_003137075.1 Solirubrobacterales bacterium
ACTTCAGCGGCGCGGAGCCAGAGGCCGGCTCAACGGATGCGGACGCGGAAGCGACCGCATCCGTCGAGGCCGGGGTCGACGCGGACCCAGTCTCGGAACGTGCTTCCGAGGAGTAGCCGGGCGGCACGATCCAGGAGTTGAGCTGATGGAAGATGTTGTCGCGATAGAGGCCACGGTTGCGGACGGCTCGAAGCTCTACTGCATGACCTGGGGCCGGGTTTTCGGCGCCGTCGATCCGACCGAACTGCTGGATGTCGTGCATCCGCTGATCGTGCCGCCGGAGGATGAGCCGGCGAGCTTGCGTGTATGCGACACGCTGCGGGAGGCCGCCGCTGCCCCGTACTTCTTCGAGGCGCTGATCTTCTTCGGGCAGCGGAATATTCCGTTCGGCCCTGGCTACTCGGAATGGGAGTACCGGACCCGCACCGCGGTGAAGAGCGGTAAGCAGGTCTACCGGCTTGGCCGTGTAGGTCAGTAGCCAGGCGTAGCCGTCCGCCATTGGCGCTACGCGACGCCCGCTTCCGGGTTCAGATCGTGCGGGCGTTCGAAGTGCAGCTCGGCGAAGCGCTCCGCTGCGTGGGCGGACGGACGCAGGCCGAAGCCCGCGGCCACGATGATCGCCGCGATCACCAGCCAGCCTGGGGTGCCCCAGTGCATCACCATGAAGGTGTAGACCGCCGGCGCCCAGAAGTTGCCAACAGTGCTCGCAACCTCGGCCAGGCCTCCATACTCGCCACGCCGCTGCGGATCCATCAGCTGAGCCTGGAACGCCCAGTTGCCAGAACCGATCGCGAGTTCCGCACCGGTCACGGCCACATGCCCCAGCCACACAAGTAAGGCGGTCAGCAAACCGACCGTGGAGTGGCTGAACAGCGTGATCAGGCAAGCGAGCACGAAGAAGCCGCTTGAGTAGAGCGCGCGACGCAGCGCATCCTCGATCGTATGCACCCCGCGCGAGGTGAAGGCAGGCAGGAATATGCACAGCACGGTGTTGGTTCCAAACAGCCACGCGAGCAGCCAGTGGGGCGCGTCGGTCCGTTGCACGAGCCACAGGGGGATCAGCACGGTCAGCAGCACCTGGTTGGTGGTGAGCAGTCCGGTGAAGAACGACGTTGCGATCCAGCCTCGGTTCTCGGTCGGCTTCGGAGTACTGGCGCGTTCCTCGAGCCGGTGCTCACGTGACGCAGCTCGAAGGTCGTGCGGGGCCTTCGGCAGGCGCGTGATCGCAAAGCCGTTGACGACGTTGACGACGACCCACAGCAGCGGGATCCAGCGGATCACAGTGATGTCATGGAACGCCAGCGCCAGCCCACTGATCAGCGCGCCGAGCGTAAAGCCGACGTTGAGCGCCGAGTAAAGAAAGGCCTGGGTCTCGACTCGCTCCTGCTCAGGAAGGACGTCGAGGATGTATGCATTGCGGCCGGCCGCGCCGGCGTTCTGGACGATCTCAAAGACGATCCCGAGCGCTACGAACTCACTGAACCCGCGTACCCACGGCCAGAACGCGAAGACCACCGCCCCGGCCATGGTGCCGAACGCCCACATCTTTTTCGGCCCGACCCGATCAACGAGTTTGCCGGCGGGGTAGGCGACGAAGAACGAGACGACACCTGCGATGGTCAGCCCGAACCCGACCTTTGAGGCGCTGAGTCCCACCACCTCGGTGAAGAACACGGCGCTGCCCGTGAGAAAGGCACCCTGCGCCGTCGCAAACAGCAGGGACTGCAGCGCGAGTTGTCGCGCGACCGGCGTCGGTGGGATCAGCCCGCCCAGGAGTCTCTTCATGCCTCAATCGCCGAGCCGTTACGGACGACAGCAGCGTCCAGTTTTACATCCCGGGGCGACGCTGGCGTAGGTGGCCACGAGCCTGGAGCACCTATCCCGCAGGCATCTCTAGCCTGTCGGACGTGCTTTTGCTGCTTCCGCCTTCGCAGGGCAAGGCGTCGCCTGACCGCGGCCGCCGCATTGGCCTCTCGACGCTCGTCTACTCAGGGCTGCGCGAGCCCCGCGAGCGGCTGATCGACGCCGTCAATCCAGAGCTGCGGGCCGCCCCTGCGATCCCCGCGGCCGAGCTTTACACCGGCGTGTTGTTCGCGGCGCTCGGGCTAGCGGACCTGCCGTGGGATCGTGTGCTGATCGCCAGCGCCCTGTGGGGCGTTGTCAGGCCCGGCGATCGCATCCCCGCATACCGGCTTGACATGAGCGCCAAACCGTCCGGTATCGGCGGTCTGGCGGCGTACTGGCGCGAGCCGCTGCGTGCGGCGTTGCCCGATCGCGGCCTGGTGCTCGACCTGCGCTCCGGGTCATACGCGGCGGCGTGGCGCCCGCGCCGCGCGACGCATCTAGCCGTTCGCGGGTTAACCGAGGCGCCGGACGGGACGCGGACCGTGATCACCCACATGGCCAAACGCGTACGTGGTGAGGTCGCGCGCCTGGTTCTTCAAGCCGGCGGCACCGAGCGACCCGAAGAGGTCGCGGAGATCGCGCGCGCGGCAGGCCTGCGCGTCGAACTCTCGGACGGTCTGCTCGACGTGATCGAGTAACGCGGTGGACGATCCCGCGTCTTACCTGACGCCGCGTGCGATGTTGCTCGCCGTCCTGACAGTGAGTTTGCCCTGCTTTGAGCCGCCGAGCCGATCATTCAGAGCTGCGTACATGCGCTGCCGCTGCGCGTCGGGGAGTGCGGCGAGAAGCGGGCCATATGGGGTGCCAGAGATCGTCGCAACGGCATCGTGGCTCGTTTCCCAAACGCACTCGAGTTCCACCGTCTGAACGGTCACGTGTCGGAACCCGGCGCTCTCGAACAGCTCCCGGAGATCCGCGACGGCGAGGGCATAGCTCGAGGCATCAAAAGCGCGCGGATACGGCTCGGTGATACCGAACTCGCTCAACGTGTCCACCATCGGGCCAAATAGGCCGAGCGGACGCTCGGCAGCCCAGCTCGAAGCGACCGCCACGCCACCAGGCGCGAGTACTCGGTGCAGCTCGCGGACTGCCGCAATTCGGTCAGGAAAGAACTGGAGGCCTTGCTGGCAGAGCGCGAGCTGGAAGCTCGCGTCTGCAGCAGCCAGCGCCGTAGCGGAGCATTCCACGTACTCAATGCACGCCGATCCGGGCTCGGCTGCCTTTGCGGCGGCGATTCCCAACATCGCGGGACTGATGTCAGCGCCCACGACGCGACCAGCTTCGCCGACCTCGGCCGCGATCAGGCGGGCCACCGTACCTGTTCCCGTGGCGACATCGAGCACCGAACCGACGGTTTGTACTCCCGCCGCCGCAATCAGTTCCCGCGCCCATGGTTCAAACAGCTGGCGGCTCATGAATCGGTCGTAGGCCTCGGGGACAGAGACCTCGGTGAAACCAGCGCTGCGTGAATCGCTCATCGCTGGAGCGTCGCACAAAGTCAGCTTGGCATTCGATGCTGACCCGGGCAGCGGCCGCGGGGGTCCTCTACACCCTGCGGATTAAGCTTCGGCTACTCAGCGCGTGGTTGCCAGGGTCCCGGCAGGGCGCTGCTGTTTGGCTTCGTAGAGGCGCCGGTCGGCGTGGTGGTAGAGGGCTTCGGCGTTGATCCCGTCCACTCGCGTGCACGCGACCCCGGCCGAAGCGGAGATGCGCGACGAGAGCACGAGGCGAAGCCGAGCAGCGACCTGAGAGGCACGCTCGACGTCAACGTCGGGCAGCAGCACAGCGAATTCGTCACCGCCGAGTCGGCCAAGGGCGTCGACCGGACGCAACGCCTCGGTCATCGCTCGCGCGGCCCAGCAGAGCAGCTCATCGCCGGCAGCGTGGCCGAGGCTGTCGTTGACCGCTTTGAAGTGATCGAAATCGAGCAGCACCAGCGAGAGGTCGCTGCCGGTGCGCTTGGCCCTGGAGAGTTCGGTGTTCAATCGCTCACCGAGGCCGAGCCGGTTCAGGCAGTCGGTCAGGTGATCGCAGCGCGACAGGCGTCCCAGTTCTGACCGCGCGTTCTCTTGGATGCGTGCCTGGCAGACGCACATCACGCCGGTCAGGGCCAAGGTGAGCATCAGACCGGCTAGATAGACAGGATCGGTCGGGACGCCACCGCGCGAACCGGCCACCTGACTGAGAACGAGGACCGCGACCAGCGATACGACCGAGACCACCGCGACCAGCCATCGCGGGTACGACAAGGCGGCATAGACGAGTGTCAAGAAGAGCATCAGGACGACGGGGCTGCGCACCCCGGCGTCTAGGCCCGCGGCCACCGTGATGAACGCGATCAGGGCAATGCTCCAGGTGAGGAAGAAAGGCTCGCGGAGCCGCCCGGCGACAATCCGCTCCCGCGGCAACAGAGCGACGATGGCCGTGGCAACGCCAGCGCCTATCACCATCGCCGTCAGGCCACCACGGTGGGGGCGCGCCCAGGTGGCCGCGATCCAGCCGGAGACTGTAAGCAGCAGCACGACACTGAGCCAAAGCCCAGCATCGATCATTCGGGTGCGTAGCCGTAGTTCGTCCTGCATGGTGGTTTTTCGGCATCTCGAGCCTCTGGCTATAGCGTCAACCCGTGTCCGATGCTCCATGCCAAAGCCGAATAGGATCGATCGCGACTGTGATCCTGAGCCGACGTCCCACTCTCAAACGAGCGCAGCATTCACGGACAGGCGTTGGCTCTGCTCAGCCGCGACCTCGTTCGGCATTGGGGCTCGCGGTCGGCCCGACTGGCCGTAAGCGCGTCAGACGCGGGCTGCGCAGGGCCGTGCTAGCCGTGGTGGCCGCGCAAGCTCTGGTGGTGATCATCTTGACCGGCGTCGGGTCGTGGCGTAAGCGCTTGCGGCCGCGGCACGTGAGCTTTCCCCGCACCAAGACCGAGACGTTGAATGTCGGCGTCTCAAGCGCGACCGTTTACGCGTTCGGGACCGCGCTTTACGACGACATGCTTGCCGCGATCCACGGCGCCAAAGATCGGGTGCTGTTCGAGTCGTTCATCGTCAAGGACGACGAGGTCGGCCAGGCGTTCAAGCTTGCGCTGATCGCCGCCGCCGCCCGCGGCGTTGAGGTTTATGTCATCTATGACGGCTTCGCGAACCTCGTGGTCGATCGCCGATTCTTCGACTTCGGTCCCCGAGTGCAGGTGATCCGCCACCCGGTGTTCAAGCCCGGAATGCTGCTGCTCGACCTGCGCAAGTCAGGGCGAGATCATCGCAAGCTGTTGGTCGTCGATGGCGAGCAGGGCTTCGTCGGCGGGTACAACATCGGCAGTCTCTACGCGACCCAATGGCGCGACACGCACCTGCGGCTACGCGGGCCGGCCGCCTGGGATCTGGAGCGGGCGTTCATCGACTTCTGGAACGCGCATCGCGGTGCCGCTCAGCCGGAGCTGCCAAAGCGCGGCGCGGCGAACTGGGAATCGCGGCTTCGGGTCCACCGTAACGTTCCGGCTCAACTCGTCTATCCGATCCGTGGCATGTACCTGGAGGCGATAGACAGGGCGCGGGAGCGCATCCTGCTTACACAGGGCTACTTCATCCCGGACCGCGAGATCGTTGCCGCGCTGCTGGCGGCGGCACGCCGGGGCGTCGAGGTCCGCGTGCTGATGCCGGCCAGCTCCAACCATGTCGTCGCGGACTGGCTCTCCCGAGGTTTCTTCACGCGTTTGTTGGGGGGAGGCGTTGAGCTCTGGCGCTATGAGCACGCGATGATCCACGCCAAGACGATGACGATTGACGGCCGCTGGAGCACAATCGGCACCGCGAACATCGACCGTCTCAGTCTCACCGGCAACTATGAGATCAACGTCGAGATCTTTGATCCGGGCCTCGCCGCTCATCTTGAGACGATCTTCGCCACCGACCAGACCAATTCCACGCGGCTGAGTGCCGAGACCTGGAAGGCGCGCCCCTTGGCAGCTCGAGCAGTAGAGAAGCTACTCGCGCCGCTCAGACCTCTGCTCTGAGCAGCACGTCGAACCCGACTACCAGAGAAAGGTTCGCGTCCGT
>PLES01000025.1:5984-15826 GCA_003137075.1 Solirubrobacterales bacterium
GTCATGATCTACCCGCCGTTCTACTGCGACTACGGCCTCAACATCGAATTTGGAGAACAGGTCTTCGTCAACCAGGGCTGCTGGTTTCTGGGACATCGGCGGCATACAGATCGGTGGAAATGGGTCGGTCGTCGGGGCTGGCACAGCCGTATCGAACGGCGTGCCAACACTCAGCGTCGTGACCGGTACACGCTTCGTCCAGCGCAAACAGCTGGACCCGCTTCCAAGTTAAGTCGTGCCCGACGACGAACCTAAACCTGAGGCCCGGTTGGCCGGAAAGCCATAGAGTCCCGAGGATGCGCAAGCTGATCGCGTGGGCGTTCATGTACTCGCTGGACGGCTTTCTCCCAGATCAGGGCAGTGCGTACTGGCAGTTCTGCTTCGGCCTGCCAGCCGATCCGGCGGAGACGCAGCAGAAGCTCGAAATTATCCAGAGCGCCTATGCGCACATCATGGGCCGCGACACCTACCAGGCAATGGCAGCGGCCCTGCCGCAGGCCGACCACGCGTTCACGCCCGTGATGAACCCCGCACGCAAGGTCGTCTTCTCGAGGACCCTCAAGACCGCCGAGTGGGCCAATACCGCCATCGTCGCCGGTGACACGAAGGATGAGATCGAGAAGCTCCGGCAAGGGGCAGACGGCCACATCATGGCGTGGGGCGGCGTGAGCTTCTGGCGCTCGCTGATGCAGCTCGACCTGCTAGACGAATTTCGCCTGGACCTGCACCCCTATGTCGCGGGCGAGGGCACGCGGCCGTTTGACGGAGCCCCCAAGAACTACCGCCTGGACCTGGCCGCGAGCACCGAGTTCAGCAACGGGATCGTCGGACTGCAGTACCGCCGACACCGGTAAACCGGCGACTGGAAAATGACAGCGGTACGATCAGCGCGTCGCCGTTTCCGGGCTGCATAAGTGCAAGGTAGAGCGTGATGCCTGATTTTCGACTGAGACCAGAAGACAACCCTCCGGAGGCGGTCACGCACGACCGGCACGGAGCCCGGAGCCTGCCTTGCCCCTTCTGCCACGCGAGTGCCGGCGAGCCCTGCCACGCTGCGGCGGAGGATTCAGACGTGAAGGTGCACCGCGATCATCGGGCCAGACTTGACGCATTTCTGAAGGTGCGCGGCTCGCAACCATGACGCCGCGAGTTCGACGGGTTAGCCCACTTCGACGGCGTCGACCCAGAGGGCAACGTCATCCAGCTTCGGCAGTCCTGACGGACTGACCGCCTAAGCTTGTTGCGCGATGACCGTGCGCACTAGCGGAATCCGTCAAGACAGCATCTGGCCCAGTGTGGTGAGTGACGACGCGGTGGCCTTGCGCGATTGGTTGATAGCCCTCGGGTTCACCGAAGATCTGATGATCCCTGGAACGGGCGATGGATCGATCCATCACTGCCAGCTGGACTGGCCAGAAGGAGGTCGCGTGCTGCTCTCAAGCACGGGGGAGCGCACCACACCGTGTCGCCCTGGCACCAGCTCTCTCCACGTGGTCACAGCTGATCCCGACGCTGTTATGGAGCGTGCGCTCGCACTCAGCGCCACCGTTGTGCATCCACTGACGGACCAAACGGACTATCGCTCCCGCGACTTCACCATCGCCGACCCTGATGGGAACTACTGGAGCTTCGCGACGTTCGCCGGGTAGCCCGACGCCCAAAGCCGCTCGTCGATCACTGCCGAAAGACTTCGAAAACCGCGCGCCCGCGCGGTTTTCGACCCCTAATCCATGTTGATCGCGATGTACTTGGTCTCCAAGTACTCGTTGATCCCCTCAGGACCGCCTTCGCGGCCGAAGCCTGACTGTTTGATGCCGCCGAACGGGGCGGCCGGGTTTGAGACGAGGCCCTGGTTGAGGCCGATCATTCCGACCTCGAGCCGCTCACTGACTCGCAGCGCGCGTTTGATGTCGCGGGTGAAGAGGTAAGCCGCCAAACCGAACTCGCTGGCGTTGGCGTCTGCCACGGCACCGTCTTCGTCTGCGAATTTGCGCACGGGGGCGACCGGGCCGAAGATCTCTTCGGTCAGCAGGTCGCTGCCGTCGGGCACATCGCCGAGCACGGTCGCCTCGTAGAAGTAGCCGGGGCCGTCGACAGCCTTGCCGCCGGTCAGCACCTTGGCGCCACGGCCGACAGCGTCGTCGACCAGCGAGGCGACCTTGTCGCGCTGCTTGCCGTCGATCAGCGGACCGACCTCGACCTGGTCCTCGACACCGCGCCCGAGTTTCATGCCGCCAAGCCGGGCGGCCAGCTTCGCCGAGAACTCGTCGGCGACCGACTCATGCACGTGGAAGCGGTTGGCGGCCGTGCAGGCCTCACCGACATTGCGCATCTTCGCGAGCACCGCGCCNNGCCTGCGACATCAGCGCGCGCCCGACCCCGGTCGAGCCGGTGAATGAAAGCTTGCGCAGCCGCTGGTCGGCGATCAGAGGCGCCGTGGTCGGCCCGGCGTGGCTCGACGTCACGAGGTTCAGCACGCCGGCCGGCAGGCCGCACTCCTCGAAGATCTTGGTCAACGCGAGCATTGAGAGCGGCGTCTGTTGCGCCGGCTTCACGATCATCGTGCAACCGGCCGCGATCGCAGGACCGATCTTGCGGGTGCCCATCGCCAACGGGAAGTTCCAGGGCGTGACCAGGAGGCAGGGCCCGACCGGCTGGCGCATCGTCAAAAGCCGACCCTGGCCATTGGGCGCGGTCGAAAAGCGCCCATCGATGCGCACCGCCTCCTCTGAGAACCAGCGCAGAAACTCGGCGCCGTAGATGATCTCGGAGCGTGACTCGGCCAGCGGCTTGCCCATCTCGAGCGTCATCAGCAGGGCTAGGTCGTCGGTCCGCGAGATGATCGTTTCGAATGCCCGCCGCAGGATCTCACCGCGCTCGCGCGGGGGGTGAGCAGCCCAGTCGGGGCCCGCATCAACAGCGGCGTCAAGCGCCCTCAGCGCGTCTGCAGGGGAGGAGTCGGCGACCTGCGCCAGAACCTCACCGGTCGAAGGATCCTCCACTCCGAAGGTTCCGTGCTCACCCTCTTGCCAAGATCCGCCGATATACAGCTCATGCGGAACCGAATCAATGACTCTACGTTCGTCGGAATCGATAATCGTGCTCATTCCTAGAACGTATCTCTTTCGTCGTCTGCGCATCGCGCGGCTGAGTTGCGCCGTGGTCGCGGCCGTCGTTCTGGCCGGCTGCGGATCGAGCGGCGGTACCACGTCAACACCGGCTGCAGTTGCTGCCGCGCCCACCAGCACCACCGCCGCGGGGGCGTTCGACCCGTCACTGGTCGCGTCGTCGGGCAAGACAACGACCACCGACACGAGCACTACACCGTCGAGCACCACGACGGCGCCGAGCAAGAAACCAGCGAGCACCAAGTCGCCGAGCACCAAGTCGTCGTCGACTCAGTCGAGCACCACCACCACAGCTTCTAACGCCTCATCGGCGCTGGCCCTCTCAAGCGGGGCCGCGCCGGCGACCACAACCGCGGCCACGACCACGCCCGCCAAGACGACTCCGGCGGTGACGCCGCCACCGGTTGTCAAGACGAAGACGAAGATCATCACGCGGATCGTCTACAGGCCGTCGAAACCGATCATCAAATACCTCACGGTCACGAAGTACAAGACGAACACCAAGACCGTCACCAAGACCGTAACAACCCCGCCGAAGGTTCCGATCGGTGCCTTCCTGCCATCGGTCCACCCAGCGATGTCACTCACCAGCTTCATCGTCCAGGGCCGCGACGTCGGTTGCGTGATCGGCGGTGGCAGCGTGCGTTGCGACGTTTCCAATCACACCTGGACGCCACCAGCTCAGCCGTCGAGCTGCACCCAGGCTTGGGGCAGCGGGATCGTGCTGATCAACAGCCAGTCCGCCAAGCTTCCGCAGTTCTCGTGTGGCGGCGCCAGCGCGCTTAACACCCACAGCAAGGTCGTCAACAACGGCTACGACGTCACCGTCGGCGCGATCACCTGCCAGGTGCGTGGCTTCGGCGTGGACTGCTTCGCGACCGACAAAAAGGGCTTCATCCTCAGCAACACCGGCTACATCCTCTACTAGAGGGTGCCGCCGAGCCGGGCGGTGCTGGGGCTGGTCCGCCTAGACCAGCCCCAGCCCTAGACCTCTAGGCTGCCGTCGCGACTGCGCTTGACTCGAGCCCCGCCGCCAACACCTCGTCGATTGACATCGCGAAGTGGAACTTCATCGCCTCGCGAACCTCGTCCGGCACGTCATCCACGTCGCCGCGGTTGCGCTCAGGCAGGATCACCTCAGTCAGTCCGGCCGCATGCGCCGCCAGCACCTTCTGCTTGACCCCGCCGATCGGCAGCACGCGTCCCTGCAGGGTGACCTCACCGGTCATCCCGATCGTGTGGCGCACCGGGCGTCCGGAGAGCAGCGAGGTCAGCGCCGTGATCATCGTCACGCCGGCGCTGGGGCCGTCCTTGGGGATCGCGCCGGCAGGCACGTGGATGTGGAACGAGTGCTTCTCGAACGAGGTCGGGTCGATGCCGAGCTCCTCGGCGTGGCCACGCACGTAGGAGAGCGCGATCTGCGCCGACTCCTTCATCACGTCGCCCAGCTGACCGGTCAGTGTCAAGCCTGACTTGCCCGCCATTGATGTCGCCTCGATGAACAGCACGTCGCCGCCGGCACCCGTGACCGCCAACCCGGTTGCGACGCCGGGCACGGCCGTGCGGATCGCCGACTCCTGGAAGTGCTTCTGGCGCCCGAGCGCGTCGCGCAACGCTTCCACGTCGAGCTTCACCGGTGCCGTCGCCTTGCCAGACGCGATCTGGGTTGCGGTCTTGCGCAGTAGCGTTCCGATCTCACGCTCGAGGTTTCGCACGCCCGCCTCGCGGGTGTACTCAGTCACGATCGTGCGCAACAGCTCATCGTCGGCCTCGACCTCGTCGGCCTTGAGGCCGTTGCGATCGAGCTGACGCCGCCACAGGTAGCCACGGGCGATCGCGACCTTTTCGCTGGTGGTGTACCCGTCGAAGCGGATCACCTCCATGCGGTCAAGCAGCGGCCCGGGGATCGTGTCGGCGACGTTCGCCGTTGCGATGAACATCACGCCGCTCAGATCGAGCTCCACGTCCAGGTAGTGGTCGCGGAAGCTGTGGTTCTGGGCGGGATCGAGCACCTCAAGCAAGGCCGAAGCCGGGTCGCCGCGCCAATCGGCGCCGACCTTGTCGACCTCGTCGAGCATGATCACGGGGTTGATCGTGCCGGCGTCGCGCAGGGCACGGACGAGCCGTCCCGGCAGGGCGCCGATGTAGGTGCGGCGGTGACCGCGGATCTCGGCTTCGTCACGCACGCCGCCGAGTGAGATACGGATGAACTCACGGCCGGTGGCGCGCGCGATTGACTCGCCGATCGACGTCTTGCCAGTACCGGGAGGGCCGATCAGCGTGAGGATCGCGCCGGAGCGCTTGTCCTCGGTGATCCCGCGCTCCTGACGCAGCTTCTTGACGGCGATGTACTCGACGATGCGGTCCTTGACGTCCTCGAGGCCGGCATGGTCCGCGTCCAGCACCTCACGGGCGTAGGCCGGATCGAGGCGCTCCTCGGAGCGCTTATCCCACGGCACGGCGATCAGCCAGTCGAGGTAAGCACGGATCACGCTTGACTCGCCGCTCTGCTCGCCGACGCGCTCGAGCCTGCCGAGCTCCTTGTCGGCCTGCTCGCGAACGGGCGCAGGCATGTTCGCCTCGGCGATCTTGGTGCGGTACTCCTCGACAACCGAGGCGTCGTCCTCACCGAGCTCGCGGCGGATCGAGTCCATCTGCTTGCGCAGGAAGTACTCGCGCTGCTGCTTCTCGGCGCCGGTCTCGACGTCGTCGCGGATCCGCTTGCGGACCTGCAGCTCGGCGAGCCGCTCCTTCTGGAACCTCAGCGCCAGCTCCAGACGCTCGATGATGTCAACGGCCTGCAAGAGCTGCAGCCGCTGATCGTAGTTGAGGTCGGGAGAGTAGCCGCAGGTGTCGGCCAGCGCCCCGGGCTCGGTGATGCTGCGCAGGAACGCACCGATCCGGCCGTCGGCGTCACGCAGTTCGAGGATCTCCTCGACCACGGCGCGGTATTCGCGTTCGAGGTCGCGGGTCTCGCGATCGGTCGTGCCGGTCGGGTCCGGGCGCTCGTCAACGTCGACGTAGAGGCGTCCGTCCGGTTCGGTGATCGCAGCGCCGGCGACACCGCGGTGCTCGCCTTCGAGCACCAGCGCGTGAACGCCGCCAGGCAGGCGCACACGGTCGGTGACCGTGGCGACGGTGCCAACCGCCGCGAAATCGTTGTCATGACGCGGAACGAGCAGGACTCGCTCTTCGCCGTCACCCGCGTCAAGCGGCAGCGTGATGTTCATTCCCGGGAAGACGACGGCGTCGTCCAGCGGCACAAGTAGCAGTCGGCTCATAGGACTTCACTTTCAAGAGGGACTTATGAGAAGTAAGCGAATAGTACCACGCTCGACTTACCTCTGCGCACATATCTCAGCGTAAGACACTTAGATTATCGCGCACCCTGGCGCTGGGGTTGCATAGACGCCGCTCTCTGGCGTAGATTGGTGCAATGGCACGAAGCAAAGAGACCAAGCCAGAGGCGGTTGACGTACTCGCCGCGGAGGAGTTCGGAGTTCCCGCTCCAGACCCCGCGCTGCGCCCGGAAAAGCTCGTGCTACCGCCGGATCGGGATGCTGACCGCCCGCACGACGTGCTCGCCGCAGAAGAGTTCGCGATGCCCTCGCCCGATGAGGCCCACAAGGTTCCGCGCGCGCAGCGGCGTAACAAGGCGGCGCTGCGTGTCGTGCTCAACGCTATACCGCTACTCGTGGTCTGGCTCGTGCGTCGCGCCCGACGCCGCGGCAAAAGCTGAAGCCGACCCCGAGTAGCCGGGCTGATGCTCGAGCCCAGAGCACGAGCCGGCGCGCGGCTCGGGTCTTAGAAGATGCCGATGCGGTCGAGCGGCCAGTAGGTCGCGAACGCTTCGCCGACGATGTAACTCTGGGGGATCGGCCCCCAGTAGCGACTGTCGTCCGAGATCCCGCGGTTGTCGCCCATCATGTAGTAGTCGCCGCGAGGGACCGTGATCTCGCGGGGAAAGTTGCAGTAGCCGGGTCCGGTCTCGCAGGGCTGGACGTAGGAGCCGCGTTCCTCGACGTTGTTGCGGAAGACCTTGCCGTCGACGATCCTCAAGTGGTCACCGGGCAGGCCCACCACGCGCTTGACGAAGGTCTGCGCCGACTCACCGCCAAAGGGCCGATCACAGGCCTGTAGCTGTTCGCCGCCTTGGTCGCGATTGCCGCAGACTCCGTCGCCGTCGGGACCTATGGCGATCGCGCCATCCGGGGGATGGAAGACGACGATGTCGCCGATCCCCGGGTGCGTTGCCAGCCGGTTGACCAGGATCCGCTGACCGATCTTGAGCGTCGGGATCATCGAGCCGCTCGGAATCTTGTACGGCTTGACGACGAAAGCCTGAATCAGCAGCGCCAGGACGACGGCGGTCGCTACGGTGATCACCAGTTCGATCAGCCCGCGGAGCGCGCCGCGGTGCTTGCCAGCGTTTGTAGTCGACATCTTCAGAGCGCCCCTACAGCCGTCAGCGGGGTAACCGTCCGGATTGCGGGTTAGCTGCGCTTGCGGGGCGGCATCAGGTCGGTGATGCTGCCGTCTTCGATCTCAGCGGCGAAGGCCACGGTCTCTGAGAGCGTCGGATGCGGGTGCACGGTGAGGCTGATGTCCTCGGCGTCAAGCCCGGCTTCGAGCGCCAAAACGGTCTCAGCGATCAGGTCACCAGCGTTGACGCCGACGATCGCCGCGCCGAGCAGGCGCTTGCTCTCGGGGTCCCACAGCAGCTTGGTCATGCCCTCGGAGCGTCCGAGGCCGAGCGCGCGACCAGAGGCGGCCCAGGGCAGCGACGACTTCTCATACTTGATCCCGTCGGCCTTGGCGGCGGTCTCGGTCAAGCCCATCCAGGCGACCTCGGGGTCGGTGTAGGCGACGGACGGGATCGTCTTGGCGTCAAACGCCGCACCAGGTACCCCGGCGATCACCTCAGCCGCAACCTTGGCCTCGTGCGTCGCCTTGTGCGCGAGCATCGGGTTGCCGACGATGTCGCCGATCGCGTAGATCCCCGGCACGTTGGTGCGCTGCTGCTTGTCGACCGGGATGAAGCCGCGCTCATCGACCTTGACGCCGGCCTTGTCGGCGTCAAGCGTCTTGCCGTTGGGAACACGTCCGACGGCGACGAGGATGCGGTCAAAGATCTGATCCTTGCCTTCGGAGAAGGTGACCTTGAGACCGTTCTTCTGGGCCTTGACCTCGGTGACCTGGGTCCCGATCAGGATCGACTCGTAACGCTGCTCGATGCGCTTGTGCAGCGGCTTGACAATGTCCGGGTCGCAGCCCGGGATCAGCTGCTTCTGCATCTCGACGACCGTGACCTTGGCGCCGAGCGCGTCATAGACGGTCGCCATTTCCAAGCCGATGATGCCGCCGCCGAGCACCAGCAGGCGCTTGGGGATGTCATCGGGGGAGAGCGCACCGGTTGAGTCGATCACGCGCGGGTCGTGCGGGATGAACGGCAGCTTCACCGGCTGCGAGCCGGCGGCGATGATGCAGTTGTCGAAAGTGATGGTGCGGTCGCCGACGACGATCGAGTTCTTGCCGGTGAACTTGGCGACGCCGGCCACGACCTCGACCTTGCGTGCCTTCGAGAGCTGCTTCAGGCCGCCGGTGAGCTTCGCCACGACGCCGTCCTTGAACTCGAGCAGCTTGCCGAGGTCGACCTTCGCGGCTCCGAAGCTGACGCCGTGCTCGGCCATCTCCTCGGTCTCGGCAATCACGCGCGCGGCGTGCAGCAGCGCTTTGGAGGGGATGCAGCCAACGTTCAGGCAGACGCCGCCGAGCGTTTCGTAGCGCTCGACCAGAATTGTCTTGAGGCCGAGGTCGGCGGCACGGAAGGCAGCTGTGTAGCCGCCTGGGCCCGAGCCGATCACGACGACCTGGGCGTCTCGGCCGGAGTCCTTCGGCGGCGCCGCTGATGCGGACCCAGCCTCTGATGCGCTTCGCGCGACTTCGGCTGGCTTCGCATCACCGTCACCGTCAGACTTCGGCGCCGGCGCATCCTGGGGCGAAGCTGCCTGAGCCCCTTGGCTCTGTGAGGCGGACTGCTTTTGCTCATCTCCCGCAGCTTCCGCGGCCTCCAGCGTCAAGAGCACGCTGCCCTCGGCGACTTTGTCGCCGAGCTTCACGGCGAGTTGCTTGACGGTGCCGGCCACGGGTGACGGCACGTCCATCGTCGCCTTGTCGGACTCGAGCGTGATCAGCGGGTCTTCGACGGCAACGGTGTCGCCGACTTTGACCAGGATCTCGATTACCGGGACATCGGCGAAATCTCCGATGTCCGGTACGCGAACCTCTACGTCACTCACAGCAGCGCCCTGCGCAGATCACTGAGGACGTTGACCAGGTGCGCGACAAAGCGGGCGGCCGAAGCGCCGTCTATCACGCGGTGGTCGTATGACAGTGACAGCGGCACCATCAGGCGCGGCACGAACTCGCCGGCACCCTCATCCCAGACGGGCTTGATGCTGGCGCGGGTGACGCCGAGGATCGCGACTTCGGGGGCNNGGCGTTGATGATCGGCGTGAAGGACGTGCCGCCGATGCCCCCGAGCGAGGAGATCGTGAAGGTGCCACCGCTCATGTCACCAGGCCCGATCTTGCCCTCACGAGCCTTGCCTGAGAGCACTGTCAGCTCCTTGGCGATCTCAACCAGGCCCTTGTTGTCAGCGTTCTTGATCACGGGGACAACGAGGCCGCCTGGCGTGTCGGCGGCGAAGCCGAT
>PLES01000181.1 GCA_003137075.1 Solirubrobacterales bacterium
CGCTGACCTCAAACAGCGCGAGGCAAAGTGCGACGGCGAGCGCGGCTGACGATGACAGCCCGCCGCCCAGTGGCAGGTTTCCGGTGATCCGTAGATCGACGCCTTGCAGTTCCACGCCTGTTGCCGCCAACTCAGCGACCGCGCCCCGTACGAACGCACGCCAACCTGCCGCCGGCTGGATGTCATCCAGCGTGAAGTGATCACTGTCTCCGAGATCGAGCGCGAAGGCCTCAATGCGGCGCCCGCCAAGCCTCGTTGCACGAACTGTGATCCCTTGATCTATCGCGAACGGCAACGCCAAGCCAAGGTTGTAATCCGTGTGCTCCCCAATGAGGTTCACGCGCCCGGGCGCAAACGCCACCACTTCGCCTAACACTGCTTGCATCTCCGTTCCGCGCTGCGCTCCACAAATTGCGAGCGAGCCTTGCGCGACCGGAGATCCACGGAACCAAGGCGGATCAGTGATCTTGAGAGGAGGTACTCCACTTTCACAAAGACAAGACGCACGGTGTCACGCGGGGTGAGATTCCTCGGCAGCCACTATCGCCTCGCGAATGTTGTCCGCTTGGATCTCAGGACTGATGTCCGCGACCCACGCCCCCATCGCCGCTTCGCTGCCGGCGAGGTACTTCAGCTTGTCGGGACCTCGGCGTGGCGAAGTGAGCTGAAGGTGAAGTCGCAGACTGTCGCGGTGCGTGTTGACGGGAGCCTGATGCCACGCAGCGATATAGGGCGTCGCATCTGGGTACAAGGCATCGATCCCGCGAAGTAGCTTCAGGTAGACGGTGGCGAGTTCTTCGCGCTCAGCGAGGCTGGTCTCCGTGAAGTCGGCGACGTGGCGGTGCGGGAGAAGGTGCACTTCTATCGGCCAGCGAGCAGCGAACGGAACGAATGCTGTCCAATGCTCGCCGGCGAGTACCACACGCGGACCGGCGAACTCCGTTTCGAGAATGTCAGCAAACAGCTGATGACCATAGGCATCGACCTGCCTGATGAGTTGGCGGGTTCGCGGCGTTATAAAGGGATACGCATATATCTGGCCGTGTGGGTGCTGAAGCGTGACCCCTATCTCCGCCCCACGGTTTTCGAATGGAAAGACCTGTCGCACGCCTGGCAGAGACGAGAGAACGGCCGTCCGGTCAACCCAGGCCTCAATGATGGTGCGGGCTCGAGAAGCCGTTACGGCGCCGAACCCACCGTCTCTCTCCGGCGTGAAACAGATCACTTCACAGCGCCCGAATGACAGAGTCTCACGGTTAAGCCCGGGTCCGTCGAACCCGTCCGGAAGGGGACTGGACGAGTCGAACGCCAGCGCAGGCCCGAACGAAGGTGAACGATTCTCGAAGACAACCACGTCGTACATGTCGGGGATTTCCGACGGATTCGTCGGACTCTGGGGTGCCAACGGGTCTAGATCGGCGGGCGGCATTACAGCCCTTGCCTGTCTCGCGGGGGCGACTGAAATCCAATCCCCCGTCAGTACGTCTTCACGGAGAACCGCCGTCGAGGGACGCGGCCCCAGCGCGCGGCGATCACGCGCGCGCTCACCTGAAAGAGAGGTAAACGCGTCGTCGAAGTAGATCAGCTCACGACCGTCGGCGAGACGATCCACCCTCTTGGATATTCCTGTCACGGCGCGACGAGCATAGACACTTTCCTAAACGAAAGCATATGAGTTGCGTTTTGACAAGCTGCCGCCCGATCCATCACTATCTAGCGCGTGCCAACGGATCGAAATCCGCCCAGCGCACGGGATAGACAGGCCCGAATCGCTGCGCTCATCGAAGAGTCGTCCTACGTACGCGTGTCGGAACTTAGTGACGCCTTTGGCGTCTCGGGGGTCACCATCAGGGCCGATCTCGAAGCGCTCGAGCGGCGTGGAATAGTCCGGCGTGTGCGCGGGGGGGCCACCGGCGGCTACGGCCTTCGTGAACGGCCCTTTGAGGAGGTCCGTACTCACGCTGCCGAGCAAAAGGCACGCATCGCCAAGGCGGCACTTCGCGATGTCGAACCCGGGATGACCTTGATGCTCGACGTCGGCACAACCACCGCTGCGATCGGCTACGAGCTGCTCAAGCGCGATGACTTGCATGACCTCACGGTCGTCACAAGTGGGCTGACCATCGCCATTGCACTTGAGCCGGCCCTGGACCGAATAACCGTGGTGCTCACGGGCGGGACATTGCGCAGACTGCAACACTCTCTTGTACCGCCGCTCGCCGAAACCGTCTTAGACCGGGTCCGAGCAGACGTGGCCTTCGTAGGTTGCAACGGCGTTGACGGCGTCGCAGGGGTGACGAACATCAACCTCCCTGAGACCGAGGTCAAGCGGAGGATGATCGCGGCATCTGGCCGAACCGTCGTCGTCGCAGATAGCTCGAAGCTCGGCGTAGCTCACCTTGGGCTGGTTGCTCAGATTGGATCCATAGACACGCTAATCACGGACACGGACACCCGACAGGAACAGCTGGACGAGCTGCGAGAAAACGGCTGCGGCCGGATCGTCGAAGCCTGACGGCTACGGTCTTTGGGACAAGTTCTCGCCTAGTGAGGGCCCATCAGGGCCAGGCAACATAGCGTCGACGACGCGCCACCGCATGCCCGCGTCCCTGTCGGAACGACGCCGGCGCAGCCGCTCTGCGTGACCTTGGCCGACACTCATGATTCGAGCACGTCCGCGCGGATCCGCTTGAGGCCGTGCAACCACTCGGAACGGGAGCGGCCGAGCGTCTCATAGAGCTCGCGGTAGATCTCATACACGCGCTCATACGTCTGCCTCGCCTGCGGGTCGGGCTCGTAGGCATGAGTGATCGGCTGTTGTGTTGCTTCGACCGCCGCGTCGATATCACGGAAGGCTCCGGCCGCGACAGCTCCGAACAGCGCTGCGCCGCGCGCTGGGACCTCGGCCGAGTCCGGCACATATAAGGTTCGCCCGCTGATGTCGGCGAGTAGCTGCATCGTCAGCGGACTCTTCTCCGCGATTCCGCCGCAGGCGACGATCCTGTCAAGCGGTAGACCGTGCTCTTCGAAGTTGTCCATGATCCGGCGGGTGCCGAACGCGATTGACTCCAACAGCGCGCGATAGATCTCGGCGGCCGACGTCTGAATCGTGAGCCCTAGGATTACGCCTGAGAGGTCCGCGTCAGCGAGGATCGTGCGGTTCCCGTTCCACCAGTCGAGCGCTAACAGCCCGGTGGCGCCTGGTTCGATCTGGGCCGCGGCAGCCTCCAGATACTCGTGGCTCAGGCCTCTGCCGATGGTTGTAACGAACCAGCCAAGCATGTCTCCAACTGCTGCCTGCCCGGCCTCGTAGCCGTACACGCCGGGCAGGATGCCGTCGCGCACGACGCCGGTGATCCCTGGCAACCTTTTCTCGCGCGGGTGGACGACCATGTCACAGATCGATGTGCCGATCACCATCACGAAGGTGCCCGACTCGCTTACACCGGCACCTGGGACCGACACGAACGAATCGACGTTGCCCACCGCGACCGCAACTGAGCTTGACAATCCCAGCTGTTCCGCCAGCTCCGGCCGGAGCTGCCCTGCGAGGGAGCCCAATGGAACAAAGGTGCTCCCGACTTTCTCGGTCGGCTTGTTGAAGCCTGGGAACGCGGCTTCGAAGTAGGCGTCGCTCGGGAAGCCCTCGTCCGGCGACCAAAGCGCCTTGTAGCCGGCGGTACACGCCTGGCGCTGCTGCACGCCCGTCAGCCACCAAACGATCCAATCCGCGGCCTCGAAGAAGCCGTCCATCGCCTGGTAGATGTCGCGGTCATCTGCCCAGATCTCGATCAGCTTCGGGAATAGCCACTCTGATGAGATCCGGCCGCCGTACCGATCGATGAACGCCTCCCCGCGTTCTGCCGCGACGTGGTTGAGTTGGTCGGCTTCGGGCTGCGCAGCATGGTGCTTCCAGAGCTTTGGCCAGGCATGCTTGTGCCCGCGCCAATCCGAGTTCTTGCAGAGCGGGCGGCCATCGTCGGTAACCGGGAGCACCGTGCAGGAGGTGAAGTCGATCCCGAGCCCGATCACTGTCGCGGGATCGATCTGCGCCCGACGAAGCGCCTCGGGAATCCCACCGAGCACTACATGTGTCCAGTCGTCGGGGTCCTGCAGCGCCCAGTCGGCCGGCAGCGGTTCATTCGTGCCCGGCAACGCCCGATCGATCACCGCGCTCGTGTACGGAACGACGAATGGATCGCTCTGCTGCCCGGTTTCGAGGTTGAGCAACAACACCCGCCCAGACTCGGTGCCGAAGTCAATCCCGATCGAGTAGCGCGCGCTCACCGGCATTCGCTCTTGCTGTAGCCGTGATTCCAGCGCAGCTCGTTGAGGAGCTGCGGTAGCTGCGAGCATCCGTCGATCGCGAACAGCTCGATTCCCGCGATGTTCGCGAAGTCCGAGATCGCTTCCAAATCGAGCGCCGTTGTCAGCACGCTGTGGTGTGGTCCACCGGCCGCCAGCCAAGCCTCAGTCGCTGTAAAGAAATCCGGTCTCGGTCGCCAGACGGCTCTCGCGACTGGCAGCTTCGGAAGTCCCTGCTCAACCGGCTCCAGCTCGACCTCATTAGCTACCAGACGGAAACGATCTCCGAGGTCAAGCATCGAGACCAGCACCGCCGGACCAGGAGCAGCGTTGAAGACCAGCCTCACCGGGTCCTCACGCCCACCGATACTCAATTGATGGATCTCGCAGCTGGGCTGGCCCGCCGCGATCGACGGGCAGACCTCCAGCATGTGCGAACCGAGCACCCGTTCATCCCCGGGGCTTAGGTCGTAGGTGTAGTCCTCCATGAAAGACGTCCCCCCGGGAAGCCCTCCTGCCATCACCTTGACAACCCGTAGCAGCGCCGCGGTCTTCCAATCGCCCTCTGCGCCGAAACCGTAGCCGTCGGCCATTAGCCGCTGCACGGCGACGCCTGGAAGCTGCTTAATGCCATGCAGATCCTCGAACGTGTCGGTGAACGCGCCATATGAGCCGCCCGTGAGAAAGCGCCGGAGCCCGGCCTCTATCTGGGCCGCGTCAAAGAGCGATGCGCGCCGCTCCCCACCGGGAGCCAGCTCAGGCGCAACGACATAATCGTTGTCGTACTGCTCGAGGATCTGCTGGATGTCAGCCGCGGGAGCCTCGGCGACCGCATCGGCCAGATCACCGATCCCGAAGCCGTCGACCGTGATACCTAGTCGAATCTGCGCCTCGACCTTGTCACCCTCGGTCACGGCGACGTTACGCATGTTGTCGCCGAAGCGCGCCACCCGCAGGTGCTGCGCCTCGTGCCACCCGCAGGCGGCGCGACACCACGTCCCGATCCTCTCGGCCGTTCTAGGATCGCGCCAATGGCCGACGACTGTCTTGCGTCTCAGACCCAGCCGAGTGGCCATGTAGGCGAACTCTCGGTCTCCGTGAGCCGACTGGTTGAGGTTCATGAAATCCATGTCGATCTCTGACCAAGGCAACTGCTGATTGAACTGCGTGTGCAGATGGAGCAGCGGCTTGCGTAGCGCCGACAGGCCGGCGATCCACATTCGCGCCGGCGAAAAGGTGTGCATCCACACGATCAAGCCGACACACTCCTCTGAGGCGTTCGCGGCCTGGCAAACGCGCAGGATCTCCTCCGCGCCTGTCATCACCTGGCGGGCAACGATGCGCGCGGGGATGGCTTCGACGGCGTCCAGTGCGGTTGCTACCTCGCGCCATTGCGACTCGACCTGCGCGAGCGTCTCGGCACCATACATATCTTGGCTGCCTGCGAGCAGCCAAAGCTCTCGTCCGGAGAACGACTTTGAGTCGCCGGTCCGACTCACTTCGCTTGGTGAGGTTTGCATAACGTGTTCCAGATTTAGAGGTTCGTGAGACAGGGGCGATCGACCCGGTACCGCTACCCAGACCTACTGGGAGAGTCGCGGTACCGGGCCTGGTTGACTCTTCTTCGCGCTAACTACTGCTGATGATTTACTTGCCTAGAGCACCGTTGATGGCCGTCTGGGCGGTTGACAGCGCACTGGTCACTTCACTACTGGTCGGGCTTGCTGAGACACTCGAGATCGCGTCCCACACTGCCGTGGAGATCGTGTTGTACTTCGTGCCGAGACCGAGCGTGCGCGGATGCGCGTAAAGGGTCTGCGTCGCGAGTACGCCCCACGCGGGGCCCTCTTCCTTCACGTACTTCTTGGCGACCGAGATCCGCGCCGGGAGGTACCCGAACTCCTTCGCGAGGCTCAGTTCCTCTGAAGACGACTGCAAACCCTCGATGTAGTCGAACGACAGCTGCTGCTCGGCGCTGGTACCACTCTTGCTGATCTCCCAGTCCTCTCCGCCGAGTGGCACAACGGCCTTCTGGCCTGCCGACTCGGTCGGGATCGCTGCGACCCCGTAGTACTTGCCGTAGTTTTCCGCCGGCTTGTTCGTGCTAAATGTCGGGAAGTTCCACGGGCCGTTCAGCATCATCGCGAGCTTTCCCGCGATGAAATCGTCGGTCTCCGACGGAGTCTGCGAGTAATTGCTGCACCCGTCGTCGTACCCTCCCCCGCCCGGAGCCAGCAGTGTCTGCAGCAGCGTCATTGCCTGCTTCCCCGGCTGACTACTGATGTTTGAGAAGGTGAAACTGCCCTTGTCGCCCCAGAAGAAGGGCTCCCACTGCCATGTCGCGTCTTCGGCGTTGTCGCAGGTGATCCCGAATCCGGAAACCCCTCCGCTTGCTGCTCCACCCTTGGTCGTGAGTAGCTTCGCGTCAGCTTCCAGCTGCGCCCAGGTCTTCGGCGGGCTGCTGATGCCGGCCGCCTTGAAGTCGGCGATGTTGTAGATCAACGCGATCGAGTTCTCGCCTGCGACCGGCAGACTGTAGTTCTTGCCGTTGATCAGGCCTTCATCGAGCACCGCCGGGTAGTAACCCTTGGTGCTGAAGCCTTTGAACTTGTTCAAAGGCATGATCTGTCCTGTTGCAACCATCGCCGCGACAAACGGGTTGTCACTCGCCAGTAGGTTCGGCAGGTCATGTGACCCCGCTTGTGTCAGCAGCTTCGAGTCCAGATCGGCGAACGGCACCTCTACACGCTTGACGGTCACGCCAGGATGTGCGCGCTCAAAGCCTTTGGTGTACGCCGCCAGGGCCGCAACCTGGCCGGGTGTGGAGAAGTAGTCCTCCTCCGTGAGCGTAATGTGAGTCGCGGCATGAGCGGGCGTACCGGCTAACGCCAGGAACGCACATAACACGGCCACGAGGAGAGCGCCGAAACCGGCTCGACGCAGCCCTCCAATTGATACAGACACTTTCCTTCCCTCTCTTTCTCGGTGTATCACTGCAATGCACTACGTTTCTTGGCAGGTCCTGTGGTGCCATAGGCACCCGACGGCGGCCCCCTACTGGAGCTCCTGGTGGGGCGGGGCGTCGTGCACATCGTCAGCCTTTCACCGCTCCGGCGGTGAGTCCGGTCGCTATGTAGCGCTGCGCGATCACCAGTAGCACTGAGGCGGGAACGAGCGCGACTACGCCCGCGGCCATCACAGCGCCCCAGTTGGCCTGGTAGTTGCCCAGGAAGCTGTAAATCCCGAGTGTTATGGGCTCGAAACTGGCGCCGTTCAGCGTCGTCAGCGCGAAGATAAAGTCGCCCCAGCCGGCCAGGAATGCGAAAACGGCGACCGTGACGATGGCCGACCGAGCGAGCGGGATCACGATCATGCGGAACGTCTGCCACTCCGAGGCGCCATCAACCCTGGCGGAATGCATCAGTTCGTTGGGCAGACTGAACATAAACGCGCGCAACACGAGGATCCCGAACGGGACGGCGTAAGTGCCGTCAGCGATGATCACCCCTGGCAGCGTGTTCACCAGGTGCACCTTGAGCAAGATCGCGAACAGAGAGGTGGCCAACACGATCGATGGGACGATCTGAGCGAGGAGCAGCGCTCCGATGAAGAAGATCGTGGTGCGCATGCGGTACTTGGCGAGCGCGTACGCTGCGGGCACGCTTATGACCAAAGTCAGGAGCGTCGTCCCGAGGGCGATCTCGAGGCTTGTCAGCACATTCCCCAACTGACTTCCGGTTGTCGTTACGGATCCCGCCGGCCCGGACTGTGTACCCAGAACGACCGTCTTGTAGTTCGCGAGTGTCGGGTGGTACGGGAAGAAATGGAAGTTCGTGCTGAACAGGGTGACTGTCGACTCGAACGACGCGACGATGATCGAATAGATCGGGAACAGCATGATCGCGACGGCGGTGAACGCCACCAGCGTGCTGAGCCACCGCACCGCTGTCTTCTTCTGGAGGAAGCTCATCTTGCCGCCCCAGAGCTGCGACGCAGCTGATCGCGGCTGAGAAACAGATATAGAGGCGAACAGACGAGCGCAGCCACTAGCAACACGTTGTTAAGCGCCGCCGCTTCACCGAAGTTGAACTGCTGAAACCCGAGGGCGTAGGACCATGTCGATATCAGTTGGGTGGCGTTCGCCGGACCGCCACCTGTCATCCCAATTACCAAGTCGAATACCTTGACGGTGAAGACAAATCCCAGCAGGACCGTTATTTCGATAACAGGCAGGATGATCGGGATCGTCACGAGACGCAGCCGCTGCCACGCGCTGGCTCCGTCGATCATCGCCGCTTCTTTGACTTCCGCCGGAACCTCTTGAAGCGCGCTATAGAGGAGAAGTGTGAAGAACGGCACGCCCAGCCAGATGTTGGCGATCGTCACCGTTAGCAGCGCGTAATTGGTCGTGCCGAGCCAGTCGACCGGATTGTGAACGAGACCCGTGCCCACGAGGACCTGGTTGATCGCCCCGCCCTCCTGCTGGAACATGAACCGGAACATGACACCGGTAACGATCAGGGGCACCAGCCATGGGACGATGACCAGCGAGCGTGCGACGGTGCGCCCAGGGAAGCGGGTGCTGAACAGCAGGGCGAGAGAAAGACCGATTATGAATTGCCCGACGAGCGACCCGACGGTAAATATGAGTGTGTGGACGATCGCGCTCTTCGCGATCGGGTCATTGAACATGGCCGTGTAGTTGGAGAGTCCGGCCCACGGTGCACTGATACTGCCGATAGTTGAGAGAGAGTCGTGCTCGAAGCTCAACACCACGTTGTAGACAATGGGTGTGGCGAACGCGAACAGTACGTACAAGATCGCGGGCGCCAGAAAGAGCCATCCAGCCAGTTGTTGCTGGCGCGATCCGGACAGCCCAGAGAACGGTCCGCGGCGACCTGCAGGCTGCTGGGCGGCGGGCGCGTCGATCCTCGGCGGCGCCGGTGAAACGCCCCCGTCTTGACTGTTCACAGTGCCCTGAATCGTCTGCCAGGACATGGCTAGTCGCTCTCCAGCACTGCGAGGGTCTTCAAGCCGCCCCCGGCACGTAGGTAGACGGGAATTCGGGAAAGCGGCGCCTTGGCGCTCACCCAACCGTTCGTTCCGACGGGCTCCCCCGTCCAGGCGTCGAGCCAAGAAGGCCCGACGGGCAGGTACACGTCGCGCTCTCGCACGCCGAGCGCAGTGACCGGGGCCACCAGCACGTCTGGCCCGAACATGTACTCGTCTTCTATACCCCAGGCCGCTTCGTCGTCCGGGAACTCCAGGAACAGCGCGCGCATCACCGGCATCCCGGTGGCACTGGCGCTCGCCATCTGCTCCATTACGTAGGGGCGTATCCGCTCACGCAGCTCCAGTTGCTCGCGGATCAGCGCGTAGGCCTCCTCGCCGAACGACCACACCTCGTTCGCCGCCCCGGTCTGACTCGAGCCGACGAGGGGGCCTGGATCGCGGACACCGTGGAGCCTGAAGAGCGGGCAGAAAACCCCGAACTGGAACCAACGCACGACGAGTTCGCGAAAATAAGCCGTCGTCGGGTCACCATTGCGGAACCCGCCGATATCCGTTGTCCACCATGGGATCCCCGAGATCCCTATGTTCAGGCCGGCCGGGACCTGCGCCGCCAGAGCCTCGAAAGTCGACTCGATGTCGCCCGACCACACGGCTGCGCCGTAACGCTGGCTGCCAGCCCAGGCGGACCGACAAAGCAGCAGCACATCGTCTTCGCCGTTCGCTCGTAGCCCCTCGTAGAAGCCACGGGCGTGCTCCCGGGGGTAAACACCCTGAGACTCCGAGCCTTGGCCCATGAAGTACCGGGCATTCTCGGATTCGTCGGCGAGGCCTTCCGGTTCGCACGCGTCAAGCCAGAACGCTCGGATGCCGTACCGACCGTAATTCTCGCTGACCTTCTCCCAGATGTAGCGCCGAGCTTCGGGGTTGGTCGCGTCGTAGAAGCGCATAAACGCCTGGCCATCGGTGCTCTTGTCCCAGAACGCGAGATGCAGCGGCAAGCCCGTTGCACTACGCACCAGCAGGCCGCGCTCGTCCATCTCCGCGTAGTTGTCGCTGTTCGGGTTGACCGTCGGCCAAACCGAGACCATCAGCTCAGCTCCGAGCTCTCGGAGCTCGTCGACCATCGCCTGTGGATCGGGCCATTCCGCCGGATCGAACTTCCATTCGCCCTGGCGCGTCCAGTGGAAGTAGTCGCAGACGATCACCGAGAGAGGCAAGCCGCGGCGCTTGTACTCACGGGCGACCTCCAGCAGCTCGTCCTGGTCGCGGTAGCGCAGCTTCGACTGCCAGAACCCGGAGGCCCACTGCGGCAGCATGGGCGGCAACCCCGTCACCGTCGCATAGCGGCTGACGATGTCGGCCGGCGTGGGACCCGTCGTCACCCAGTAGTCGATCTGCCTCGCCGCGTCCGCCGCCCACCGCGTACGGTTCGCGGCCAGCTCGACGCGGCCCGCCCCGGGCATGTTCCACAAGAACCCGTAGCCGCGGCTTGAAAGAGCGAACGGAACGGTGACCTCGGTGTTGCGCTGGACAAGGTCGATGACGGCTCCCTTTTGGTCCAGCAATCCGTGCTGGTGCTGACCAAATCCGTAGAAGCGTTCCTGCGCGTAGGCGTCGAAGTTGACTTCACAGGCATAGAGGTCACCGCCGCCGCTGCCGTAAAGCCGCTGCGCGGGCGACGTGAAATGCGGGACACTCTCCGCGAACAGCTCCTGACCGTCCGCACGCAGAAAACGCACGAGCGGCGGAGAGCGGACGAACCGCTGCTCAGGATTCTCGTAAACCTCGACAACGAGATCCCCGTTGCGCATGCGTGCGCGGCCATCACTGAGCTCGACCTCGGCAACGGTAGCTCCGACCTCGCCCAAGGCGCTGCCGGGCGTATCTGTTACGGACCCGCCGAGAGTTGACCGGACGCGGGCGCCGCTCTCCCCCCACGCGTCAACCTGCAGCACCTCGCCGCTATCAAGGACCGTAAAACCGGTCTTGCTGGCTGTGAAAGTTGCCAATTCACGCTCCTAGTTTCTGAGTAGGGCCTTGGTTTTCAGGCTCAGTTTGTGGGGGGATCCCCACACGAGCGGTCGCTCCGATCGCGTCTCCGGTCTCGGCGTCGAAGAAGCTCATCCGGCCGACGTCAACGGCGAGCGTGACCCGGTCTCCGGCCATGACCGGCACGCGCGGATCGACGCGCGCAACGCCTTGCGCCGCGGTCGCGCCCGCGATCTCCCCCTGCACCGTGGCGTCTGCCGTCCACACACCCGCACGGTTACGGACGGTCCTCGCGTCGGTCGAGTAGTGAACGAGCGACTCGTTGCCGAGGATCTCTACTAGCTCAACGCGCGCCGCGAGTGTCGTCTGCCGGTCAGTGCTCACACCAGCGGCGATCGTCAGGTGCTCGGGACGGATCCCAACCACGAGCTTGCGAGCCTTACTGCCGACCAAGTCTGGAGAACGATGTCCGCTGTCCGCCGGAAGCGCCAACCGCTGCGAGCCGAGTGAGAGCACGAGTTCGGTTGCAGGCCCGGAAATCTCGGCCTCGTAGAGATTCATCGGCGGCGAGCCGATGAATGACGCGACGAACAGGTTGGCGGGGCTCTCGTAGAGCTCCAGCGGTGTGGCCAGCTGTTGAAGCGTGCCGTCGCGGAGGACCGCGACACGGTCACCCATCGTCATCGCCTCTGTCTGATCGTGCGTGACGTAGAGGGCCGCGACACCGAGATGACGCTGGACGCGCAGAACCTCGCTGCGCATCTGCACGCGCAGGTTGGCGTCAAGGTTCGACAGCGGTTCGTCCATCAGGAACACAGCGGGCTCGCGGACGAGCGCCCTGCCCATCGCGACGCGCTGACGCTGGCCGCCCGACAGCTGAGCCGGTTTGCGCAGGCAGACCTCCGTAAGCCCCAATACATCGGCCGCCTCTTGTGCCTTCTGCCGACGCTCGTGCTTCGAGATGCCTCGCACCCTCAGGGAGAACGCAATATTGTCGAGCACGGTCAGGTGCGGGTAAAGGGCGTAGTTCTGGAAGACCATCGCCACGTCCCGGTCGCGGGCGGAGATGTCGTTGACAACCTTGCCGCCGAGGCTGATCGTCCCCGACGTCACCTCCTCCAGGCCGGCGACCATCCGCAACGCGGTCGTCTTGCCGCAGCCCGACGGCCCAACCAGCACAACGAACTCCCCCTCGTTGACGACCAGGTCGAACCCGTGAACCGCCTCGGCGCCGTTCGGGAAGACCTTCGTCACTTGCTCAAGGGCCAGGGTTGCCACGTCGCCTCCTCGTCACTCGGATTTCGGAAGCCAGACGCGCATCCCGCCGTCTCCCCGGTTTGACCATGCGAAATAAGGGACCGCAAGAAGTTGAGCCGGTGCAGGCGTGCCCTCTCGCGGGAGTTCACGAACGTCGACGTATTCGATCCCGTCCCAGCGATCGAGGTCGCGGACGACTCCTGACACCGATACGCCCGGGAAGCCACCCAAAGCCGCCAACGGGCCGCTATCGACCGGCGCCGTGCCCGTCTGCAGCGCGATCTCGGCGAGGCTCGCGCCTTCCGGGAGGTCGCCGTCCTCAAAGCAATAGACCAGCGGCCCGCGCTCGACTGCAACACACCCGCGAACCGCGTCGATCCGCGGATTCGGCGCCGTCAGCCTCGGCGAAACGTCAAGCTCCAAGACAACGCGGTCGCCGGGGCGCCAGCGCCGCGTCAGCTCCGCGTAACCCGGCGCGACCGGCTGGCCATCCAAGACGGCGCCGTGCGCCCACCCCGGCACCCGAAGCGATAGCGTCCACTCAGCGTCGGCACAGGCGACGACCTCGACGATCACGGACCCCGACCATGGGTAGCCAGTCTCGACCGCCAGCTCGACGGTCCCCGCATCCGGCACCACAGCACGGATCGTCGAAGACGCATATTGATGCACTTGAATGCCGCTGTCGCTGGTTGTAGCGAGGTAGTGATGTAGCGACGCCAGCAGGCGCATGATGTTCGGCGGGCAGCACGCAACCGGGTGCCAGCGGTGGCGACGCTTGCCGTTCCGCGACTGCAGCGGGTTCGTGTAGAAGAACGAACCGCCGTCGAGCGACAGGCCGGCAAGGAAGCCGTTGTAGAGCGTCCGCTCGAGCAGGTCCGCGAAACGGCTCTCGCCTGTGACGAGAAGCATCCGCCAGTTCCACATGATGCTGCCAATCGCTGCGCACGTCTCGCAATAGGCGCGGTCAGGCGGCAGCTCGTAAGGATCGCCAATCGCCTCGCCGTCGTGGCGCGAGCCGATGCCGCCAGTCAGATACGTTTTCGTCGACGCCAGTTCGTCCCACTGCAGCAACATCGACCTGAGCAGCGCATCGTCGCCGGTCTCGGCGTAGAGGTCGGTGACGCCAGCCGCCAGGTAGAGAGCGCGCACAGCGTGGCCGGCGATCGACCGCGCGTCGCGGACGGGCTCGGCGTCCTGGTAGTAGCTGAGATCGAAGCGATCGCCCGCGAACATTCCGGCGCCTCGACGGCTCGTCAGTGTGTCCGCGAGCTTTAGGTAGCGACTCGATCCCGTTTGACGGTAGAGCTCGACCAGCGCGACCTCGATTTCCGGGTGGCCATCTATGGCCACCCGCGCGTGTCTGCCAAATGACTCGTCAATCAGATCGGCGAAGCGACAACCTAGCGTGAGCAGCGACGTGTCTCCCGTCGCTCTTGCGAATGCGACTCCAGCCTGCATGAGATGGCCCGCGCAATAAAGCTCGTGGCCCATCTTCATGTCGCTCCAGCGCCAGGCCGGATCGACGACCTGGCACCAGCTGTTCAGGTAGCCGTCAGGCTCTTGTGCCGCGGCGACGAGGTCGATCGTCTCGCGGGCGAGCGCTTCCAGCTCGGGCGACGCCTCGCGTCCCATCTCCCAGGCAAGTGCCTCGAGCCACTTGTAGACGTCCGAGTCGCTGAAGACCATGCCGCGCCGCTCGCCCGACATCAATCCCGCGGCCATCCGCAGATTGTCGAGCGTCCCGGCGCGCTCGAGTTCCTGGGCACCATGAACAAGCGTGACCTCGCGGTTCACGCGTTGACGGTCGGCGAGCAGCCCGTCGCGGATGACTACGCCGCGGCCGTCGATCGGGCGAAGCCGCACATGGGCAGAAGCCGTTGGCACGACTGCAGCGTCGAGCGCCTGGATGGATGTCACACCCTCTCCTCAGAAATCGTCGCCTCGACCCCTCTGTCGAAGCGCTTCGACGATACCACGCACGAGAGTCGCTGTCTAGATCGAATCACTTCGACATCGCAAGCTCCGCCGACGACGTGCAGCCCTGAGCGGCTGGCGTTGCGCGACAGGGAGGTCGCCCGCCGCCCCGACAGCTTCCGTCGCTGAGACGTCATCGAAGCGCTTCGATGACGGGCCTCGTTACGGATAGGCCGAAAGCGATGCGAGAATCCCAGGAATGGCCGACGGTAGACCCGTGACAATGGCAGACATCGCCGAGCGTGCGGGCGTTGCGCTGAGCACCGTCTCGTACGTGCTGAGCGGCAAGCGTTCCGTCTCGCAGCCGATGCGCGAGCGTGTCCTCGATGCGATCACGGAGCTCAACTACCGGCCGCACGGCCCGGCCCGTGCCCTCGCGAGCGGCGCCTCACACACGATCGCGCTCTATCTCCCCTCGCCGGAATGGCAGTTCGTGCCGATCCAGCAGACGTTCGTCGCCGGAGCAACGCAGGCAACGAGCGCACGCGATTACGCCCTGCTCCTCTCTACCGCTCTGACCGATCCGGAGGCTGTCACGCAGCTCGTCGCACACGGTCGCGCGGACGGCGTGATCTTGATGGAGACGCTGCGCGAAGACCCCCGGATCGAACGGCTGAAGGCAGCGGGCTATCCGTTCTCGCTGATCGGCAGAACAGAAGACCTAGCTGGTATCAGCTTCGTCGATCTTGACTTCAGTGGCGCTATCGAAACGAGTCTCGCCCACCTCGCGCGGCTAGGACACACTTGCGTCGCGCTGTTCAATTTCGCACCCGACCTGCTCGCGGCTGGCTACATGGCAGCACTAATCGCCCGCGACTCCTTCGAGAGCCAAACGCGCGAGCTCGGCATCCGCGGTATCCACGTCCCGTCCTCACACACTCCGCGTGACGCGTTCGCGACCGCCTCTCGGCTGCTGTCCTCAGAGCCCGAATGCACGGCTGCGATCACAACCGGCTGGCAGTTCACCGGCCTGCTCAGCGCCCTGCGCGCAGCCGACCTCCGCGTCCCCGACGAGTTCTCTGTCGTCTCGGTGATCGCGGCCCAGTTTGCCGACGTGCTGACCCCAGGNNCGCTCACAGGTGTCGACTGGCCAGCTTTCGAAGCGGGGCGCCAAGCAGCCGAAATGCTGATTGACAAACTCACTGGCAAGGACACGGCTCCGCGTCAAAATCTCGTCCCAGCAGAGTTAACGGTTCGCGAGTCGACCGGCCCCGCACCACGCGCGAAACGCTTCACCACAAAACGGCAGCGACACCGGAACGTGTTTGTCAGCCCAAGATGAGCCGCAGTGCCCCTCATCCCCGCGACCGGCCTCGTGCGTGCGGCCACCTTCCCAGTGCCAGCGACCCCGCGCCTTGGCTTCGGCTTGCGTGACGGCTTACTTGAGCCCGTAGGTGACGGTGGCAGTCCCTGCCAGGACGGCGTCTCTATCCTCGGGTCCCAGATCAGCGATCGCATCAAGCACCACGTCGAACCACGCGCTAGCGCTCGTTTCGAGTGTTACCACGGGCCAGTCGCTCGCAATCATGCATCGCCGCGCCCCAAAAATCTTTAGGGCGTGCTGCAGATACGGACGCGCATCCTCTGTACCTCTCCCACGGGCGGCCTCGGTCGCTAAGCCGGAGAGCTTGCACACTAAGTTAGGCGAGGCAGCCAGCGTCTCGAGGTCCGCGCGCCACGGGTCGAAACCCAGCTCACGCACAGGCGGCTTGCCCACATGATCCAGCACAAACCGTGTTTCCGGGCACGCGCGAACGAGCTTAGAGGCCTGAGCCAGCTGGTCGTGGGTCACGCATAGGTCGAACGTCAGCCCCGACTCGGCCAGCATGCGAACGCCCGTGATCAGTTCCGGGTCGGTGAACGTCGTGGGCGGGAGTCCCTGCAAAAGACGGCGGACGCCGACGACCAGCGGCTCGCCGGACAGCACGCGCAGGTGGCCCGCGGCCGCACCCCCGAGGTGCACTGGAGCGTAGGCGACGATCCCGCAGATCAGCGGCCAATGGGCCGCGAGGGACTGGACCCAGTGAACCTCGTCGAGTGCCTCGTCGTCCCGGCAGTCAGCCTGTACGAAGACGACACCTGTCAGCTCGTGCTCGCCAGGATCGAGGTCCGCCGGTCCTAATCGTCTTCCGAGCGCCGGCACCTGCTCAAGCCAGTCGTAATTGCGTGCTTCTGGATCCCAGAAGTGCACGTGGGCGTCGAGAATCTTGCTCATGTGGGCTCCGTTCGTTGCAGCCGATTCGCGTCAGGGTTCGCTTTGGGTCACTTGTCAGACGTATGATCTAGCCTAGAACTACGGGAGGACAAATTGAGCGAGTACGTCACGCTACGAACGCGGCTGAGAGCCGGAATGGCGGAAGCCTACGACAAGGCACACGCAACGATCTGGCCGGAGATGCGGGCGGCACAGCAAGAGGTCGGGATCAAGCGATGGATGATCTTCCGCGATGGCCTCGACCTTTTCCACGTCGTCGAGTGCGACGACTTCGACGGAGCCATGGCAGCGCTCGAGAGCATGCCCGTCGACCAGCGGTGGCAGGCCGAAATGGCCAAGTTCGTGGTACAGCGTGATGACGGTCGCGGGGGCGCCACGGTTCGGCTCAAGCTGGTCTACGACGGCGGCTGACCAGCGCTTTGGGCGAGTGACGGCAGCCATTGAAGACGGTTGTTACGTCCTCATTCGGCGGCGCGCCGCCGCCACAGCCCGACGGGGAACTCGATGTCGTCGGGGCTCTACTCCTTAGTCGCGCCCGTGAGCATGCCTGTTACAAGCGTCCGTTGGGCGAACAGGAAGACGATCAGTACGGGAGCGATCGCGATGATCACCGCCATCGCAAGATCCGGCCGGTGAAGAACGACGATGCTGGTACCGGCCGAGTAGTTGGCGGGATTGAATGACGCCGTCGAGCCGATCAGCTGCTGCAGTCCGACTTGGAGCGGGTATTGCGAGTTGTCGTACGTCATCACGAACGGTAGGAAGAAGTTGTTCCACGACGCGACGAACGCGAAGAACCCGACAAGACCGATGATCGGACGCGCGAGCGGCACCGCGATATAGCGGAACACGCCCCACTCGGTGGCCCCGTCGATGCGCGCCGCTGCGAGTAAGTCCTTCGGGATCGTCGATGAGAAGTAGATGTAGGCGAGGTAAACGCCGAAAGGGAAGAACCCGAACGGCAGGATGAGCGACCAGATCGTGCCGTACAAGCCGAGCTTGTTCATCTCGAGAAACAGTGGGAGCACGAGCGCGGTTGCCGGCATGATCATCACGATGAGCGTGATCGAGAGCAGCAAACGCCGCCCTATGAACTGGGTGAGCGCCAGCCCGTAGCCGGCCGGGATCGCGGCAATGACAGCAAGCGCCGTGCCGCCGAACGAGTAGATCGCTGAGTTCTTCAGCCAGATCAGAAGGCTGTCACCGTCGTAGGTGACGATCCGGTGGAAAGTGTGCGCGAGCGTGCTGAGGCTGCCGAACGCGAACGGTGAATCCGATACGAGTTGGCCGTCGGTCTTGGTTGGCGCGAGGAACAGCCAGATCATCGGCACGAAGAAGAATGCCGTGAACAGCAGCAAGATCGCGAGGCCACCAAAGCGCATGGCGTGACGTCGAGGAAGAGTCATTATTCGACCTCAAACAGCCTTCCGCGCCAGACCAGAAGTGCGGCGACCATGAGACCCAGTACGAGCAGTACGAGCGAGAGGGCGGCCGCCTCGTTGAAGTTGTCGTACTCGGACGCGATGAACCAGGCGAGTTGGTTCGGTGACCAGTATTTGCTGATGCCGACCCCTAGTGCAGCGGATCCAAGCACCGTCGGCTCGACGAACAGCTGGGTTCCTCCGGCAAACGAAAGAACCAGCATGTAGACGATCCACTTCCGGATCAGTGGAAGCTTGATCTGCATCGCAGTTTGGAACGCGTTCGAGCCATCGATCTGGGCAGCTTCGAGCAGCTCGTGAGGGATGTTGTTGAGGGCGCCGTACATCACCACGATCCACCCTCCGGCCCCGGTCCAAAAGGCCATGATCGCGAATATCGGAGGCAAGTTGCCCGGCGCGACTGTGTTATCGAACTGCGCGTAACCGAGCCAGTGCAATATGAATCCGAAGGGGCTCGCGGTCGGGTCGAGCATGAACAGCCAGACGATCACGCTCGCGGCGCCCGCAAGCGCGCCCGGGATATAAAAGAGGAACCTGAAGGCCGCGCCGACGCGCTGAGACAGGTTATGCAGCATCAGGACGAGCGCCACAACGAGGAAGGTCTGGCTAACGAGCCAGATGACCATGAACTCGAGAATGTGCTCAAACGCTGATGCGAAGCGAAAGTCGCTGAAAGCAGACGTAAAGCTCGAAGTCAAGCCGCCGGAGCCGCTTAGCGCGAGGTACACCGCGTACACGACGGGCGCGACGCCGAGCAGCAGCAGCAGCAGGACATAGAGGGCTACGAAGAAGTAGCCGGCAGAACGGGAACCGCCGGGCGCGAGCTGCTCACGCGTCCCCGCGGCCCGGCCGCCTCGAGCGGCACTCTTGCGCCCGCTCGTGACAGCCGGAGCCGAAGGAATACTCACTGTGTTTCTTTCCTATCTACTAATGGTTTCGCAGGTCGCTACTTCTTGACCTGCCAGCCGGCACTCTGCGCAGCGGACGAAATATTCGTCGAGAGTGCTGTCAGAGCCGATGAGAAGCTGCCGCCGGCGATAAGTCCCGGCGTGGCAACGTCGCCAAAGATGGACTCAACGCTCCATGGCACTGGGCTCCATCCGGTCCAGATCTCGCCTGCCGCTTTCTTGATCGCAGCCTCGGTCGCGCCGGAGTTGGCGAAGACTCCGTTGAGTGACTTCAGCCACTTGTCCTGGTCGGGTGCGTAGGCTGGCAAGCCCTGCGTGATCGTCGGGTTCTCCTGGATCTGCGGACTTGTGTCCATGTACTCGACCAACGCTGCGGCGGCCTTGGGCTGCTGGGTGTGCGACGTTACCATCCAAAGTCCACCACCAATCGAGCCCGTCACATGAGCGCCGTTGGTCGCGACCGGCGGCGGATAGGCCTCCATCACGTTCGTGCCAGGGCCATTGGAGCCGGTACCGGACGCGTAGATCGCGGAACCCTGCCAGATTGCTCCAATGTCCATGACCATCTTCTGAGCGGTGCCGTCCGTAACCCACGCCGTTGTGAACGGGCCGTTTGGCGTGAACGCACCCAGTGCCGAGTCGATCAAACCAGCGATCTTGGTGCAGTTCGGCGAACTCGGGTTGTCCGTGAGCACCTGGTTGCCGGAGGCTTCATTGATTGGGCACTCGTTGCCCCACAGGTAGGTCTCAGCGTCCCAAGGCTGACCAAACTCACCGATGTAGTAGCCGGGGTGGCTCTTGATCAGCGCCTGGCCGTCCGCGGCGTACTGTGCCCATGTGGTCGGGGGTGCCTGGCCGGGGAAGAACTGGCTCCACAGCTTCGTGTTGACCCAGAGCACGTTTGCGGCATCGTCGTTACGCAGGCAGACGAGCTTGCCGTCGATCAGACAGTCGCCCAAGCCGTCGTCCTTACTCCAGACGCTCTGGGAGATGTATGGCTTCAGGTTGAGGAGGTCGTTGTACGGCGGCTCACCGAGCCAGCCTCCTTCATAGTTCTCCTCGTCGAAGACGACGTCGGGCGCCACGCCCGGCTTCCAGCCGACGCGGTTGTAAAGGGCAAACTTCGACTGCAGCGTGCCGTCGCCGTTAGCGTCACCGCTGTAAAGAACCCACTTGACGTTGGCGCCCGGGTGGGTCTTCTTGTACTCCTTCACGAACGCCGCACGCGCAGCGTCGTACCAGACGACGAGCGGGGCGCTCGAAGTCTTCGCCTTTGCCGACGCCGACGGTACTGCCACAGCCAATGCGCTTCCCACGCTCGCACCGGCAACGACCAAAACCGTGAGCATCGCCCACAGCGAGTGCCCTCGCCAGAGTTTGCGGTGAATAAGTGACCTCATGGTGCTTACCTCTCCCTTACTACGTGTGATTGATGTGACTACGCCCCTCATGCGTATGTCTTGCCGGGGGAATCCCTTACAAAGTCGGGCAGCGCGATCCCTGGAGCGGTCGGCGCCTGCACAAGCCCGTCCGGTCCGACACGTGACTCACGTGTCACCGGATTTGATGTGACCAGCGATTCGTAGTACGTGCAGTTTGGAATTGCCATGCAAAGGTGCACGGCGGGCTCGGTGGGCCCATGCACTTCAGCTCTCAGACAGTAGGAGTCTGCGAGGTGAGCGATCCGCATAGCACCAGTCATGCCTCCGCGATGGTTGGCGCTTGTGCGAACGTAGCTGGCGCAACCCGCGGCGATGAAGTCGGCGGTATTCAGGTGCGCACCGTCTGAGGTCTCCGCGACCAGCAGCGGGACGTCAACGCGCTCTGCCAGCCACCGGTATGCGGTCACGCTGAACTCGCGCATAGGCTCCTCGTACCAGAGGTAGTCCGCCTCGGCGAGAGCTCGGCCGAGGTACTCCGCACTCGGCAGGTCAAACGCCGCTGAGCCGTCATACATCAGCTCGACGTCAGGCCCGACGTGCGCCCGCAGGCGCTGGCAGAGGTCGGCGTCGGCGCGTCGATCGCCCCAGGCATGGAGCTTGATTGCCGGATAGCCGAGCGCGAGGCACTGATCAGCTACGTCGAGGTACTCCTCGACCGTTGAGAAGGTGGTGGTCGACGCGTAGGCCGGAATCGCGTCCCTATACGTGCCAAGTAGACGATGTGCCGGAACTCCAAGCACGCGCGCTTCGAGGTCCCACAGCGCGACATCCACGATGCCAAAGAGCCAGATCGGGAACTCGTCGGTTCGGTCCAGCTCCCAGAGGCGGTGCCAGAGCCACTCGCGCCGGTCGGCCCGCTCGCCGACAAGCTCTTCTCGCAGGATGCGGTCGACGACATCGGCGAGCATCGGGCCGCTCCATTCGTGGTAGGCCTCGCCGATCGCGCCGTCGTCGGTCGTGATACGCAGGACCGCGGTCGTTCGCGCCGGTAGGGAGCCGCGGAGCCCGCGGCGCCACGCAAATGGCGGACTGACAGCCGGAACGGGTATCAGCTCGACGTCAACAGCTGCGATTTTCATGTCGGTTCGCGAATCTCATTTGTGTGTCCTGTCAGGTCAGTTGTGTGACGTATGACGAATCAGCCACGGGGAAGATAGATCGAACGCCTCGCGCTGTCAAGGCTCGATTTCTGACGCTCCGAACACGGAAGACGACAAACCGACTGAGATGCGCGACCTTTGCTCAGCAGGTAAATTCCCACCATGTTCTTTACCAATGCGCTAACTGGAGTCCTGAGTTGAGGGTCCAGGTGACGCACGACGGGAACCGTTCGGCTCGGCCAGCCCGGCTGGCTTCGGTTGTCGTGGACGAGCTTTCCCACCAAATCATTGGCGGAGAGATCCCGGCTGGCACGGTTCTGCCGACAGAGGGAGCGCTTGGAGAACAGTTCGGCTTCAGCAGGACCGTGATGAGAGAGGCCTTGAAGCTGCTAGAGGAGCGCGGCCTGGTCAAGGTCGAGCAGGGTCGCGGGACCAAGGTGCAGCCGCGGGACTCGTGGGCGCTGCTCGACGCGGGCGTGCTTCAGATCGCGCTCGAGTACGACGACGACCTGGTTCTGCTCGACGACCTAATGATGGTCCGGAGCTTGCTCGAGTCCGTCATGGCGCAGGTTGCGGCGGTGAGTCTGACTGACGATGATCTCGCTCAACTGGCCGACAACGTCGATCAGATGACAAGGGCCACCACCGATTTCGAGACTTTCCGGCGGCTAGATCTCTCCTTCCATCGAGTCGTGATGCGGGCGTCCGGCAGCGAGATTGGCTGCGCGATCGTGGGGACGATCCACGCTTACGGGGGACGCAGGCCGCAGCTGAACGATCCCACCGACCCGGCAACGCTCGAGCGCACCGCCGCAGAACACCAAGCGATTCTCGCCGCCCTCGTCGCACGCGACGGCGCTCTGGCGGCTCAGCGTGTCGCGGCACATATCGACTCCTCGTGGGCCGAGCGGCGCACGGGTCGTGTTGCCGAGCGGCCGGCCTGACGTACGCCGACCGTCGTCGGGCCGTTTTCGCGCCTCTCGTAGCATCATCATACGTATGGTGTTTACTGTGGGTTGGCTGAACGTTCGAAGCTGGCAGCGGCCGCGCCCCTGACCCCTAAAAGTCTTCCGGCGAATGCCGCGCCCTGCGTGAACTAGCAGGCCGTGCCAACTGACTACATCTGGGAGGAGCAGCATGAGGGCTGCCTGTTATGCCGGCGATAGGACACTGGAGCTGGTCGAGGTGGGTCGTAACGATCCAGGCCCTGGGGAAGTGCGGATCACGGTGGCATTCACAGGGATCTGCGGCACGGACTTACATATCTGGCACGGCGCCATGGATCGCCGTGTGACGATGCCGGCGATCCTTGGCCACGAGATGTCAGGGACGATCGCGGCGATCGGCGAGGGTGTCGCGGACTGGCGTGTCGGCGACCGGGTCACAGTGATGCCACTCGTGTGGTGCGGCGAGTGCCCGGCATGCCGCGCGGGACACCAGCACATCTGCCACAACCTCAACTTTGTTGGGATCGACTCGCCCGGCTCCATGCAGGAAAGCTGGACAGTCTCGCAAGACGTGCTCGTAGCGCTCCCGCCGACCCTCTCGTTGCAGGTCGGCGCGTTGGCAGAGCCGACCGCGGTCGCAGTCCACGACGTGCGTCGCGCTCAGCTCCTGCCCCGTGAGCGAGCAGTGGTGGTCGGCGGTGGGCCGATCGGCCTCCTGATCGCGAGCGTCGCTCAAGCCCAAGGAAGCGACGTGCTGCTGATGGAGGTCAACGAGCAGCGTCGCGCGGTCGCTCATTCGCTCGGTTTTGCCGTATTAGACCCCGCCACCGCCGACGCTGATTCCATCCTGGACGGCTGGAGCGCTGGAGCCGGAGCTGACGTCGCGTTCGAAGTCTCGGGCGCTGTCGCCGGGCTTGAAACAGCGATCCAGTCGCTCGCTACGCGCGGCCGTCTGGTGGTAGTAGCAATTCACTCCGAACCGCCGCCGGTGAATCTCTTCAGGGTGTTCTGGCGGGAGCTCACCTTGATCGGCGCGCGGGTCTACGAGCGCGCTGACTTCGAGGACGCAGTCGAGCTTCTTGCCAGCGGCGCCATCCCGGCAGCACAGCTGACGACCAGCATCGAATCGCTAGACCATGTCGCGGCCGCGTTCGCCGAGCTGGAGACAGGACAAGCGATGAAGATCCTGATCGATTGCCAGGCAGGCGCCTGAGATGAACAGCACTGGTCCAAACTCGGGTCAGGCACAGGCGATGTTCGACCTCAGCGGAAAGGTTGCGCTGGTGACCGGCGCACGCCGTGGAATCGGGCTCGCGATGGCCACCGCGCTAGCAAACGCCGGCGCCGACATCATCGGTGTGAGCGCGCAACTTGAAGCGACCGGCAGCGAAGTGCAACAGCGGGTTGAAGCGGCTGGCCGCAGTTTCTCTGGGTTCCAGGTAGATCTGGCCGACCGCGCCGCCGTCACGGAGTTGGCAGCCTCGATCGCCGAAAGCTCTCGGATCGACATTCTTGTCAACAACGCTGGAACCATCGCAAGAAGCCCCGCCGCGGAGCACGACATCGCAACCTGGGACACGGTTCTGGACGTCAATCTCCGTGCCCCGTTCGTGCTTGCACAAGCAGTCGGCAGGTCGATGATTGAGCGCGGCTACGGAAAGATCATCTTCACGGCGTCGCTACTGAGCTTCCAAGGCGGGATTCTCGTCCCAAGTTACACCTCCGCCAAGTCCGGGCTTGCCGGGCTGGTCAAGGCACTCGGAAACGAGTGGGCGCCACTCGGTGTGAATGTCAACGCGATCGCACCAGGGTATATCGCGACCGACAACACCGAAGCGCTCCGCGACGATCCGCAACGAAGCTCCGCGATCCTCGCGCGGATCCCCGCAGGCCGCTGGGGCGACGCAACCGATCTGGCGGGCGCGACAGTATTTCTGGCAGCCCCGGCGTCTGATTACGTATGCGGAGCGATCATTCCGGTGGACGGCGGATGGCTGGCACGCTGACGACCAACGGGGTCCTCGAGGGCATCTGCCACTACGGCGTCATCCCGGTCCTGATCCCTGAAGATCTCCAACGTGTGCGGAGGCTAGGGATCGCACTGCGCGCCGGCGGGCTCCCGGTGATCGAGATCGCGTTCAGAACGGACTCAGCCGTAGAGGCGTTGCGAATGCTCACGCTAAACCCTCAGATGCTCGTCGGAGCGGGCACAGTCCTGACCGCTGAACAGGTTGACCTCGCTTACCACGCAGGCGCGCGGTTCATCGTCACACCCGGCTTCACGACGGCGGTGATCGAGCGATGCCAGCGCCTCGGAATGCCCGTGATCCCTGGCGCCGCCAACGCCACCGACATCATCGCCGCGCTAGATCATGGGATCCGGCTCTTGAAATTTTTCCCAGCGGAAGCAGCAGGCGGCATCAGAGTGCTGCGGTCACTGCAGGGACCGTTCCCAGACGTCCGATTTATTCCCACCGGTGGCATCGATGCCAGCAATGCGGGCAGCTACCTATCCCAACCCTTCGTTGCGGCGGTCGGGGGAAGCTGGACGGTCGCGTCCGAGCACGTTCGTCACGGCGATTTCGGCACGATCACGAGCCTCGCCGCCGAGGCGATCCAGATTGTTCGACAGGCGCGCGCGTGACCGGTCTAACGATCAGACCGGCTGACGAGTGCCGCTACGACCTTGTGGCTCTCGGAGAAGTGATGCTGCGCCTCGACCCCGGCGAACAGCGCATACGCACCACGCGCGAATTCAGGGTCTGGGAGGGCGGGGGTGAGTACAACGTGGCACGCGGCTTGCGACGCTGTTTCGGGCTGCGAACAGCAATCGTGACCGCTCTGGCAGATAACGACGTCGGATGGCTACTCGAGGACCTTCTCCTACAGGGCGGCGTCGATATCTCACTCGTGCGTTGGGTGCCCTGTGACGGCATCGGACGCACAGTCCGCAACGGGCTTAACTTCGTAGAACGAGGGTTCGGTGTCCGCGGCGCCCGTGGGGTTTCCGACCGTGGCAACACAGCCGTCTCACAACTCGCACCCGGACAGATCAACTGGGACCACTTGTTCGGCGAGCTCGGTGTCAGATGGCTGCATACCGGCGGCATCTTCGCGGCACTCTCTGATACGACGCCGGCGGTCATTGAGGAGGCGTTCAGCGCCGCCCGGCGACACGGAACCGTCGTCTCTTACGACCTCAACTACCGACCTAGCCTCTGGGAAGCGACAGGTGGCATCGACCGAGCGCGGGAAGTCAACCGACGACTCGCCCCCCAAATTGATGTGATGATCGGCGTTGGCGAGGACCTTGCTGCCTTGGAGTCAAGCCTCAAGGGGGCTGGTCCCAACGGCTACCCCTCCGGCGTCGCCGCGTTTCAGGCGACGATCGGCCGCGCCGCCAGCGAATTTCCTAGCCTCAATGCAGCAGCATCGACCCTTCGCACGGTGACAAGCGCCACCCTCAATGACTGGTCGGCGATCGCATGGTCACGCCAGGACGGCTTCAGCGAGGCGACACAGCGCCCGAACCTCGAAATCCTCGACCGCATAGGCGGCGGTGATGGCTTCGCATCCGGGTTCATCTACGGACTTATGAACGGCCGGGACCTACACAGTGCCGTCGAATACGGCGCTGCTCATGGCGCGCTCGCCATGAGCACCCCGGGAGATACGTCCACCGCCACACTCCAGGAGGTAGAAGCACTTATGCACGGAGCCGAAGCCGGGGTTCAGAGATGAGCGACGTCTACGCCATCGAGACCGGGACCAACCTTTCACCAATGGTTCCCGACCTCCAGACCCACTACCAGCCGTGAGACGTTCAGCTATAGGCGGCACGGGAGTCAGCGTTACAGATCTCGGGTTCGGCGGGTCCCAGATCGGGAACCTCTACCGAGCAGTCGACGATGACACTGCGCTCATGGCTGTCGCTGCTGCATGGGACGGTGGCATCCGCTACTTCGACACCGCTCCCCACTACGGTCTCGGTCTATCCGAGCGGCGCCTCGGAGCCGCCCTCAGCGAATACCCGCGTACGGAGTTCACGCTCTCGACGAAGGTGGGTCGTTTGCTTGTGCCCAACGACACACCGACCGGCTCCGACCTGGAAACCGGTGGGTTCGCTGTCGAGGACACGCTCCGGCGTGAGTACGACTACAGCCGTGATGGCGTCCTGCGCAGCCTCGAAGCGAGCCTCGATCGCCTCGGCGTTGACCGGATCGACATCGTCTACGTGCACGATCCCGAAGACCACATGCCAGCTGCACTCGAGCACGCGATACCGACGCTTATCGGATTGCGTGACGAGGGAGTGATCGGCGCTGTGGGTGTCGGCATGAATCTCGTGGCACCGCTCCGTCGCTTCGTTGCCGAGAGCAACGTTGATGTGATCATGGTGGCTGGCCGCTGGACGCTCATTGACCGCTCCGCCGGGCAACTACTTAAGGAGTGTGTGGACCGCGGCGTCGCGGTCGTCGCAGCCGCCCCGTTCAACTCGGGCCTGCTTTCCAGTACCGAGCCCCCAGACGACGCGAACTTCGACTACGGACCCGCACCGCCGCAGGTACTTGCCGCGGCGCGCGAGTGCGCCAGCGCGTGCGCCGCGCATTCCACAACCCTGCCTGCCGCGGCACTTCAGTTTCCGCTGCTACATCCCGCGGTGTGCACCGTGGTCGCGGGAATGCGAACCGCCGACCAATCTGCTCTGAACCTCGAGTGGGCCAGCGCCAAAATCGACCGACAGCTGTGGTCCGCACTGCCGGACGCGCTGCGCTGGAACCTGGAGCCGCAGACGAGCCCGGCATCCTGACGCGGCCCAGGAGTCGGCAGCACCGTGATGCCTGGTGAGCTCGCACCTTCACCGCAGCATCACTCGGGAACGATGCGTGCTCCAGTATCAGCATCAAAGAGCTGGACGGACTCTTGCTGGATGTGCAGCTCGATCCGGCGGCCGCTGGGCGGCGCGCTTTTCGGGTCGACGCGCACGACAAAGTCTGGTGTCTCCTCGCCGCTGCGATCGGCGGCTGTGTGCTCGAGCCGCGCATAGATGTATGCCTCAGGACCGAGCTCCTCAACGATGTTGACGGTTGCCGGGACGCCGGCACCGTCACCGGCCAGCGTGACTGCTTCAGGGCGAACGCCGACCGTGACCCTGCCGGTACCGGCGGTCTCTCTGAGCTCGCGCGGTAGCTGGACGGTTGTCGAGCCGACGGTCACACCGTCGGGACCGATGATTCCGTCGAGGAGGTTCATGCCAGGGGATCCAATGAAGCTCGCGACGAACGCGTTGGCTGGCGTGTCGTAGAGAACGCTCGGAACGTCGACCTGCTGCAGCACACCGTCTTTGAGCACAGCAACTCGGTCACCCATCGTCATTGCCTCGACCTGATCGTGGGTCACATACAGGGTCGTCACATCCAGGCGGCGTTGTAGAGCCGCGATCTGCGACCGTGTGGCGACTCGGAGCTTGGCATCCAGGTTCGAGAGCGGCTCGTCCATCAGGAACACCCGCGGCTGACGGACAATCGCTCGACCCATGGCCACTCGCTGACACTGCCCCCCGGACAACTGAGCCGGCTTCCGGTCCAAGCACTCTTCGAGGCCAAGCGTGCGTGCCGTTTCAATGACTCGGTCCTTGATGGCAGACTTGCTCAGCTTCGCTATCTCCAGCGCAAAACCGAGGTTCTGTGCCACTGTCATGTGCGGGTACAACGAATAATTCTGGAACACCATGGCGATATCACGTCGTTGTGACGGAACGCCGACCACGCTCTGATCGTCAACGAGAATGTCGCCCTCATCAACGGGCTCGAGTCCGGCGAGCATCCGCAGCGTGGTCGTCTTGCCGCAACCGGAAGGCCCGACGAGCACAAGAAGTTCGCCGTCACGAATCTCTAGATCGAGCTGGTTGACGGCCTTCGGCACCTTCGGATAGATACGCGAGGCGGCCCTAAAGGTCACGGTTGCCATGTGGTCTTTTCGATCCCCCCTACGTCGAGCCGATCATGCTCTCTACATCATACGTCATACATCTGATACGTTGGCAACGCGGTAACGCTTCAACTCCTCCTCCACAGCCGCTGCGCTCGCGTCATCGCGACGCGGGCGCAGCGCTTTGCCTGATGAGAACCGCGCCGGAGCCGGCTCCATGTCCAAGGCGCTCTGGCGGCCGACGCGAATCGTGATGACATCCTCATACGCGCCGTTCAGCATCTGATCTAGTTGTGCTCAGCGAAAGACACCCTGTAGCTGGCTCGAGCCGATCCAACGTTGAGCGAGGGCGAAGACGATCAGCACCGGCGCGCACGTCACGAGCAGCAGCAGCGCGATATAGCTCGGGGATGAAGCGGTGTGCAGTTGGATCAGCGCTCCGTAGAAACTGGCCCCCTTTGTCGTGTCCAGTTGCAGGGCAATGCCGAGCGCCAGGGGGTAACGGCTCGTGGTATCAAACGACCAGTACATGACCCACGGAAGGAAGAAGTTCGTCCAACTGGCGACGAAGTTGAGGAAGGCGATCAGTGCCGAGACAGGCAGCGAAAGCGGCAGGACGATCCGCTTGAAGACGTGCCATTCGCTGCAGCCGTCCATGCGTGCCGTTTGAAGCAGAAGCTCGAAGCGGCCGGTGTTGAAGTACAGGTAGGCGAGATAAACGCCGAACGGGTAGAGCCCGTACGGCAGAATTACTGCTAGCGGGCTCGTAAGCAGGTGCGCCGCGTGGGCTTCGAGGAACAGCGGGAGCACGAGTGCGTTAGGAGGGATCAGCATCACGAGGATCGTGACGATCAGGACCGCGCGACGGCCCGGGAAGTCGTGGGTCGCGAGACCGTAGCCTGCGGGGATGCAAAGGGCCACGGCGATGGCGGCCCCCGCGGTCGAGTAAAACGCCGAGTTCAACAGCCAGTGGAGCGCGGTTCCGCCGATCGCCTCGAATACGGCCCATACGATCGGTACCGCAAAGAACACGGCCATGAGCGACAGCACAGACAGTGCCATGACCTGCGTTGCCGACGCGCGTCTGAACCGCTCCGCGAGCGCTCGCATCAATCGCTCACCCGGAACAGCCCCGTGCGTAGCAAGACAACGGCCGCCGAGATCAGCGCGATCGCCAGCAGGTCCACAGCGATCGCCGCGGCGTAGTTGAAGTTGTCCAACTGGAATGAGAGGAAGTAGGCGAGCTGGTTTGGTGACCAGGTCTGGTTGAGGATCCCCCCAGTAGCTTCGCTGATCAGCTGTGGTTCGGCGAACAACTGCGTGCCGGCAGCGAACGCACCGATCAGCATGTACGCGACCCATCGCTTAATCAACGGCAGCTTGATACGGGTCGCCGTGCGCCAGGGCCCGGCACCGTCAAGTCTCGCCGCCTCGAGCACTCCGTGTGGGATCGTCGCCAGAGCCCCGTACATCACAACGATCCAGCTTCCAGCACCGCTCCAGAAAGCGATCACCGCAAAGATCACGGGCAGGTTTCTCTCCGCGATCGAATCCCCGAGTGTGCCGTAACCAAGCCAGTGCAGAACGAACGTCCACGGACTCACCCCTGGCTCGAGCATGAACAGCCACAGCATCACACTCGCCGAACCGGCAAGTGCCGCTGGCAGGTAAAACACGAACCGAAACGCTGCGCTGATCCGTCGGTCCAACGAGTGCAGGATCAGCGAGAGTCCCACGACCAGCACGACCAGCGCAGTCAGCCAGATCGCTAGAAATATCCCGATGTGCTCGAACGCCGGGAGAAACTCCGGATCCTGCCACGACTTGATGAAGTTCCTGGCCCCAGAGAAATGCGCTGTCAGCGAAGTCAACGCCAGGTGCAACGCATACGCCATCGGATAGATGCCAGCCACCACCAGCAGCACGACATACGGAGCAATGAAGAGATAGCCGGACTTGCGTGGGCGCATATCAGTCCTTGAGTCCCTGACCGCGGCGGAACAGCCGTAGCGACCATGCGCTCAGAAGCAGCGCGACCCCCCAGACAACCGTGAGCGCTCGTGCCACCGGGATGTCGCCTGATCCGAGCATCCCGATACGCAGCGATTGCACGATGTAGAACATCGGGTTTGCCTGGGTGATCAGACGCCACCCGTGGGGCAGTTGCGAAAGCGAGTAGAAGGTCCCGCCGAGAAATATGACCGGCTGGACGATGAGGTTCTGGATCATCGACACGTGATCCATCGTGCGCACATAGATGCCGACCAGGACGCCGCACTGCGCCGCAAGCAGCATCATCCCGAGGAGCCCAGCGATCAACACGACCGGCCGGTGGATCGTGCCCCCCACGATCGGCAGCGACACGGCGATCATCCCGAGGAACGTGAGCCCTGCGCGTGAGACGCCGGCGACTACGACTGCGAGGTTTATCTCCCACCACCGCAGCGGGCTGGAGAGCACATCATTGATGTAGCGGTCACGCCTGCCCTCAAAGAGGGTCGTGGAACCGTTGAAGTAAGCCGTGGTAAACACGGCCTGGGCGATCAAGCCTGCGGCGATGAACCGGTCGTAGGGCACCCCACCGGCTCCCACGACCTTATGGTCGAGTGCGAGACCTAGGACAACGAGCATCAGTACAGCTGCGACGATCGGACCGAACAACGAGTACGGCCAGATCTTCAGATAGCGAACTACCTCGCGCTCAACCAGCCAGCTGAAAGGCGAGCGCGTTGCGTGGAAGCGGCCGTCGACGACGCCGCTCTGGGAGGGCCCTGTCCCGCCGGTCGTCGCGCTCATTCGCTGCCCTCGCTCATGTGGCCGTTCCGGACTCGGACTCTGTCGTGGCCATCGCTTGGGCATAGACCTGCGCGATGTCGGAGGCGCCAAACTGCAGGCGTAACCGTTCGGCAGTGTCGCGCGCGACGACACACCCGGCACGGATCAGTGCGATCTCCTCGCACAGTTGTTCCGCCTCTTCGAGGTAGTGCGTTGTCAGCAGAACGGTCGTCCCGTCGGCGTTGAGCCCACGGATGTATTCCCAGAGCTCATATCGCAGCTCGACGTCCACCCCGGCGGTCGGCTCGTCGAGGATCAACAGCGATGGGCGGTGCATCAGCGCACGCGCAAACAGAAGCCGCCTGCGCATGCCTCCGGAGAGCTCATTTGCGCGGTTGCTCGATTTGGCGCTGAGATGGAAGACATCCATCAGTTCGCGCGCCCGCTGGCGCGCTTCTTTCCGGCCGAGCCCGTGATACCCAGCGTGGTACACAAGGATCTCGAAGACGCTGAGGAAGCGATCGACATTCACATCCTGCTCACACAGGCCGATCAGTCGACGCGCCTCGCGGGTCCGATGATCGAACCCGAACACGCTGACCCGCCCGGCCGTCGGCACCACCAGGTTGCAGACCGACCCGATCAGCGTCGTCTTACCCGCGCCGTTCGGCCCAAGCAATCCAAAGAAACTACCCGCCGGAACCTCGAGGTCGAGGTCGTACAAGGCGGTGAAGCCACCGCTATATGTCTTACGCAGCCCGGTCACAGAAAGCGCTGACGGCGAGCCCGGAACGGACGGTACGTGCGTATCGCGTGATCCCATCATCTACGTATCAGTCCAGTTCGCCCCAAGACGGACCGGACACCCCACCGTCGAGTGCCCGGTCCGCGATCGCTAGCGTTCGGCGACCTACGGCGTGAAGTCCTGGTTGGTGCCAGGCGCGTTCTTGCACGGCCACTGATCGAGTTGCTGACCGAGCGTGGAGACGTTCCCGGTCACGTCCAGGCACAGCCCGCTGTTGTCGTTCTTGAACTCGTACGAGCCGTCCGACTGCTGCTCTGGCAGCCATTGGCTTGCTGCGTTACCGTTCACCGGCTCTTGCACGATGTCCGCCACGCCCTGAGTGGTCGAGCTGTTGAGTACGGTCACGTCCTGACCGGAGTTCTCGACCTCCAGCTCGCCGTAGCCGCCAGAGGTAGCGACGAACTGGAACGCTTGGTTTTGCCCGCCGTTGCAGGTCCACTGGTCGATCGCAGCACCCGCGTTAGACGTGTTGCCTGAGTTGTCCAGGCAGAGGCTGTCGCTGCCGATCGTGAGCTTGCTGTAACCGGTGGGGTAGCTGCCTCCCGACATGACCGCGTTGATGCCTGTGACGGCGGTGTCCAGCCGGCCTTCTAGCTGGATGGCGTTCGCGTCTGCCTCTGTCGGGGCCCCGGCCGCCGTTCCGTTGAACCAAACCGTCGTGTAACTGCCGGATGGGCCGACGAACTTGACCAGATAATGGTCAGTGTCCAACAACGCCAACGCCCCAGGCACCACGCCGTCCATCTCATATGACCCGTTCGCCGTAGTACAAGCCGATGCGAGCGCCGTGGATGTCGTTGGATTGATGTACAGGTACGCACAGATGTTGGCTAGCGGCAGACCAGTTGAGGCGCTCGTCACCCGCCCTGTAACGGTGACGGTGGTCGATGTCGGAGCTTGAGCGAGCACCGTGAGCGTGAACGCCTGCGTCGCCGCGTCGCCCGAGCCGTTGGAGGCAGTTATCGAGACCGGGTACGTGCCGGCGCTTCCGGACGCAGGCGTGCCTGCGAGCTTGGCGGTGCCGTTTGCATTGTCTGTGAATGCCACTCCGCTTGGCAGCGTCCCAGTCTCAGTGAAGCTCGGAGTCGGCGACCCGCTGGCGAACAGCGTGTAGCTACCCGCCGACCCAACGGTCATCGTGGCCTTCCCAAGCGTCGTGATTGCCGGCGCTGGATAACCAAGACCCGATGCCAGGCCGGCGCTATCGATGACCTGCGTCGCAGCGGTCGGCCAAGAGGTGCCCGCAACCAGTGTGTTCGCGAACACCACGTTGTAGTGCGGGCTACCGGTGCCCGTCGACGAGTTGACGGTCGCCGAATTGTTGTACCAGTTGCTGTAAAAGAGGTTGTCGTCGGCGTTGTTGCCAGAGTCTGAGTTGACCCCAGCCCACGACGTCGACCCTTGGATCACATTGTCCTCGTAGGTTGTGAACCGCGAGCCTTCGTCGTTGTACATCCCCCCTTGGCTCGGGTTATTGCCGTACATGTAGTTGCCGCTCACCACGGCAAACGGATCGGCTGAGAGGTTGTAGAACGGGCCGGCGCAGCAAGAGAAGCTCCCGGTGCCCAAGCCCGTGTCGTAGATCACATTGTCGGTGACGTCGTTGTACTGCTGCGGCGTCGGTGTGGTGTTGATCGAGTAGTAGTTGTAGGTGCCTCGGCTTTCGTAGTCCTGGCTTCCTCCTGGATCCTCGACACCCCACCCGAAGCCGGTACCGATACCGTCATAGGGGATGTTGTCGATTTGGTTGTTGGCGATAACCGCGTGAGTGGTATCACTCTCTTGAACGCCATCAGAGTCCAGGTAATTGGTACCAGTGGTGCTGATGTTGTTGTTCTCAACCACAACGTTCTGCACGAGCGTCTGCGGGTTCGAGGGGTCGGAGTCCGCAGACTGGATCCCACCGATCATGATGCCGGTTCCCGCGATCTGGCTGAATGTGTTATTCGCGACGGTGATGTTCTGTGCGCCCAATCCGACGCCCGACGTGTTGGCGTCAGCGTCCTCTCCGATGCCAAGCGCCGCGGAACCCAGGTCTGAGAACGTGTCGCCACCGAACGTGACCCCATTTGCCGCCGAGACCTGGATGGCGCCCGGCACCTCGTTCCACTTGCCACGCGTAGCCTCAAACAACGAGCACCCGCCGGTGCACGAGCCGAAGCTCGGGTAGCCGGTCGAGTAGGTTCCGGCTGAATACCAGTTCTGCTGCTGGTCGGCGTATCCACTGGTTGAGCTCGGCGCAAGCCAGCTTGAGTTCGAGAAGTGGATGCCTTGGAAGCTGAGGTTCTGGACGGGGCTGGCGTATGAGCCGCTGATGTCTACGAGCGATTGAACAAGCGGCAGATCGATGGTGAGGCTCGACGGGTTCGTGCCCGAGGCTGCCTCGTAGTAGAGCTCGCCTGTTTGCGAATCGAGGTACCACTCGTTCGGCTGGTTCAGGAACGCAAGCGAGTTCTCGATGTAATCGCCGGACGTCGAGTCGCCCGTGTCCCAGCCCATTGTGTTGTCTTCCCAGCAAGGCTGCGCCATGTTCAGCGCGGTGCCGGAGATGGACGACACCGGACAATAGTGATCAGTCCACGTACCACGATGCTCGATCTCAACCTGGCTCTGGTCCGGAAGCGCGTCAAGCGTGCTCTCAAGGCTTGAGTTGCTGATCGTGAAGCCGGTGCTGGTCGCCGTCAGATAGCTGCTGGTCACGGCCGCAGAGCCGCCGAGCGGCGAACCTGCGATTGGCGCCTCGACACCGTTGACGTACAGGTTGCGGCTGTTCGTGCCGACACCGACGTTCGTCTCGTAGATATTCTGGCCTGAGTTGTAGACGGACCAGTCGCTTACCTGCTCACCGCCGGAAATGACCGGCGTGGCCCCTGGTGCAGCCTCCCACGTGACGTAATGTCCGTTTTGCCCGCCGTCGGTAGCGCCGAATGTCAGCGGTGCAGTGACGTTGTACGTGCCGGTAACCAGCTCGACGGTCACATTTTGGGAGCCATTGTTCTGTTCGACGGCCGTCTTCGCGGCGCTCAGGGTCGAAACGACCTGATTGCATCCCGAAGGTTGGGTTCCCCCGGACGGCACCACGCAAATCTCGTAGTTAGACGCGGCTTCAGCCTGTGACGACCAAGTAGCCGCCACTGCGACGCACAAAATCAACACGCCACTCAGGGCGAACAGCCTCATCCGCATCTTGTGGCACGCAAGCGACCACCACGAGTTCCCGAACACGACACACCTCTCTCCTCGACATGTTTTCGTCATGCATTGCTGGCACTGCTGGGTTAGGTCAACGCCGAACGGCCGGGCAGTGCGGGCGTCGGTCCCACGTCGGAGGGGGTTCGGCTCTGCCCAGCGCCGTTGCGACCGCGTTGATCTGATCCCCTTGGTTGGCCGTGTTCACGCGGCAAGGGAGCCCGATGCGGCTATCCACGATTCGATCGACGCAGCGTTGGGTCTCGTTCCCGCGTTACACACGCTGATTAGGTGGCAATCAACCGAGATGTCAGTGACGCGTGCGGGCGCGTCGGAAGACCCGACGACGCTCGCATCCTCGGCTCGGATACGAGTCATGGCAAGCTCGAGACTTGCGGTCCCTCTCCTCATACGTATGATGATAGTAGGACTTCGAACGTGTTGTCAAACCGAGTCCCCAAAGGGCCCGCGGCTCGTCGAAGCCGGTGTCGGACCTCGCCATGACGATCTGGCCGCGGTCGTACCCATCCGAGTTGCAGGCGCCAGCGAGGGTGGCATCGGCGCTCGGCAAGGCAGCTCTCGAAACGTGATATGGCCAACTCTCGCGCCGCCGCGCTCGTCCTGCCACCCGTGCCCATCAAGGAAGCCTGCTCGCGCGTCGCCGTTTGGATCAGGGTCCAAACCGCGAACGAGCGACGACCGCTCTTATCAAAGCAATCACGCGCAACGCAGCGCCCCGCCGCCGAAGCGTCCGTCCGATTTGAAGGACTTAGGCGAAAGCGCGGGCGTTTACTAAGTGCCCTCAGCCTCCGGTCAGGACGGTGTCCTCATGCGAGTAGGCAGGTGCGCAGCAGCACAGCAGCACCAGCGGCCCGGTGCCTGTGTTCCAAAGCTTGTGCACGATCCCGGGTGGGATCACTACGCAATCACCCTCCCTGATCTCCGCGTCCTCGGAACCGAGACGCATCCGCCCACTACCCGAAGTGAAGTAATAGATCTCCTCAGACCGAGGGTGGAAATGCTCGGCCGTCTCACCACCAGCCTCGACGGTAGCCTCCGCGAGGCTCTGATTGCGCACCATCGTCCAACCAGGCCCAGCAAGCTCACGAATCCCCGAACCATCCGCAGTGACAAACGACTCCCGATCCAAAAGGCGAGCGATCTCCATCCACCGATTGAAACACGCCCCGCCAAGCGACACCCGCAACCACGCGCAAGCCGAGCCGGGAGCACGGGAGCGTTGAGGGACGTGACCTACAAACGGTCGGCGTCGTAACGTGGAGGTCAAATGACGACCTTTTCCGACCTTGCGCTCCGTGAGGAATTGCTGCAGTCACTGACTGAGCTCGGCTACGAAGAGCCGACGCCGATCCAGGCCGAGACGATCCCGCCACTCGTCCGTGGCGCTGATCTGCTCGGGCAGGCCGCCACCGGCACCGGCAAGACCGCCGCGTTCGCGCTGCCGCTGCTGCAACGCATCAAGCTCGGCGGCCCACGTCCGCGGGCGCTCGTGCTCGTCCCGACGCGTGAACTGGCGGCCCAGGTCTCTGAGGCCATCCACAAGTACGGACGCCACCTCGGCGCGCGCGTCCTGCCGATCTACGGCGGCGCCCCGATCGTCCGCCAGATCAAGTCGCTGGAGCGCGGTGTCGACATCGTGGTCGCTACGCCGGGACGAGCGATCGACCATCTCACGCGTAGGACGCTCAACCTCCAGGACGTTGAGGTCGTCGTTCTAGATGAGGCGGATGAAATGCTGGACATGGGTTTCGCCGAGGACATCGAGACGATTCTTGACGAGACCCCAGCGACGCGCCAGACCGTTCTCTTCAGCGCGACGATGCCGCCGCGCATCAAGCACATGGTCAAGCAGCACCTGAGAGACCCGATCACCATCAGCGTCGGCCTCGGGCGCGCCGAACCCGGCGTGACGCCGAAGATCCGCCAGATTGCGTATGTCGTCAACCGCGCCCAGAAGTCTGCTGTGCTGAGCCGCATCCTCGACATCGAGCAGCCTGGGCAGGCGCTTGTTTTCTGTCGCACCCGTGCAGACGTCGACGAGCTGACAGAGACGCTCAACGGCCGTGGCTACCGTGCCGAGGCGCTGCACGGCGGACTCAGTCAGGAGCAGCGCACGAAGGTGCTCGGCCGCTTGAGGTCGGAGACCGCCGACTTGCTGATCGCCACCGATGTCGCCGCCCGTGGTCTCGACATCGAGACGCTCACCCACGTCGTGAACTTCGACGTGCCGTCCGCGCCAGAGTCATACGTCCACCGGATCGGCCGAGTCGGTCGTGCCGGCCGTGAGGGTACCGCGATCACACTGGCCCAGCCGCGCGAGCACCGGATGTTGAAGACGATCGAGCGGCTCACCAAGCAGCCGATCGCCATCGAGACGGTTCCTACTGTCGCCGATCTCAAGGCGCGCCGGCTGGAGCTCACTCGCGCCGCGCTGCACGAGTCGCTGCTCGAGGACAATCTCGAGCCGTTTCGTGTTGTGTTCGACACGCTCTCGGATGAGTTCGACCCCTTGAACGTCGCGTTGGCCGCGATCAAGCTGGCACACGAGGCGACATCCGTCGGCGGCGACGAGGACGCCGAGCTGGACGCTCCGCAAATGGCTGTGGAACGCGACAGGCAGGACACCACCGCCCGCCGCCCGCGGCGCAACGGCGCGGGAGAGACGGCACGGGTCTTCATCGGCCTAGGCCGTGTTGCGCACGTTCGGCCCCAGGACCTCGTTGGCGCGATCACCGGCGAGACGACGCTCCAGGGCCGAGAGATCGGGGCAATCGAGATTGCCGATCGCTTCAGCCTGGTGGAAGTCGCCGTGGACCGTGTCGATGAGGTCATCCAGGGACTCAGGAAAACGAAGCTCCAGGGTCGCAAGGCCACTGTGCGCCGGGAGAAGTTCGACCGCAAATAAGGGCTATCCGCCGCGGCTCGCGACGGGCCGTGAAGCGTCGGAGGTATCGGCATCCTCGCCGGCGTCGCGCGGAGCCAGAAGCACCCGTAACCGGGTCCGTGCTCGGTGTGCGCGGATTCTCACCGCGTTCGGCGACAGACCGAGGACCGATGCGACCTCCCGCGGCGCTAAGCCATCCCACGAAAGCATCGTGACTATCTCCTGGTCCAGTGGTGAAAGCTCGGACAGCGCGGCGGCGACCGCGCTGTCCTTTGGGGCTGTTGTCGGGTTCGACCGCTCAGCCGCGAGCGCAAGCTCGTGTGATGTCACAGCCGCCCGCTCTGCGCCGGCTCGCTCTCGCCGACTGACGTTCCTCGCGATCCCGAAGAGCCACGGCCGAGCCTCGTCGCCACCCGGTGTGCGGTTGCGCTTCTCCCACGCGATCCGGTAGGTCTCTGCGAGACAGTCAGCCGCGTCGTCGGCGGTCGAGCAGCGCCGCAGTAGGAACGCGAGTAGGTCCTGGCTCGTCTCGTCGTAGAGCGGCTGAATCGCTCGCTGTCGTCGGGTGTAGGGCGACCCGCTCGCACAAAGAACCCGCTCATCAGTTCTGTGAAGAGGTCGTGGTCTGCGATGCCGGCGTGGTTGTCTGCGGGGCTGATGCGGTGGTTTGCGGTGCCGGCGTGGTCGTCGGCGGGCTTGACGTCGCGGTCGGCGGGGTTGACGTCGTGGTCTGCGGTGCGGGGGTGGTCGTCTGTGGGGTCGAAGTCGTGCTCTGCGATGTGGTCGTCTGCAGGGTTGGCTTCATGGTCCCCGTTGTCAGGCCCACCGTCTGGGTCGCCGATGTGAGCGGCTGGCTGCCGCCACCGGGCAGGGTGGTATCGGAATTCACGATCCCGCGCTGCAAGTAGACCTCTCGCTCCGACGCGGTGCCGTTCGGGATAGGCGCGGGGTGCTCGTCTTCGAGTAGGTATCCAGTGGTGGGCGACACGATGATTGTGTCCGTCCCGCTATTGGCATAACCCGACGTAAATTGGATTGCGACGCCAGGCCGGCCGAGCTGGTCTGTGCGGTTACCGAGTACCTTCGTTCCTGGCACGTACGACAGCGCTTGGTACGCCGTTGCGCGCAGTTGCGCGTTGGTCGAGTCCCTCAGGATTGTGAAGAGGCCAGCCCAGAGATCTTCGGGTTGTGCGTCGAGGGAGGCCGTGAGATCCGCGAGCAGTGCCTGCGGGCCACTTGGCCGCTCAGTTCCAGCGACGACGTCTTTTTGTAGCTGCGATGAGAATGACCCATCTTCCTTGGGGCCGCGGGGCGGGTACACCCAGTCGTAGAGAAGCCCCGGAGCCGTTGTGTTCCCAGCTGGGAAATCCGCGTCGTCCGACTTGGAGAACTCGCTTTCGAACGCGGACTTGTTGGCGAGGTAGTTCGCTTGGTCCTGCGGAGTGGCGAACGAGATGCCGTCGCTCGTTATCCGTTCCCTCCCCTCGCCGGCAAGCTTCGGCGCGTCCCAGTCCTGCAGGGTTTGGTCGTACGTGAAGTCGACGCTCGCGTTCCCAAAAGAGAGGTCCGCGGTGATTTCGCTCTTGTACGCCAGGTATTCCAACTGGCCGGGACCGGGCGTCAGCTGGCCAGCGGCCGCGCGAGCGACCTTGCCGAGCTGCGCGGCAGCCGCCGGCGACACCGCAAGCGGCAAGCCTGAGCTTCCCGTTCCACCCGTCAGCGTCTCAACACCCACTAGTGATGCGACGGCCAGGGCCGTCGTTGCCGCCCCGAGCGTGATCCATCGCCGCCGGTACACAGGCCGCCGGACCAAGTGCGACGGTGCGTCCCGATGCGCGCCCGACTCCACGCTGCGGCGTACCGAAGCGAGCGCCGCACGAACGCCCTCATCCTCAAGCGCAGCGCGACTGACGGGGTTGCTCTTATGGAGCCGGTAGTCCAGCTCGTTCTCCGACAGCATTTCTCTATCCACGGTGGTCTCCTTTAGAAGCTCTCACCTATACATCTCTGCGAAGGCCGATTTCATTTCGCGCGCATCTTCACGCCGAAGATCAGGCCGTGGGCGGCGAGCGCGATTGTCCGCCGAGGGACTGGAGGTGCTGCCGGGCTCAACCTCGAGAACCCGAATGCCGAAAAGTGATTTATGAGTGCGCTTTCCGAGACTCGCACGCTTGCGATTATCGAAACCCAGAGCGCGATCGCCGCGAGATCACCGACTTTGGACGGGGTGATGGCGCTGGTCGTGTCTCGCGCGCAGCAGATCACAGGTGCCGCTGCGGGCGTGGTACTGCTGAACCAGGGTAATGAGATGGTCTATCACGTGGTCAGCGGCGCTGCCGAGCCTTTCGCCGGCATGCGTTTGGACGTGACCGCGAGCCTTTCAGGTCGCTGCGTGCTTCAGAACGAGGTGCTGCTCTGCGACGACGCCAGCGATGACCCGCGAGTCGACCGTGAGGCCTGCCTGAAAGTGAGCGCCAGGTCGATACTTTGTGCCCCGCTGATTCATGGCGAACAGACAGTCGGCGTGTTGGCGGTGTATGACCCCAACGCGTATGTCTTCGGGGAGGCGGACGTGACCACGCTGCGCGTTCTCGCTGGGATCATCGCGACTGCGATGGCCTACACGGGCAAGTTCGAGCCACATCGTCGCGAGAGCAGTCACGATCCGCTGACCGGATTGCCAAACCGTCAAGCGTTCGACGAGCAACTCGAGCGGGAGATCGCCCGTGCAAGCCGCTACAGAGGCAAGCTGACCCTGTGCCTGGCAGATCTCGACGGCCTACAGGCAATCAACGACAACCGCGGGCTTGCCGCGGGCGATGCCGTCTTACGCACCGTTGCGACCATGCTGAGGCGGCTCCGCGACAGCGACCAGGCGTTCCGCTTCGACGGCGGCAAGTTCGCCGTGATCTTCCCAGGCGTCGACTACGTCAGGGCGCGGACAGCCGTATGTCGCGCGCAAAAGGCCGTTGAGCGCGATCCTGTATGTCTGGGAGTTGCTCTCTCCTGGGGGCTCGCGGGTCTCTCAACGGACGACGAGGAGACGCTCTTGGCGCGGGCAGACGCGGCGCTCTACAAGGGCAAGGAAGACGCGCGTCGCACGCCCGTCTCGTCGGACACCCGGCGCGACCAGCTGGCCGCCGGCGCATATAGCGCTAAGCGATAGCTCCAGGCACCGGCGGCGAGTCGCGCTAATCGGGGGCGTTGGGCTCCCGAGATGCGAGGACTGCGTAGGTCCCTGCCGGGTGCGCGCAAGCTTGTAGCCAGGCCCAAAGGATCGAAACGGCTCATCCGCGCGAAAAGTTCGGCGTTTCTTCACTGAATCACAAGATCTCCGAACCTTCAGTGGACAGATCCGTGGATATCTGCGAAACCTTTTCAGAGCGACGATTGCACGGACCCCCGCGCGTGAGTCGCACCGGGCCGACCTCGACCTGATCACTGACCGCACCCGCGGCAGCTACCAACCGAGCATTTCCCAAGGAGCTGACCCAGATGACAACCCTCTCAGACATTGCCCCGAACACCTTCGATGAGAACGTCGCGAACGTTCAGGCGTTCATCGACGACGAGCGCTTCTCTGGCGTGACGCGGCTCTATTCGGCCCGCCAGGTTGCCGAACAGCAGGGCACGATTCCGACCGATTATCGAGTGGCACGTGAGAACGCTGCCGCGTTCTACGCGCGGCTCCGCGAGCTGTTTGCGGAGGGCAAATCGATCACGACGTTCGGTCCGTACTCGCCTAGCCAGGCGGTGACGATGAAGCGCATGGGGATCGAGGGCATCTACCTCGGCGGATGGGCGACCTCTGCCAAGGGATCCATCACCGAAGATCCGGGCGCTGACCTCGCGAGCTACCCGCTCTCCCAGGTTCCAGATGAGGCGGCGTCGATCGTCCGCGCGCTGCTGACTGCAGATCGGAATCAGGCCTTCACGCGCTCGCGCATGACACCTGAGCAGCTGGAGGCCGCTCCCGCTGCGATCGACTACCGGCCATTCATCGTCGCCGACGCCGACACCGGCCACGGCGGCGACGCGGCGGTCCGCAACCTGATCCGACGTTTCGTCGAGGTCGGCGTGACCGGCTACCACATCGAGGACCAGCGTCCCGGAACCAAGAAATGCGGCCATCAGGGCGGCAAGGTCCTGGTGGGTGTCGACGAGCAGATCAAGCGGCTCAACGCGGCCCGTTTCCAGCTCGACACGATGGGCGTTCCTGGCATCATCGTTGCCCGTACCGACGCCGAGGCGGCGAACCTGCTGGACAACTCGGGTGACGAGCGTGACCACGCCTACATCCTTGGCGCGACGACGGCGAACATGCCGTCCTACAAGCTGACGACGCTCGCTTTGATGCGTCTGTTCTTCAACGCCGGTCACGAGATCTTCAACGGCTTCAGGCTCTATCAGGTCACAGACGCTGAGTACGCTGCCGCCGACGTCTGGCTCGAGAAGACTGGCCTGCGCAGTCAGGCGCAGGAGACGGCCGCCGCCGTCAGTGGCGCGGAGGAACCGCGCGTTGAGGAGGCGTACGACAAGCTCGCCACCGCGATGGTCGAGCGCTGGGAGCTCGACGCCGGCCTGATGACGATCGGCGAAGCGGTGCTCGCGGCGATCAAGACCCAGGAGGAAGACGGAACCAGGGCCCCGATCAGCGTTGAAGAGTGGTCGACGTTCGCGAAGACCGCGTCTTTCTGGAGCGTGCGCGACAAGGCGGCTGAACTGGGGGTCGACTTCTACTGGGACGCAGAGGTTGCTCGCACGCCCGAGGGCTTCTACCAGGTCCGGGGTGGCCTCGAATACGCGATCTGCAAGTCACTCTCGGTCGCTCCATACGCCGACATCATCTGGATGGAAACAGCGTCCGCCGACATTCACGAGGCGCAGGAGTTCGCCGACGCGATCCACGCACAGTTCCCTAATCAGCTGCTCGCGTATAACCTCTCGCCGTCTTTCAACTGGGATTCCACCGGGATGACCGACGATCAGATGCGCGCCTTCCCGCAGGAGCTGGGCAAGGCCGGCTTTGTGTTCAACTTCATCACCTACGGCGGGCACCAGATCGACGGCGTCGCAGCAGAAGAGTTCTCGACCGCGCTGCTACACGAAGGCATGCTCGCGCTCGCCCAGGTGCAGCGCAAGCTTCGCCTGCTCGAGTCGCCGTATCGCACGCCGCAGAGCCATGTCGGCGGCCCGCGTCTCGACGCCGCCCTCGCCGCCTCATCGGCGCGCACCGCGACGACCAAGGCGATGGGCAAGGGTTCGACGCAGGTCCAGCACCTGGTCCAGACCGAACTGCCGAAGAAGGTGCTCGAGGATTGGCTCGCAGACGCCGTCGAAGTCAACGACCTAGACGCGCAATTCAAGGTGCGCCTGAGGCCAAGTCATGAAGGCGCGGACCTGCTTGAGCTCGAAGTGCTCGACGGGAACGACGAGAAGAAGTTGAACGTCGTGTTCGCGCCGATCCACGACCGCCGCGGCCGTACGATCCTCTCGGTTCGAGACCAGAACACGTTCGATACCGCGCTGCGTCAGAAGCGACTGATGACGCTCGTGCACCTCTACCTGCTCGACCGCTACAAGGTCAGCACCGTCCACTACGTCGCGCCAACCGACGACAACGCCGCGCAATGCGAGCGGATGAAGGCCTGGGGCATCTACAGCAGCGTCAGCAACGAGGTCGGCGCGATCATCGTCGCCCAGGTCGATCTCGAGGCGGTCAACATGCTGACCGCCTCAGGCAGCGGTGGGGTCTCCAACCTAGTCCGCAAACAGGATCTGACCCCGGCCTCAGCATAGGGTGCGCGGGTTCTCTGGGCGGCGGCCGCACGCCGCCGCCCAGCACGCATGGGCCCGAGAACCTTCGCAATCTTTTGCTCGGGCCGTTACCCGGTCTTGCGAGCGCCGCTTTTGGCCGGGCGCTTTAGCTGCCTTCAGGCTGGTTCGCAATGGCCGCAAAGGTGGGAAGGTAGATGTGCTGAGGGACGATCCGAACGATCACTCGTTCTGCCCCGGGTTCGGGTGGAGGAGTGGCGCCGCCCATGTGGAGGTCGTACATCTCTTGGTGAAATTTCCCTTGTGGATCGTCGGTGAGTTGCACGGTGCCGGAGATGGCCGCGTAGTTCGGGCCGTCGCCGGCGTGGTTTGGGCGGTCGGTCGGGAGTCCGTGGATGAGCAGGTTGACACGGGGATCGCGGCTCATGTTGATCGTTTTGCGACGTGCTTTGATGGTGCTGAACAGGATGTCGCCGCCGTCAGGTTTGACGAAGATCACCGACGTTTGGGGCTTCCCGTCCGGATCAGCGGTGCTGAGGACACTGAGATGGCTGCCGTGAAGGATGTGGCGCACGGCCTCGGGGAGATTCTTATCTGGAGAGGACATACATGTTTGGACTCGCGAAGAGACGCGGACGAATCGTTGGCGCGCCGATTCCTTTCAAGACCCACGAGAGTCAACATTGGCGATGGCTATTAACGACCGGCAGCCAGGGCGTTTCGAGGCAGCGACCGATCCGTTGCGGCGGGAGATGCTCGCTCACTGCTACCGCATGACCGGCTCGCTCCAGGACGCCGAGGACTTGGTTCAGGAGACCTACCTGCGGGCCTGGCGGGCATTTGACCGTTTCGAGTCACGCTCCTCGGTGCGGACCTGGCTTTACCGGATCGCTACTAACGCATGCCTGACCTTCCTGACCGGCGCACCGCGACGGTCGTTGCCGTCCGGGCTCGTCCCGCCATCCTCAGACCCCTACGGGCCAGCCGTCCCTTCATCCAGTGACGTCTCATGGCTGGAACCAGTCCCCGACACGCTGGTCATTGATGAGCGAGCCGACCCCGCGACGGTGACCGCCGCACGCCAGAGCGTGCGTCTCGCGCTCGTTGCGGCCGCACAGATTCTCCCGCCGCGGCAGCGCGCGGCTTTCTTTCTCTGCGACATCCTTGACCAATCCGGGGCCGAGGCGGCCGAGGTGCTTGGCATCTCGGTCCCGGCCTTGAAAAGCCTGCTCCAGCGGGCACGGGCGCGACTCAACCAGCAGACCATCGGCGACGAGCAGTTCGCCGAACCCACCGACAAGCGGGCGCGATCAGTCCTAGACCGTTACATGGCGGCGTTCGAGCAGTCAGATATCGCGGCCATCGAGCGCCTGTTGGCAGACGACGCGATTCTCGAGATGACGGGCGCCGCCACCTGGTTCTCAGGCAAAGCGACATGCGTTCCATTTATCGCCACGCAAGCCATCGGGCCGCCGGGCACCTGGCGAATGTTTCCGCTTCACGTCAACGGCCAACTCGGGGCCGCCGCCTATCTCCTAGCCGAGGATGGCAGCTACCACCCATACGGGATCGCTGTACTGGCCACGACCCTTACCCACCTCAGCCGAATCTCGCTGTTCGCCGAGCCCATGCTGCCAAAGCGTTACGGCAAGTTCGGAGTTAACGCGCGGAGCTCACCAGTCGGGCTTTCATCACTTGGTAAGTATGCGCTTAGTCACGAAGCTGCAGGCGCCAACCCAGTCGAAGGGTAAGCGCTCATGCTCACATGACGACGCCGACGAAGCGAGATCGCACGGTGCCGACTGTAAGCTCAAGATTCGGTACAACCCCGCCCATTGGAGAGGTCAGTGACGCACACCGAAACCAACGTTCAACGGCCGTTGTGGCGATCGCCGCGAGCGACCGCTCTGATCGCGATCAGCCTGGGGACGGTCGGCGTGGCGCAGCGCGACATTCACCGTCGCGCATCCTCTGAGATTCGAGGCAGCAAAGTGCTTTGGCGTCTGGTCTCGCTCAACGCCGTCGGCGCGCTTGCCTACCTCAAGTGGGGCAGGACCGACTCGATAACCAGCGATTGACGAACCACAAGAGAGGACAAAGGCATGAATGCATCGATTGACGGAGTCGTCGTAGCTGAGGCAAGCGACGCTGATCTGATCACGATTGAGGGCAACTACTACTTTCCGCCGTCGTCGCTGAAAGCTGAAGCCTTCAGCGACAGTGCGACGCCGTACACCTGCCCATGGAAAGGCGTCGCCCAGTACCACGACATCACCGCCGCCGGTTCAACCCACCATGACGCCGCGTGGAGCTACCCAACCCCGTACCCGGCCTCGTTTGACCGAGTCGGCGGCGACTACAGCGGCTATGTCGCGTTCGACAAGCGACAAGTCACGGTCAGCTGAGCGAAGCCTGCCCCCCGCGGGCATCAAGAAATGGTTGCCCGTTTTGTGCTTCCCGGCCAGAAGCCGGGTGCGAGCTTTGTCAGGCCGATGGCTTCGAAAGCGGCTGTACACGCAATCCTGCGGTAGAACATCCCTTGCGGGACCGCGGTCGCGGTCAAAACCAAGCCGACTGGAGTGGATATGGCCGTCAATTCGCCTGTAGTGCTCGATCCCGAGCGGGTTCAGAAGCTGATTGAACGCGAGAGCGCGGCGCTCGACGAGCGCACCCGCGGCTCGGCTGAGATGTACAAGCGCGCACGCAACTCACTCAGCGGCGGCGTCGCGTCCACTTATCAGAGCCGCGACCCGTGGCCGATATACCTCACCACCGGCCAGGGGCCGACCGTACGTGACGTAGATGGAAACCAGATGTGGGATTTCCATAACGGCTTCGGCTCGATGGTTCAAGGCCACGCCCATCCGGCGATCAATAAGGCTGTCGCGGAGCGTGTGTCTCTGGGCACCCACTTCGCCGCCACCACTGAGGACGGAGTAGTCGTGGCCGAGGAGCTGCAGCGTCGCTGGGGTCTTGAGCAATGGCGCTTCGTGAACTCCGGCTCCGAAGCGACGATGGATGCGATCCGGATCGCCCGCGCCTACACCGGCCGCGACACGATCATGAAGATCTTCGGGTCATACCATGGTCATCACGATGCGGTGATGGTCTCGATCGGCGTTCCGTATGACCGCATCGGAGACCGCGAGAACTACGCTTCGCTCCCCTACGGCGGTGGCATCCCCAAGGCCGTCAGCGACCTCACCATCGCGGTCCCGTTCAACGACGCCGGCGCGATGGAACGGCGGATTGAGCGCCTTGATGCCGAAGGCCGCAAGCCTGCCTGCGTGATCATGGAAGCGGCGATGATGAACCTCGGCGTGGTCCTGCCGCAGGACGGCTACCTCGCCGAGGTCAGGGAGATCACCCGCCGTCACGGTGTCGTACTGATCTTCGACGAGGTCAAGACCGGGCTGGCGATCGCGGCCGGTGGCGCGACCGAGCGCTTCGCAGTCAAACCGGACCTGGTCACACTCGCCAAGACCCTTGGTGGTGGCCTGCCCGCAGGCGCCATCGGCGGGAGTGCAGAGGTGATGCACGTGGTTGAGGACGGCACCGTCTTCCAGGTCGGCACCTACAACGGCAATCCGCTGACGATGGCCGCCGCGCGTGCCAGCCTGCTTGAAGTCCTGACCCCGGAGGCCTACCGCCATATGGATGCCCTGAACGACCGGATCGTCTCAGGCTGCCAGACCGTGATCGAGCGGTACGGCCTTCCCGGATACGCGGTGGGGATCAGCGCCAAGGGTTGCGTGACCTTCTCAACCGTCCCGATCGTGGACTACGAGAGCTTCAAGGCCAACCAGGACGTCGCGGTCACCGAGCTCGCTTGGCTCTTCAACATGAACCGCGGGATCTTCATGACCCCCGGCCGTGAAGAGGAGTGGACGCTTTCAGTCACGCACACCGATGAGGCGATCGACGCCTACGTGGCCGTCTTCGACGAGATGGCGAGCGAGCTCACCGCTTAGGCAGTCGATCGAAACGGAGGCTAGAAACCAGCAGCGAGACGACGGCGCCTGACATCACAGGCGGAATGTCTCGCGAGGGATTTCGCTGACCAGCGCGTGCGCGAGCGCGTGCGCCTCGGACTCGGGTAGTTGATGATCTACGACGAGGCTCGCTAGGTAGGCAGCGTCAAGACGGCGGCTCATATCGTGGCGTGCGGGGATCGAGCACAGTGCGCGCGTGTCGTCGATGAAACCTGAGGTCTTGTAGAAGCCTGCAGTCTCCGTCACCGCAGCTCGATATCTGGCTACAGCCGCCGGAGCGTCCAGGAACCACCACGGTGCCCCGGCGTAGACGCTTGGATAGAACCCCGCGAGCGGCGCTATGTCGCGAGAGAACGCGGTCTCGTCGACTGTGAACAGCACGATCCGGAAGCGTGGGTGCGTGCCCACGTCGTTCAAGAGATCGCGCAGCGGCTCGCTGTAGGTGGTCACAGCCGGCAGGTCGTGGCCCGTGTCAGGGCCAAAGCGGTCAAACGTTGGGGTGTGGTGATTGCGAATAACCCCGGCATGGAGCTGCATCACAAGGCCATCCTCTGCCGCCATCCGCCCGAACTGGAAGAGCATGTTGCGGCGGTATGCGCGGGCGCCCTGCGCAGTGATCGTGCCGTCGAGCCCCTGGCGGTGCAGAGCGTTCGCCTGTTGGTCGCTGAGCAGGGTCGCCCATGCGTCCGCAACACCGCAGTCGGTGGCGGTCGCGCCGTGCTCGGCAAACACCTGGCGTCGCTCACGGATCGCGGCAAGCAGCCCTTCGTACGTCTGGCAATCATGGCCGCTGGCGGCGGCCAGAGCCTCCAATCGCTCGCGCCACACGCCCGCATCGGGCGACATGTAGCTATCCGCCCGCAGCGTGGGGATCACACGCGTGCTGACTGCCGGGTCGGCGGCTAAACGGCTGTGGTACTCGAGTGAATCAGCGGGATCGTCAGTTGTCGCGAGCACCTCGACACCGAAGCGCTTCAGTAACTCGAGCGGCCGGTATTCGGCTTGGGCCAGACGGTCTGAGAGCTCGTCGTAGACGTCATCTGCAGTGGCAGGTCCAAGTTCAACAGCGAGGGCGAAGACCCGCGCCAGCGTATCTTCAAGCCAGTAACGCACGGGAGTGCCGGCGAACCGGAACCAGTTTGCGCAGAGCGTCCGCCACACCTCGCGCGGTGCCGCTGCCGCCTCGCCCAGCCCCAGCTGATCCAGCGGGATTCCGGAAGCGTGCAGCAGCCGGGTCACGTAGTGGTCGGGAGTCACGAACAGCTCAGCTGGGTCGGCGAAGGGCTGGTTGGCCGCGAGCATCTGTGCGCTGAGGTGACCGTGCGGCGAAATGATCGGAGCCTGGGCGGCCACGCCATACAGCTCGCGCGCGATCTCGCGAGCGACCGGATCGACACCGAGCAGACGGTCGGGGTGAGGGTGACCAGCGGTCATCGGTCTGCGGGTCCGGTCGAGGCTCGGATCGCCAGATGCGTGGGCAGTGTGACGGTGTCGGGTGCCCGCCGCGGATCCTCGAGCCTCGCCAACAGGACCTGAATGGCGGTTCGGCCGACCAGCTGCAGGTCGCCGGCAACGGTCGTCAGCGGCGGACTGCAGAAGTCCGCACCAAAGATGTCGTCACAGCCAATGACGTTGATCGCGCCGGGCACCTCGATCCCGCGCTCGCTCAGCCGGCGGACCACGCCGATCGCCAGCAGGTCGTTGAACGCGATGCAGGCGCTGGCGCCGCTGTTGATGACGGCATCGGCGGCAGCCGCACCGGTCGCGAAGGTCGGTGCGAACGGACCCAGCTTGATGGTCGCGGCGTTGGCGGCACGGCCCGCGGTGCGAACTGCACGCCAACGGATCCGGTCAGACCACGATCCGCTTGGTCCCGAGACGTAGGCGATCCTGCTGTGACCGAGTGAGACGAGGTGATCAACGGCCTGGCGGAATCCGCCCCCGGTATCGAGGCAAACCGACGCGAATCCGTCGATTCGACGGTTGATCAGGACGAGCGGCGTGTCCCGCCCTGCCGCACACAGCTGTGCGTCGGCGAGGCGGCTGGCGGTAAGTACAACCCCATCGGCCAGTCCGCCGACGCGGGCCAGCGAGCGCTCCTCGACGGCGGCGGACTCTTCGGTGTCGGCCAGGATCTGGGTGAAACCCGCAGCGGAAAGCTGGAGCTGCGTACCGCGGGCGATCTCGGAATAGAACGGGTTCGCAATGTCGGGGATCAGCAGCGCGACCGAGCCGCTCCTCAGAGTCGCTCCTGCCGGCGCACGGTGGCCCGTTCGGTAGTCAACGTCGCGTACCGCCCGAGCGATCCGCTCGCGCGTCTCGGGATGCACCCGAGCGGGGTCCGAGAGGGCGCGGGAGACCGTGGAGGCGGCGACGCCGGCGTGGGCAGCTACGTCACGAATCGTCGCCCTGCGCCCGTCCTGCCGACCGTGTGCGCTAATCGCGCTGCTCCGAGGCGTCATGTGTAGGAGTGTATGGCAACAACGTGCAACAAATTGCCGTTCGTTGCCAGTGTCCCGTAACGTGTCGCTTGAACAGTGGATCCAGCCAGATGACATCCGTTCGCCTTGACCGCTCAAGCTGGGCCGCGCCACCGCGGCCGGTGCGCATCGTGCATATCGGCGTCGGGAACTTCAGTCGCGCTCATCAGGCCTGGTACACGGCGAGAGCGGATCCGACCGGCGCTTGGGGAATCGCCGGGTTCACCGGGCGCAGCGCCGCGGTGGCCGACACGCTTAGCCGGCAAGGCGGTCTCTACACGCTGATCGAGCGCGGCCCGGACCTCGATCGGCTCGAGGTCATCGACTCGATCTGTGAGGTGCGCCCGGCCTCGGACCTCGCCGACCTGGCAGCGGCCGTCGCCGCCGCGCCGACCTCGGTGGTCACGCTCACCGTGACGGAGGCCGCCTACGCACCAGCTCCGGCATCTGGCGCGCTTCCGGCAGTCCCCGACCGGTTGGTGACCGCGCTCGCGGCACGCTTCGACGCCGGGGCGGGACCACTCGCGATCGTCAGCTGCGACAACATCAGCGCGAACGGTTCTGTGCTGCGGGATCTGACGCTTGCGGCCGCCGATCGACGTAGGCCTCTACTGGGCGCCTGGATCGACGCCGAAGTCTCGTTCGTCAGCACCTCCGTCGACCGCATCACGCCCCGTACAACCGAAGATGACCGCCGTCTTGTGCAAAGTGAGCTCGCCCTGGTAGACGACGCGCCCGTGGTTTGCGAGCCGTTCACGGACTGGGTGCTGTGCGGCGAATTCCCGGCAGACCGCCCGCACTGGGAAGACGCCGGTGCACGCTTTGTGAGCGACATCGAGCCGTGGGAGCGCCGCAAGCTCTGGCTGCTAAACGGCGGCCACTCGCTACTCGCGTATCGCGGTCTGCTCCGCGGCCACGCGACCGTTTACGACGCGGTCGGGGACCATACGCTTGGCGCCGCTCTCGAGCGCTTTTGGGACCTGGCCGAACGGCACTTACCCGCGGCGGAGCTCGACCTCAACGTCTACCGTCGAGATCTCAAACGGCGCTTTGCAAACAGCCGCATCGGCTACCCGCTGACCCAGATAGCAGCAGACGGCCTCGGGAAGCTACGCAGCCGAGTGGTCCCGGTCATCGAGGCGGCGACGGAGGCAGGGGAATCTCCGGAGCCGGCTCTTCAGGTAATCGCAGCATGGGTCCAGTGGTTGGAGAACGTCCCTGATCTCGCCGCGGTCGACGCGAGCACCGACGAGCTGCGGCCGGTGCTCAGAACAACTGGCGGCGAAGATCGAACCCGCGCACTGTTGGGGTTGCTGGCGCCCGGATGGGGATCGCGTGACGAGCTCGTCACTGCAACCGAGCGGTTACGCATAGACCTCAGCTGACCGCCGAGACCAAGCGCAACACAACTAACCACGAAGGTGAACATGAAATGAAGATCGCCTCAGCCGAAGTGCTCATCACCAGCCCTACCCGCAACTTCGTCACGCTGAAGCTGACGACAGACGGCGGGATAACAGGGCTCGGCGACGCGACCGTGAACGGCCGTGAGTTGGCCGCGGCGTCCTATCTGCGTGATCACGTGGCGCCGCTACTTCTCGGGCTTGATCCGCATCGGATCGAGGACACATGGCAATACCTGTATCGCGGCGCTTACTGGCGGCGAGGGCCCATCACCATGGCTGCGATCGCGGCTGTTGATATGGCGCTTTGGGACATCAAAGGGAAGATCGCGGGCTTGCCGGTGTACCAGTTGATCGGCGGCGCATCGCGCAACGGCCTGCTTGCATACGGACACGCCTCCGGAACCTCCCAGTCCGGACTCTCCGAGTCGATCCACGAGCACCTGGAAAAGGGCTACCGGGCGATACGCGTCCAGAGCGCGATCCCAGGCATCCACGCTCTCTACGGCGTCGCCGACCAGCCGCAGGCTTCAGGCGAGCGCTACGACTACGAGCCAGCGGGACGCGGGGCCCGGCCGGTCGAGGAGGACTGGGACACGGCGGCCTACATACGTCACGTTCCGCAGGTGTTCGAGGCTGTCAGACAGGAGTTCGGCGCCGAACTGCCGCTGTTGCATGACAGCCACCACCGACTGACGCCGATTGAAGCCGCCAAGCTCGCCCGAAGGCTCGAACCGTACGACCTCTTCTGGTTGGAGGATTGCACCCCCGCCGAGAACCAGCAGGGTTTGCGGATCGTGCGCCAGCACACCACCACGCCGCTGGCGATCGGAGAGGTCTTCAACACCGTCTGGGACTTCCAGCAGCTCATCACGGAGCAGTTGATCGACTACGTTCGCGCTGCTGCGACCCACTTCGGCGGCATCACGGCGCTGCGCAAGGTGATGGACCTGGCGGCCCAGTACCAGATCCGGTCTGGCTTTCACGGACCAACCGACATCTCGCCGGTCGGCTTCGCCGCGCAGTTGCACGTCGGCCTGGCGATCCACAACTTCGGCATCCAGGAATACATGGAGCACAGCAGCGCCACCAACGAAGTCTTTCGCCAGAGCATGACCTTCAAAGACGGATATCTACATCCGGGCGAAACACCTGGCCTCGGGGTCGAGTTCGACGAGAGCGCCGCGGCGCAGTTTCCTTATCAACCGGCGTACCTTCCGGTCAGCCGCCTACACGACGGCACGATGCATGATTGGTAAAGCCCGGCAAAAGTAGAGGAGCCGTTAACTTCGGGTGCTGGCGATGATCGAGCATGGTGCCCATGCGTGAGCTGCGTACCGGAGTCTGGTTTTGGCAGTCTCTTCATCCAGGCTGGAACGAGCAGCAGTGGTGGCCCCAGCTCGTTTCGTCGTACGGCATCGAGGTCCGCGATGACTTCCTGTTGTTCGACCCGCTCGGCGTTCCGGCTGAGCTGCAAGAGCGCGCCACCGCCGTCCTCCTCACCGCCCCCTACCACGAGCGCGATGCCAGTCGGCTTGGCCTGCCTGTGTATACGCCGCCGGCAGACACCTGGCAGGATTGGGTCGAGAAGTTCGGCGTCGACCCCGAGCGCGTGCGCGGCATGCAGAGTGACGATCTGACCTCGCTGCGGTCCGGCGAAGCCGACGGTCACTTCCACGGTCCCGGACCGTGGCCGTTCGGCATCAATGCCTACGCGGGCCGTGAGGACAACGATCTGATCCTCTGGCTGCCGTCGATCAGCGCAATCGTTACCGGCGACTCGCTCTCAGATTTCGGCGAAGGGCTGGACATCCAGCTCGGCGGGCGCAAGCACGTCACGCGCGACGATGTGGTTCGACGGCTCCGCCCGCTGCTCGACCTGCCGGTAGAGCTTGTGCTGCCCGCGCACGGCGAGCCGACCGACCGCGCCGAGCTTGAGCGCTTGCTGTCCTGAGCGTCGGACGGGCGAGGGCGTCAGCGATGACGATCAACTCACGACCCTGCGATCAACCGGCTGACGAGGATCCTCGGCGATCTGGGTTCTCGCGACAGATCAGGAGATCTGGTAGGCGGCCAGGGTGGCCAGCCCAACCACGGTGCAGGCGGCCAGCGACGTTGAGAGAGCGCCGACGCGGCCGCGCAGGTACCGCCGCGAACGCCATACCGGCAACCCGACCGCAAACGCCGCGCCAAAGACGAGCTGCGCGTGCCAGTAGTCGGCTGGGCTTGAAAACCTGAGGTCGGTGAGCCCATACACCGCCTCACCGACCAGCAGCCCGCCGAGCGTGCCGGCGCCGAGCGCCGCCGTCGTTCGACCGCCGCCTCGTAACGAGCCAGCTGCCAGACCGACCAACGGGCCGATCGCCACGCTGGCGACAGACCAGAACGCGACCTGATGCCGCGGCACCCCCCAACCACGACCGGCCTCGACCACGTAGAACCCAAGGACAAGGGTGAGCAGTGTGACCACCGCCAGCATCAGCGACTCCCACTTCCCGCGACCGGTCAATGCCACGGCGAAAGCGATGAGTACCCAAGGGGCTGCGCTGTTGGCCAGCGGTTCGAGTGAGAACGGGAGATGTGGCACCGACCACTCGGTCAATCCCCCAAGAGCCAGCCCGATCACGATCGCCGCGGCGAGCCGGGCGGCCCGCCTAGACCAAGCAGATATGGGGCCTGGACCGCGGACGCCACCGCGGGCGCTCGACGGGTCGGCTTGTAGGGCCTCAGCGTTGCGCACAACCTCCGACGATAGCCACGGACCGAGCGCGGATTCAGCCGCGTCGCGCCCGCTGGCTGCCCTTCTTGAGGTACGAGCGATAGCGATCTTGCACGCGGTCGAGCAGTGCGCCGTTGCGGACCTCAATTGGGAGGGTCCGACTCGCCCGGTCTCGCTTGCTTCTCAGCTGAGACCGGCGTGGTCGGCGACCCGCCGAAGTAGTCGCGCGAATTCGCGTGCTTCATCGCCATCAAGTGGCGCGGTGAAGTAGGCCTCTTGGTCGTCGGCGGCACGTCGCGCCTCTGAAAGCAGCTCCCGGGCCTTGTCGGTAAGCGCGATCGCATGCGCGCGGCGGTCAGCCGGATGCGGTCTGCGCTCCACGAGCTTCCGGGCTTCGAGGCCATCGACGAGTTTGACCATCTGGTTTCGGTGAAGACCCATGGCGTCGGCGAGCTGCTGCTGGGAGAGCCCTTCTGCATCAGCCACGTAACTCAGAAGCTCGAAGTGTCGTGCTCCCAGTCCCAGGGGAGCGAGCCGCTCTGCGAGCCGGTCAGTCGCGCAGAAACCGAGCTTGACCAACAGAAAGCCAACCCGCTCGCTCAGCGGACTGTTGTCATCGGTGCTTGAGGGTTTCGACATTGCATGAGGAAACGCTACCCCATATATTTGCAATCAACGATGACAATCATGCATAGTGATTACCTGGAATCGACGACAGGAGAAGTAATGACCACGACCGCTCAGACCACAGACCCACAGCTACCGCCCGGACGCTGGATCCTCGACGCCGCGAAGTCGCGCGCCGAATTCCGCGTCAAACACACCTGGGGGCTGGCCAGCGTCAAGGGGCACATCAAACCCCTAAGCGGCTTCCTCACGATCAACGAGAATCAGCAGTGGTCGATGGAACTGATCCTCGACGCCACGAGCGTCACTACCGGCAACGGAATGCGCGACAAGGACCTACGTTCCGACAAGTTCTTCAACATCGAGCACCACCCGACTGTGCGTTTCGCCTCAACGAGCGTGCTCCATGACCAAGGCCGGCTACGCGTGACCGGAGAACTCAACGCGGGCGGAAATGGCGCCAAGATTGAACCCGAGACGACGCTCCGCATGAACGGGCCCGAAATAGAGCTCGACGCAGAAGCGATCCTCGATCAACGTGTGCTCGGAATGACCCACAGCCCGCTAGGCATGGTCAAGACGCCCAGCATCTTGCGCGTTCACGCCGTCCTACGCACCGAGCAATAACGTTGCGTCAACTCGGCTATCCCGCGGCCGCCCAGAATTTGGCCCCGCGTACATTGCTTCGAGTGCTCAAACCTAGTTAGCATTACGCCGTGTCGGTCCTACCGAGTCCGAAACGGTCGCTACGCGCGAGCCTCTCGCGCATGTTTGCCGCGGCAGCAACTCCTCCTGAAGATCGATACGCAAGTAGTTTCGGTGTGACGGTCGCAGGAGCACTCGCGTTCGTAATGGCCGCGTTGCTCGCCTCAGCGCTAGTCAACCTCTGGCCAGTCGTAGACCCAACGGCTACCGCCGCGGGCAGTCCAGTAGCGGCAGCAAGCGCGGTAAATCGGGTGGCGTTCGCGTGGGGTCTGTTCACCGTCAGCGCCACGCGATCGACGGCCCTACTGCTTCTAGCGATGATCATGGGGGCTATAGGCGGCTACGTGCATGCCGCGACCTCATTTGTGTCTTACATCGGCAACCGGCAGTTCAAGGCGAGCTGGGGGTGGTGGTATGCCCTCCGGACGACCATCGGAGGCGCTCTTGCCCTCATGATCTACGTCGCTTTTCGAGCGGGCTTGCTGACAACGTCAGGGTCAGGCGCGGATGCGCAAATCGATCCGTACGGTGTCGCAGCCGTATCGGGTTTGGCCGGGCTTTTCTCCAAACAGGCGACTGACAAGCTTGAGGAGATATTCAATACCGCGTTCCGCACAGCGCACGAAGCAGGCGATGCAACCCGCGGCGACAAGCTCAAACCGGGAGCTCCGCTGATAACGCGCCTTGACCCCGAAGTGCTTCTGCCAAATACCGCCGGACGGCTCACGATTTTCGGCTCCAACATGGCTAACGGAGCGCGGATCGCTCTCGATGACACTGAGCAGCCTGCCGTGGCTGACACCCAGGGCAGGCTCTACGTGGAGATCACGGCGGAGCAGTTCGCTACTCCGCGAACTGTTCAGGTCACGGTCGTCAATCCTGACGGCGAACGCTCAAAGCCCCGGCCACTCGATGTGCGCTCTGCGTGAGAGAGCGTTGCGACCCGTAACACGGGGCTGATAATGCGGCCGGCCAGCTTCCACGCGTATGCGATCAGCCGCTTGCACTTGGCCGCCGTCGACCCCGCGCTCGAGATCTTGTAGGCGAGGCCTGTCGAGCCCTTGGTGGAGGCCCCGGCGACAGTTGGTGGAATCTTCACGAGCCTGTCCGGCAGCACGGCGCCGGGAGGTGCCGCCGCTCCTTTTGGTCTCGGAGACCTGCTTGTGGCCCGAGGCCTAGGGCGCTCACGCTCTGGCGCCAAAACTATCTCCCGGCGTCAGCGAGGGAGCGGGTCTGCGAACCCGGGGCGGACGGCGCCTCGGCTCCTCGCGTTGACTACTTGAAGGGGACGGTGACCGGCCCAGGCCTCTTGGCGAAGACTGCCATGAAGTCACGATCGTCGGGGACGAGATAGCGGTCTGGTGACTGCTCGGGCTGGGGTTCGACCATCGTCGGTCCAAGACCGTCCTTGTGGGAGTAGGTGATCATCGTGTGCCACGCAGGATTGATATCGAACTCCATACCGCGCACCGCCCCGATGTGCTGAAGGATCTGGGCGAGCGAGATCACGGTCGCCTCCGACGCGACTACGAACATCACATTGCCATGGGCGTCGATCCCTACGGCGGTCCGCGGGGTGAAGGTGGCTCCGCCCAAGCTGTAGCCCCACTGCGTGCTGTTCGGGTCGGTGCTCAGCTCAGGGTTGAGCTTGCGGTCCCAGAGGATCGGCGTGAGGCTCTGGCGTGCCCAGGCGACATCGGCCGGGGCGCTCGGGCCTCCGGTCCACTTGACGATGTTGACTCTTCCATCGCGATAACCGACGAGCGTGGCATTGCCGTCGATCAGTGGCTCGTTGGTGTGCCCATCGACCGCTGAACCGTTATCGGTGTCGACGTGGGTGAAGCCCGCGTTGAAGGTGGCGAGCAGCCGGTAGCGCTGGTCGATTGGCACCATCATCGGCCCCCGATCGACGGCGCTCGGCGGCTCATAGCGGCCCGGGTAGTAGGCGAGGTCGGTGCGAACGTGGTCGATCCACAGGACGTAGGCGACGATCGAGGGGTACTCCGTGTTCGGTCGGTATGACGTCACGAGCACCGGTGGCCCGTCATCGACTGACGGACCCGTACGGCGCCAGACACCTTCGCCGCGCAGCGGCGTAGCGAAGACCGGTTTGATCGGCGGCGGCCTGTAGGCGACGTGAGCGGCGTGCTTGACCACAGGCCGTACCGGGCTGAGGCCGACGCTGGGCAGTCGTAGAAGGCCAGGCCCGCCCTTACGGGGCGCATCCGCCGTGTCGCGCTCGGCGGTATCGATGATCCAGTTACCGAAGGGCACGTCGTCGCGCACCCACTCCGCGGAGCGCTCGGAGAAGGTCTCGCTCGTCGGCTTGAGCATGTAGTCCGCGTAGGAGATCGCGAAGTAGAGGACCACCAGCACAAACGGGGCCAGCGACCCCAAAATGATCCAACGGCGGCCAAGCCGCCGCGCATCGGCTCCAGGCCCGCTGAGCTCGGGACCGTCGAGCAGCGGCCCTGCGGACGGCACCGAGTCCCGGAGCGGGCTGCCCTCCCCGTGGTCTAGTTCTCGGGTCGCCATGGTGACTGGGCTCGGGACCATATACGCGGCGATGAATCCTTGTGGCGGTCGCAGATAAATGCAATCAGACAACGCGGTCACGCGGCCCGCCATGACAGCCACACTATGACGGTGAAGCGAAATCGGCGATCGGACAGTGACGGCTCCTCTGGCGAAGCCGACACGGCTGTCGTGAGACGTGTTTCACTCGACGGCGGACACCTCGTGAAGTGACGATCAGCGTCCGGCTACCGGTTGTCAGCTACGGACTGGCTGGCAGTGAATGGCGTTCCCTCGGGATCCGTCAGTACGGTCAGGCGAACGTAGGGAGCGTCGACGGGTGCAACGAGCACCTGGCCGCCGAGCTTCGTCGCCTCGGCGGCAGCCACGTCGGCATCGTTGACTGCGAAGGTGACATGCCAGTGCGGCTGCTCGTTTCGTGATGCCGCAAACCGTACGTTCGACTTAGCTCAGTACCGGTCCGCGATCTCAACAAGGCGGGAGAGTGACCGCCAGCAGGCAGATCTCAGCTCACGGGTGCCGGCGGAAGCCCGGCTGGCCCCTTGAAGGCGAAGACCTGGTCGGTGCCCGGCAGCAGCAGGAGGCCGTCGCCGACTGAGGGAGTCGGGAAATGGTTCGCACTAGCGCCGAACGAGATCGAGCCGACCTCTTTGCCGTTGGCCGGGTTGAGGGCGTGGACCGCATCGTCGGTACCGATCGTCCAGATCAGTCCATCCGCGACGATCGGCGGGCCATGCACACCGTCGCTGTCAGTCCATAGCTGTTTCAGGTACGGGCGCTTGGTCGAAACCCTGATCGCTGTCAGCCCGTTCGGGCACGGTATGTAGACAACGGAGCCCATCACTGCGTGTCCACCGTCAGGGTCGCCGCTGCACACGTGAAGCGACGCGATCTCACCCTCGGAACCGCCGAGGTGTCCCTGACGCAACAGATAGCCGATGTCCGTCTTGCCGATCTGGAACACGAAACCATCCACAAGGGCTGGGTCCCCGGTCCCGAGGTCCAGATCGTCGGCGCTCAGTGTCTGCCAGTCCTTGGGGTGGAACAGCGACTTAAGGTGCATGGTCGGTGACAGCTCGAGCACCGCGTCACTGTCGTCGTATCGCTGGTGCGGCCCTTGGTTGTAACCGTCGGCGCTCGCCACGTACACGTTCCCTTGAGGGTCGATGACCGGAGAGCTTCCGCCCATCCAAACCGCCCCCCGATCCGAGCCGTGACTGATCTGGAAGTAGTTGAGCTGTCCGCCCTGCTCCGGGATCGAGACGACATAACCGTGCGCAGGACCGTTAGGGCCGGGGCAGTCGCCCCAGTTCTGACCGTAGGCGATGACCACCAGACCGTTGTCCAGTGCGAGCCCCGGCCTTTGGAGCTGGGCAAGCTGATCTTCGCCGGTGTTCGGCATCGCCTTCTCGTTCAGCTCAACCTTGCCCGTGAGCAGGTTGAGCCCGTATAGATGGTGCGACGCTTCCACCCCGTGAGAGGCGGCGGGACCCGCTATCAGGGTGTCTGCGACGACGAAGATCTCGTCGCGCTTCAAGTCGACCACCGGGGTGCCCGTGATGCCGACGTCGGGCGAGATGTCGCCGCACGGCAGGTCACCGGCTGGCACCGGCTTCGCCAGGTGCCGCGACCATAGGATCCGGCCGCTGCGCGCTGCCATCACATAAACGGTGTCGTTCTCCGTCGCCGCGATCACCCGGCCATCAGCCACAAGCGGCTCGCCATACACCTGCCCGTCAAGTTTCGGCGAGGTCCAGGCTCGTCGTGACGGCCGCAGCGTGGTTTTTGCCGCATCGAGTCCGGTCGCCTCAGCACTCCCGTGGTAGGTGGTCCAGTCAGAAGCAGAGCCGGAACTCTGCGACACCGAGCTCGATCTCGCTGTCCCGGAGGCCGCGGCGCCGAAGAGGCAAAGCAGGGCCACAGCCATCGCTGCGCCCACAGCAAGAGCCGCTCGCAAACGCCTGCGGGCTCGACGCCACGCAACAACTCGCAGAATCTGTGCTCTCACCTCGCCACCCGAGTAGCTACCACGTTCACTGAGTGTAAGCGCCGCAGCGCCTCGGAATGTCGGCTTTCCGAACGCCGGCCGCCGTGGTCACCGATCGAAACGGTTCGTTGAGCGGCAGGGTGTAGATTGCGACGCGTGGCGAAAATCAAGCTTCACCGGTGCTCCTATACGTTCCTGCACGTCGACATGGACATGTGCTGGCGACTGCAGAAGGCCCTCGATTCGCAGGGGGTCGACTACGAGATCGTCAAGCACGGCTATGGCAAGAGCGAGAAGTCGCGAGCGAGCGTAGTGGAGCTGAGCGGCCAGAAGTACCTGCCGGTACTCGAACTCCCCGACGGCACCGTTTACCGGGATGAGACGGACGAGATGGTCGCGAGGGTCAAAGCCGGCGAGCTGTCCGCTTAGCGCTCGGCAACAGAGCGTCCGCGACCGTTGGCGTCGGCACGCCGCACCTTTCAGTTCTGGTTCAGCGTCCCCAGGAAGTTCTGGAGTTCCTTCACATGCGCTGTGTTGACGGTTGCCGCACATAGGGCGTAGATGACCCCGCCGAGGGTGCCGCCCTGGTAGATGTCGGACTCGCTAAGACAAAAGGCTGCGCGGTACTTGAGCCAGGCGTCGTTGCCGCTGATGAAGTCTCGCTTCCCGCTGGTGCTCAGGCCACTGAAGATCTGCGCGTTCAAGGAGTCGATCGTCTTGTCGCTCCTGAGGATCTGCTGCTCGGCACAGGCTTCCATCCCAACAGTCGTCTGAGCATGGGTGCACTTCAGCGGCGTGAAGAGCTCCTTGATCACAGGCGGTTGCAGCGTTGCCGCACCCGCACTGGCGGCGGTGGCCAACACAAGCACAGCAACGACGACACCGACGACGGCGGGAACCCGATTGCGAGTCTGCATGACGAGGTATGTCCTCCCGGAATGGTTTGGGTCGACGCCCAGCTTGAGCGACGGGGCACACGCACACGGTGACGGGAAGTTTGAGCTGGCTACCCGGCTCCGAGCGCCTGATCGTCGATTGTTGCTGGCGTGGAAGATGGATCGTGCGCCGCTGAACCACCGGAACACCAAAGCACGGTGACGCTCGATCAGCGTGCGTCCAGCAGGCCGAGGTCGCGGAGGCTGTCGGCGGTCTCCACGATCGAGGTCGTGGCGGGTCGCGGTTGCCAGACGAGTTCCCGCTTGGCGCGGTCGTTGTGGATCGTCAGCGGCGACGGCTCCTCACCGGGCGCCTCGTCGGTTGTGACTCGCTCGCCTGCAGGCCCGAGGTGGTCGCGGAGGATCTGTGCCAGCCCCAGCCAAGTGATGGTCGGGCCGTCTGCCAACAGCAGGTAACGCTTGCCGGCCGCATCCGCTGTCGCCATCGCACGGATATGAGCGTCGGCGACATCACGTACATCGACAACGCCGAAGCGCTGGCGTGGCAGCGCCGGCATCGTGCCCTCGATGATCGCCTTGAAGCCGTTCAGGCTCGAGCGCAGTGACGCCACCAACGACGGGCCTGCGATGAATGTCGGATTAACCACCACCAGCTCGGTGTCGTGTCCTTCACTCTCGATGAAGTCCCAAGCAGCGCGCTCGGCGATCGCCTTGGAACGCGGGTACGGCAGCAGACCCGGTGTATCCGGGTCGGTCCAGTCTGCTTCGGTGTAGTCGCGCACCGGTTTAGGCGAATACCCGACCGCCGCGAATGAGGAGGTGAGGACGACCCTGCGCGCGCCGGCGTCGCGGGCCGCCTTCAGGACGCGCACAGTGCCCTCACGGGCGGGGATGATCAACTCGTCGGGGTCCTTGGGCTGCGCTGACGGGATCGGCGAGGCTACGTGGTGGACTTCCTCCACACCTTCAAGCGCGGCCAGCCAGCCGTCGTCGGAGGACAGATCTGCGGCCACTAGCTCCAGGGCGGTGTCGTCCACACCACCGCGGCGCACGGCAGCACGCACAACTTCCTCTCCATCCAGCGACCGCACCGTGGCGCGTACATCACGCCCGTCACCTAGCAGCGCGGCGATCAGCTGCGTTCCCAGATATCCGGATCCACCTGTCACCAACACCTTGGAGCTCATCCGAGCACCACCTCCGCTAGCCGTGGAAGCATCTTGTGTACCTGCATGTTCGCCTCGATCTCCGCACCCGCATCGGCACGGTCGCGGGCATCCCAAAGCGCCGCCTTCGCCCGAAGGTAGTCGAGGTGGGTACCGAGCTTCGCGATCTCGCCTGCGACCCGATCGGCGTGCCGCAGCAGCAGATCGCGCTGTTCCCCCGCCGCCAGATGCCCAAGCTCTCGGTTCGCCTGATACCTACGCATGTCCTCGATCCCAACGCCCATCGCGCGCAGGCAAGCGAGCGCCTGCAACGTGTCGAGTTCTTTCTCGCGATACCGGCGGTGTCCGCTGCTTGGATCACGGGCGATCGGTCCGATCAGCCCCACCTCTTCGTAGTAGCGCAGCGTCGGCTCACTGAGCCCGCTGCGCCGAGATATATCCCGGATTGTGAGCGCTGTCATACCGACAGCAAAACACACCTCAAGCGCTTGAAGTCAAGGGCGCTCGACAAGTTTTGACGGGAGTACCACCGCCGGATGTCCGTGAGTACTCCAAGCAGGCGGCTCCGAAGACTGAGTCAACGGACTCGATCAAGCGCTCGGCGTCGTGGACTTCGCGATCTTCCCGCACCTCGATCGTGAGTACCTGCCCGACAACTGCCGCAGGCCGGAGCGGTCAACTCGTTGGCCATACCAACGCTCCTGTATCGTTGGTATGGCCAACGATACAGGAGGTCCTTCATGCCGTCCCTTCCCCAGGTCACCGGTCCAACCGAGCATGCGTTACGCGCTCTGCTAGACCGCGAACTCGCCTCCTCGTCGATCCCCGACTACCTAGCCTGGGTCTGCTTGAACCTCGCGACCGGATCCACGAGTCGCGTAGACCTTGAGGCAAAGCTCGAACAAGCGACGAGGTCCACGCCCGGCCTCGCCGCTCGCACAACCAAGCGACTTATCGCTCTCGGCTTGCTTACAAGCCAAGCGCAGCCAACCGCAGCGGGCCAAGCCGATCTTGATGCGACCCGGCAACGCGTGAAGGCGACCACCGACCAGCTCACGGCCGGCCTGCCTGATGCCGACCTCACGACAGCGATTGAGGTTTTGGATCGCGTCAGAGCCCGTGCCGAAGCCATGCTCGATCAACCGCTTGTGTGAGCCGACCCAAACACGGGCGTGCTGCGGCTTCTCAAACGGCTTCGTATCGATTCGCGTTACGGGCGCACCCGGCTGCGCAGTACTCGACAAATTGGTGTGCATCGCCGATCATGGCGACGATGGCGACCGTCACAGCAATCTTGATCGGGGAGACCCTATGAGCGACGTCGTTGCGGACTTCACGTCTGGGGAAGAGTTCCGCATGGACTTGGACTTAGCGGACAACCGGTATGTCGTCAGGGATTCAGACGGGCGCATTGTGGCGCTCTTGCCGATGGGCGTTGGCGGCGAGGTATACACGCGTACCGACCGTTGGAACATCAAAGTCGAGCGCCATAACGTGAGCTGGGCGGTGGTTGCACAAACCGTCGAAGGTGTCGAAGTAGGCGGTATCACCGAGGGCCTGATCCCGGATAGCCACAAGCTCTGGGTCGGCAGCGACACGGTTTACCACGTGACCGATAACCCGCTCAACGGCAACTGGAGCATCAAGGACGGACACGCTCACATCGCACGCCTCACGAACCTCACGCTCTCAAGCAGCACCATCACGACGCTCGATCAACCAGCCGATCCTGCGTCCCTGTCGCTTGCAATCATCCTCATGCTGGAACTGATCAAGGCCGAATCCTCGATCCCCGGTGTCGCGGCCTACGGGGCCGGCGCTGGCACTCCTTACGCGCCCTGACCCGCCAGCGAAGGCTCTGGCCCAGGATGCGTGAGAGCGCGGAGTCGGGGTCGCGGGCATTGCATGTCGACGGGCTCGCCAATTGTCGTGACCTTGGCGGCTTGCGGCGGAGTGATGGGA